>JANNGZ010000307.1:0-1857 GCA_031404155.1 Burkholderiales bacterium
TCGCGCGCCGGCACAAAGCGCAGCGTGAAGGCGCGGCCGACCAGGCGCGGCTGCCCCGGCCGCAACGGTTTGGTGCCACGCAGCCAGACGTTGCGCAGCCCCTTCTTGAGCAGGATGGTGGTCAGCGTGGCGGTGGTCACCTGCGCCAGCACTTCGATGGCTTGGGCGTCGAGGGCCATGTCGATGTTCGAGCTCATGTCGGTCTCCGAAACAGGGTGAAGCGGTGCTTGCATGTCAGCGGAACCACCGCGCTTCGCGCGACGCGCGACGCATGAAACGCGAGGCCATGCCAAGCAACCGCCGCGGATCTGGCTCCGCCAGGCCGCTGGCGGTGCCCCCTTGAGGGGGAGCGCCGCAGGCGCAACGGGGGTGTTTCATTTCAAGCGATCTCGGCCAAGCGCCGGGTTTGCCGCGCGGTCAGCCGCGCGATGTCCGCGATATCGGCCGCCGCCAACCTCGGCCCCGGCTTGCGGACAGCGGCGCTGGCGATCACGCCGCGCTCGGCCAGGATGTGTTTGCGTACCGCCAGGCCGATGCCCGCCTGCTGCTCGTAGCGCGCCAGCGGCAAGTAGGCGTCGAAGAGGTCGTGTGCTCGTTCGACATCGCCCGCTGAATGGGCGCGGCAAACATCGACCATCATTTCGGGGTAGGCGAAGCCGGTCATCGCGCCGTCGGCGCCGCGGCTCAATTCTTCGGGCAGGAACAGGCCGCCGCCGTTGCCGGTGAGGATCGAGACGCGCCGCACTTCGCCCTTGTCGCTCGCGGCGCGGATCGCCGAGAGCTTGGCCAGGCCGGGGCAGTCTTCATGTTTGAGCATCACGCAAGAGGGCGAATTCCTGAGGATGCGCAGGACGACCGCGGTGGACATCTGCACCCCGGTGGACACCGGGTGGTCCTGCAGCACCCAGGGCACATCGGCGCCGACGGTCTCCTGCACCATGTCGAAGTAGGCGACGATCTGGTCGTCGGTGCGCACCGTGGGCGGCGGCGCGACCATCACGCCGGCAGCACCCAGCGCCATCACGCCCTGGGTGAGTTCACGCATCGGCGCGAAGCCCGCTGCGGAAGCGCCGACGACCACCGGAACCCGGCCCGCAACACGCGCCAGCACCCGCTCGACAAACACTCGCGACTCTTCGGCGGTGAGCTTGCTGGCCTCGCCCATGATGCCGAGCACGGTCAGGCCGGTGACCCCCTTGTCGAGGCAGAAGTCGACCATGCGGTCGGTGCTGGGCAGGTCCAGCGCACCGCTGTCGGTGAAGGGGGTGACGGCGATCAGGTAGACCCCGGTCGCCGCGGCATTCAATGCGTTCATGTCGAGCTCCTGGAGGCCAACTCGCGGCGGAACGTTTGCAGGCCGATCGCCAACACCACCAGCCCGAAGCCGAGCAGGTCCGACACGGTGCTGGGATACACCAGCGCAAAGCCGGCCACGATGAACATCCAGCGTTCGAGCGGCGTGGTGCGCTTCAGCGCCCAGCCCTGGAAGCCGGCGGCGAGTGCGCCGATGCCCACCGCGGCGGTGAGCGTGACCTCGGCGATCGACCACCAGTTCGCGGCGGCGAGCGCTTTGCTCGAACCCATCAGCAAAAGCCCCTGGCCGCTGGGGTCGAGCACGAACATGAAGGGCACCAGGAAAGCCGGCACGGTGTACTTCCAGCATTGCAGCGTGGTTTTGTACGGGTCGCCGCCGGTGATCGCGGCGGCGGCGAAGGGCGACAAGGCGGTCGGCGGCGAAACCTCGGAGAGCACCGCGTAGTAGAAGATGAACATGTGCGCCGCGAAGTCGGGCACGCCGAGCTTGATCAGCGCCGGCGCGGCGATCACCGCGCAGATGATGTAGCTGGCGGTCACCGG
>JANNGZ010000308.1:0-4854 GCA_031404155.1 Burkholderiales bacterium
CATGTAGACCGCGTTGCTGTGCGCGGCCAGCGGCTGCGCGAGGCGGCGCTGTGCGGCCTGCAACTCGGGCGAGGTTTCGCTCGCGCAGAGGTTGTGGAAGACGCCGTCGATGCGCTCCATCAGGCTGCCGCTGGCGTCGAACGCAGCCACCGTGTTGGCGAAGCTCGGCGCCTCGGCCTGCGCGGCGATCCGGTCCAGCTGCGCTCGGTGCTCGCGCATCGCCGCCTCGAACGCCGGCTCGAAATGCGCGGGCCTGATGTCGCCAAACGGTGGCAGGCCGTGCGGCGTGGTCCAGGTTTGCAACAGCGGGTTGGTGGTGTTGTCCATCGTGGGCGTCGTCTTGGGATGAAGGAGCGGCCGCGGCTGCGCAGGGTGCCGCCGCCTAGCCTGAAAGCCGAGATGATGCCACCGGGTGCGCGGCCCTTGCGCTGGCGTGCCGGCGCGGCGAGACTGCCGGCCCTGGCCCCAACCCAGGACCGGCGTGATCACGATCATGGAAAGACTTTCATCGAGATGAGCGACAACATCAACACCGTCGAGCGTTTCTACCGCGCCTTCGCGCAACGCGACTGGCGCGGCATGCAGGCCTGTTATGCCCCGGAGGTGCACTTCAACGACGAGGTGTTCGACCTGCACGGCGCGCAGGCCGGCGCCATGTGGCACATGCTCTGCGAGCGCGGTACCGACCTGCGCGTGACCCACAGCAACCTGGCTGAATTGCCCGACGGCCGGGTGCAGGCGCATTGGGACGCCCGCTACACCTTCAGCGCGACGAAGCGCGAGGTGCACAACAGCATCGACGCCCTGTTCACGCTGCGCGACGGGCGCGTGGTGCGGCATGTCGACGCGTTCAGCTTCTGGCGCTGGTCACGCCAGGCGCTGGGGCCCGCCGGCTGGCTGCTCGGCTGGACGCCGCTGTTGCGCGGCAAGGTGCGGGCGCAGGCGGCGAAGGGCCTGGAAGCCTTTTGCCGCGACAAGCCGCAGTACGCGGGCCGCTGACGCGGGGCGGGGCTCGCGCGGCCGCTGAGGCCGTTGAATGCCGCCGCTTCGCAGCCGCCTGGGCGCGCTCGCAATCCGCTGAAGCCGACGGCGGGGCACGCTGTGGCACAGTCCGCCGCCGACTGCCGCCAAAGGCCCGCCCCATGCCGCTGATTGACCCGCTGCCCGCCGACCACGACCCCGAAGTGGCGCAACTCGCCGCCTTCTTCAACACCACGCTCGGCTTCGCGCCGAACAGTGTGCTGACGATGATGCGCCGCCCCGCGATTGCTCGTGCATTCACCGAACTCAACCGCGCGGTGATGCAGAACCAGGGCCGTGTGAGCAGCGAGTTGAAGCGCCTGGTCGGCCATGTGGCCAGCCGCGTTGCCGGCTGCCGCTATTGCGAAGCGCACACGATCCGCGCCGCCGCGCGCTTCGGTGAGGCCGAGCACGCCGACCCGCGCCGGCTCGACGAGGTGTGGAACTTCCGCTCCAGCTCGCTGTTCAACGCGGCCGAACGCGCCGCACTCGAATTTGCTTGCGCCGCCGCCAGCGTGCCGGGTGCGGTGGACGCCGCGATCGCAACCGAGCTGCGCCGGCACTGGGACGAAGGCGAGATCGTCGAGATCGCCGGCGTGGTGGCGCTGTTCGGCTTTCTCAACCGCTGGAACGATGCCATGGCCACCGAGCTGGAAGCCAGCGCCGCTGCCGACGGCGAGCGCTGGCTGAGCCGCGGGGGTTGGACCCGTGGCAAACACGTGGGCTGAAGCCACCACCCGACCCGCGCGCAGCAGGAATCCATGGCGATCAAATCCACCATCTACAAGGCGCTACTGCAAATCGCCGACATGGACCGCCAGATCTACGGCGACCATGCGCTGACGCTGGCGCTGCACCCGTCCGAAACCGAGGAGCGACTGATGGTGCGGCTGCTCGCCTTTGCGCTGCATGTGCCGGCCGACAACCACCACGGCGACCTCGACTTCGCGCGCGGCCTTTCCGACACCGACGAGCCCGACCTCTGGCAGCGCGACCTCACCGGCCAGCTGGTGCAGTGGATCGAGGTCGGCCTGCCCGACGAGCGCCGCATGCTGCGCGCGGCCTCACGCGCCGAGCGCGCCATCTTCATCGCCTACGCGGCGAGCACGCCGATCTGGTGGCAGGGCCTGGCCAGCAAACTCAGCCGCGCGGAAAACCTGCGCGTGTGGCATTTGCCGAGCGAACAAAGCCAGGAACTCGCCACCCTGGCCAAACGCTCGATGCAGTTGCAGGTGACGGTGCAGGACGCGCTGGTGTGGGTGAACGACGGCACGCGCTCGGTGGAGCTGGGCTTGCAGGTCTTGAAGCTCTGAGCGCGCGCGGCGCCACTGCGGCTGCGCACTCAACAATCGAACCGCCCGGGCAAGGCCCGGGCGCTGGGGGGGTTCGGAAGCTGCGCCGGCCGGCGCCCCGTTTCAGGCGCGGGGCGCGGCGCTGGCCTTGACCAAGGTCTGTGCGTCCTGCGCGGCATGCTGGTTCAGCGCCAGCTGGTCCACGCTCACCAGCAGCGTCAGCGTGACGGCGGCGGCCAGTGCGAAGGCGGTGGCTTGGGCGACGATGGTGGCGGTGTTCATGGGGCGGCTCCTGTGGCGGTGTCGGGTTTGTTGATGGAGCGAACTTTAGGCAGCGGCCGGTCTCACGCAAAGCGAGCTGCGACGGAGTGCTTCTGCGGCGTGACGAGCCGTCGGCCTGGGCGACGAAGCGGAGGCCGGCGTCGCGCCGAGCAACGCGGCATGCCTCGCTTCGCGGCGAATGCGCCGCGAAGACAAGCAGCGAAGGCAAGCAGGCAAGACAAGCAGCGAATGCCTGTTGCGAACCCGCCGCGAGCCCGCCGAGAACCGGGTCACTTCACCGGTATCGCCCCGTTGGCGCGAATCACTCGCTCACCCTCGGCACTGCGCACAAACGCGAGGAAGCTCGCCACCGCGGGCGACGCCGCTGCCTTGCTCACGAAGAAGGATTCTCGAACCAGCGCGTAGGCCTTGGTCTCGACGTTTGTTGCGCTCGGCGCCACGCCGTTGAGCGCCAGCGGCTTGATCCGGCCCTGGCTCTGCTCGACGACGGTCATCGTGGTCATGCCCAGCGCGCCCGCCACCGCGGCCAGCTCGGCGGCCATGTCGCCGGACTTGGGGCTGAGCTTCACCGCTTCGGGCATCTTCAGGTCCTTCAGGCAGCCGAGATGGGCCCGCACCACCTCGGTGTCCACCTCGCTGTCGGGGCGGGTGCGCGGCGCGATGGCCTGGTCGGTGCCGCCCAGGTCCTTCCAGTTCACGGTCTTGGTGGCGTACACGTCACAGACCTGCTGCTCGCTCAGGTTGCTCACCGGTACCGACGCGTTGACCGCGAACACCACGGCCATGCGTGCGACTTCGGCCACCGCCATGCCCTGGCGCGTGACCTCGGCGACGTTCAAGCCGTGGCTGGCCAGCGCGATATCGATCCTGCCTTCGCCCAGCGCCTCCAAGCGTGCCTTGGTGCTCAAGCCCTTGCCCAACTCCACCGCGATGCCGGGGTTGCGCTCCTGGAAAGCCTTGGCCAGTGCGGCGGCCAGCGGCATCACGCCGGTGGAACCGTCGATCACGATGCGGCTGTTCACCGCCTGCCCGCTGGCGCCCGGACCGAGGAGCGCGCCCAGCAGGAGCAGGGCAAATCCGCAAACCCGCGCATGACCCATATCGCACCTCGCTGTTCTGAGCGCCTCCAAGGCCGCCGCCTCGCGGCGTCCGCCCCCCCCCCGAGGGAGAGCAAGAAAACTTGGGGCGGCCCGGCGTTTCCTTGAGAGAGCCCGCGGCGGTTGCGGCCGACCGGCCCCGCGCCGCGGTGAGAATCATGCGCCCGACGGGCAGGCCTTTCCAGCCTCAATCCATGCCGAGGACTCCGCTCCCGATGAAAACATCTGCCCGGCTCGTCGCCGGCCTCACCGCGCTTGGCACCAGCGCTGCGCTGCATGCCGGCCGCCCGCTGCAAACCGAGGACTCTGGCGTGCTGGAACCGAAGGCGTGCGAGCTGGAGGCGGTGTTCGAGCGCGCCCGCCTCTCGGGGGTGTCGGCCACTTCGCGCACGCTGCAATTGGGCTGCGGCATCGGCTGGCAGACGCAGGTGGCGCTGGCGCTGGCGCAGGCGCAGGGAGCGCGCGCCGACATTTACGCGCTCAACGGCAAGACCGCGCTGCTGGCGCCGAAGGACGATGCCGCCGCGATCACCCTGGCCTGGAGCCTGGACACGCAGCGCAGCGCCGGCAGCAGTTTCCGCCACGAGCGCAGCGCGCTCAACCTGGTCTGGACCCAACCGCGCGGCGACTGGCTGATACACGCCAACCTGGGCTGGAACCATTCACGTTCGGCGCGCCAGAGCACCACCTCGTATTCCGTGGCGGTGGAGCGCACCAAGCTCGGCGCTTTCGACCTGATGGCCGAAGTGCTCGCCGACGACCGCAACGAGGCCACGCTGAACTTCGGGCTGCGTTTTGCCGCGCTGCCCGAGCGCTTGTGGCTCGACGCGTCCTGGGGAACCCAGTTGGCGTCGCCGAGCGCGAAGCTGGTCAGCGTGGGGCTGAAGTTCGCGTTCTGAATCGCGGCTTGCAGCTCGCCGAGCCGACGCGCGGCGCCAAAACAAAACGCCCGGGGGCTGCCCGGGCGTTCTGGTCGGTGATGCGCGCTCGCGGCGCGCCGGCCGCCTCAGCTGCGCAACGCGCGGTCGCTGGCCTTGACCAGGGTGGGTGCGTCCTGCGCGGCGTGTTCGCTCACCGCCAGGTGGTCCACACCGAGCAGCAGGCTCAGCGTGACCGCGGCGGCGAGGGCGAAGGCGGTGGCTTGGGCGGCGATGCGGTCGATG
>JANNGZ010000309.1:0-1606 GCA_031404155.1 Burkholderiales bacterium
GTAGGCCAGCGGGTGCGACATCAGGGTCGGGAAGGCGAAGGTCTCCCAGGTCGATTGGTGCTTGGGCGCCAGGATCACCGGCGCCAGCGGGTCGGCCGAGGGCAGGTGCTCCATGCCGATGACGCGGTGGCGCACGCCGCAGATCGTGCGCGCGCCCCACACCACCACGCGCAGCCAGGCCACGCAAATCCAGTACAGCCGGTCGCCGCGGGTGAAGATCGAAGCGACCAGCGTGGCCAGCGCATAGGGCACCACCGTCACGGCCATCCAGCCGATGAACGTCGCGGAGCGCAGTGCGGCGAGCATCAGCGCAGAAACGGTGTCGGACGCGAGTCTTCGCCGACGACGCCGAGTAGGGCGTGCTCGCGGTGGAGCAGGAACTCGACGCAGGCCGCCAGATCGTCGTGGACCTGGAAGTCGTCGATGCCGACGCTCCAGTGCGCCAGGGCCTCGGCGCTCAGATCGGCGGCGCGGCCGGTGCGCACCAGGTGCGGCTCGCAGCCTGCCGCCTGCGCGGCCTGCAGGTCGCGCGCGGTGTCGCAAACCATCGGCACGCGCGCGAGCAGGCCGTCCAGGCCGTAGCGATCTGCGATCTGCAGCATCAGGCCGGGCAGCGGCTTGCGGCATTCGCAGTGGTCTTCGGGCGTGTGCGGGCAGAAGAAGACGGCGTCGATGCGGCCGCCGCATTCGGCCAAGGCCTGCATCATGCGGCGGTGCACCGCGTTGAGCGACGCCATGTCGAGCAGGCCGCGGCCAATGCCGGCCTGGTTGGTCGCCACGACCGAGTGCCAGCCGGCGTGGTTCAGGCGCGCCACGGCCTCCAAAGCCCCGGGCACCGGCTGCCACTCGTGCGGCGCCTTGACATGGTCGTCGCGGTACTGGTTGAGCACGCCGTCGCGGCCGAGGATCACGAGCTTGGGATGAAGCGGAACCATCGGCTTGCTCCTGTGGCTCAGCTCGCCAGCTTCGACAGGTCGGCCACGCGGTTCATCGCTCGGTGCAGCGTGGCCAGCAGGGCCAGGCGGTTGGCGCGCAACGCGGCGTCGTCGGCATTGACCATCACGCCGTCGAAGAAGGCGTCGACGGGGGTTCTCAAGGCGGCGAGTTCGCGCAGGCTGGCGGCGTGGTCGCCTTGGTCGAACAGCGCATCGGCGCGCTGCTGCACCTGGATCAATGCGGCGAACAGCGCGTGTTCGGCCGGCTCGGCGAACAAGGATGCATCGACCGCTGCGGCGGGCTTCGCATCGCTCTTCTTCAGGATGTTGGCGATGCGCTTGTTGGCCGATGCCAGCGACGCGGCTTCGGGCAGGGCAGCGAAAGCCCGCACGGCCGCCAGCCGGCGCGTGATCTCGCCCCAAGGCGGGCGCGCGGCGATCACCGCGTCGGCTTCCTGCGCGCCGTAACCGAGTTCGCGCAAGTAGCCTGCGATGCGCTCGTAGATGAAGGGCAGCGCGTCCTGCGCCGCCGCCGCGTCAGGCAACAAGGCTCCAAAGCTCGTTGCCGCCTCGCGCACCAGCGTCGGTAGATCGAACGCCAGATCACGCTCGATCAGCAACCGGATCACGCCCAGCGCATGCCTGCGCAGCGCATACGGATCCTTGTCGCC
>JANNGZ010000310.1:0-18804 GCA_031404155.1 Burkholderiales bacterium
GTGATGCTGTACCTGGCGATCCTCTTCGTCTCCGGCCTGCGCTTGCGCGCGTTCATGCGGCGAAGCTGAATCGGGCTGTTCCGGACACTCGCCTTGCATGGGTGGCCTACACTTGTGCGCACCGCAAATGCGTTCAAGCGAGATGACGGAATTGCGCTTCCAGGCCCTCACGCCGCTTCAATACTTCGAGACCCTGGTCGCCGACGATGCCAGCCTCTCGTTGATCGAGGCTGCAGCGTCGATCGCGCAGGACGAGTTTCCCCAGCTCGACCCGCATTCGCTGCTCGCGGAAATCGACGCGCTGGCGGTCCAGCTGAAGCGGCGCATTCCGGCCGACGCGGTGCCGGTGCAGAAGCTGCGTTTCCTCAACCGCTACTTCTACCAGGAGCTCAAGTTCGCGGGCAACGTCAACGACTACTACGACGCGCGCAACAGCTACCTCAACGTGGTGCTGAGCACGCGCCGCGGCATCCCGATCACTTTGGCGCTGCTCTATATCGAGCTGGCCGGGCAGGTCGGGCTCACCGCACGCGGCGTGTCCTTCCCCGGGCATTTCCTGGTCAAGCTGAAGATGCCGCGCGGCGAGGTGGTGATCGACCCCTTCAACGGCCATTCGCTGTCGCGCGAAGAGCTTGACGAACGCTTGAGCCCTTACCGGCGCCGCCAGGGGCTGGAGGGCGAGTTCGATGTGCCGCTCGGCCTGTACCTGCAAGCCGCGCCCGGGCGCGATGTGCTGGCGCGCATGCTGCGCAACCTGAAGGAAATCCACCGCACGGCAGAAGACTGGGCCCGCATGCTCGCGGTGCAGCGGCGGCTGGTGGTGCTGCTGCCGCAGGCCTGGGAAGAGCGGCGCGACCGCGGCCTCGCCGCCGCGGAGCTGGGCCACTACAGCGAGGCCGCCGAAGACATCGAGTGTTATGTCGAACAACGGCCGCAAGCCGAGGATGCCCAGGCCCTGCGCGAACGCTTGGTCGAGTTGAGAGCGCTCGGCCGGCCGAGCTTGCACTGACATGACGGCCCCCACGCTTGTCGCTTCGCGCCTGCGCTGCCCCCCGTGGGGGCGCAGCCCGCCTTGGGGCGGCCCGGCGCCGGGCTGATCTCGCCGGCTCTCGGCACGCCGGGGCCGAGCAGGCGGGCGCTCTCTTGTGACGCCGGCCGCAGTCACGCCGCCTCATAGAATCGGCCAGCCACTGCATGGCGCTTTCGCGCCGCTGTCAATGCCACGCTGCCCGATGGTCGGGCTCATCACCGTCATCACCGCATGAGCTTCACACCCTCGCAACGCCGCATGTTCACCTGGCTTGGCTTGAGCCTGGCCGTTGTGATGGTGTTCTGGCTGCTGGCGCCGGTGTTGACACCTTTTCTGGTCGGTGCGGTGCTGGCCTACGCGCTGCACCCGTCGGTGGAGGCGCTGGTCAAGCGGCGCGTGCCGCGCATCGTGGCGGTGGCAATTGTCGAAGCGCTGGCCATCGTGGCGGTGCTGGCGCTGCTGCTGTTGATCGTGCCGATCCTGTCCAAGGAGCTTCCGCTGCTCAAGCAGCAGATCCCGCTGCTCGCCGAACGGCTGAACACCCAGTTGGCGCCCTGGCTGGCGCAGTTCGGCATCCATGTGGCGCTGGACGTGGCCAGCATCAAGGCCTTCGTGCTCAAGTACCTGGACGCCAACCTGGAAGACTGGATGGCCACCGCCTTGAGTTCAGCGCGCATCGGCGGCAGCTTCCTGCTCGCGGTGGTCGGCAACGCGGTGTTGATGCCGGTGGTGCTTTTCTACCTGCTCGCCGACTGGCCGCAACTGGTGCAGCGGGTGCAGGAGTTGATCCCCCCGGCAGCACGCGGGCAGGTCAACCATTTCCTCGACGAATGCGACCAGGTGCTCGGCCAGTACCTTCGCGGCCAGCTCCTGGTGATGCTCGCACTCTCGGTGTACTACGGCATTGCGCTGGCGATCGCGGGCTTCGACCTGGCGCTGCCGGTGGGTGTGTTCACCGGCCTGGCCATCTTCATCCCCTACCTGGGCTTTGGCCTCGGCCTGTTGCTTGCGCTGCTTGCCGGCGTGTTGCAGTTTGCCAGTTGGTATGGCGTGGTCGCGGTGGCAGTGGTCTATGGCATCGGCCAGCTCGGCGAGAGCCTCTTCCTCACCCCGCGCCTGGTCGGCGAGCGCATCGGGCTGAACCCGCTCGCGGTGATCTTCGCCCTGCTCGCGTTCGGGCACCTGTTCGGTTTTGTCGGCGTGCTGATCGCGCTGCCGGTGAGCGCGGTGCTGTTGGTGGCGCTGCGCCGCGGGCGCAACCTGTATCTCGGCAGCCGCCTGTACACCGGATGAAGCAGATTCCCTTGCCGATCGCGCCCGAGGCCGAACCGAGCTTCGAGAGCTTCGTCAGCGGTGCCAACCTGGCCGCCTCGCAGCACCTGCAGGGGCTCGGGCCCGGCGCCGCGCCGGTGTACCTGTGGGGCCCCACCGGCAGCGGCAAGTCGCACCTGTTGCGCGCGCTGGCGGCACAGCGGCGCGAGCGTGGCGAGCATGTGGGCTGGCTGCATGCGGACGCGGCGCTGCCCTGGGAGGCGGAGGAGGGCTGGTCGCTGATCGTGCTCGACGATTGCCACACGCTCGATGCAGCCCATCAACACGCCGCGTTCGCCGTGTTGATCGACACCTTGGCGCGCGGTGTCCCGGTGGTGACCGCCGGGCGTGTGCCGCCGGTGGACCTGGCGTTGCGCGACGACCTGCGCACCCGCCTCGCCTGGGGCCATGTGTTCCAGCTGCATCCGCTGCCGGAGGCCGAGGCGCGTGCCGCGCTGCGGCGCGAGGCCGACCGCCGCGGCATCTTTTTGTCCGACGAGGTGATGGGCTACCTGCTCACCCGCTTCGAGCGCGACCTGAAGCACCTGATGGCGCTGCTCGACCGCCTCGACGGCTTCGGCCTCGCGCAGCAACGCCAGATCACGGTGCCGCTGCTCAAGCTGATGCTGCTCGAGGACGCGCCCGGCAGCGTGGCGCGGCGCTCCGGCCTGGGCACGGGCGCATGAACCGGGCGCTGTTCGACCTCGACGGCACCCTGTTGCCGATCGACTCCGACCATGCGTTTGGCGAGTTCATGGTCGACGTCGGCTGGGCCGACGGGGCGGACTTCCGCGCCCGCAACGACCTCTTCTACGCGCAGTACCAGCGCGGCGAGCTCGACGTGCCGGCCTACATCGCGTTCTCCACCGCACCCTGGCGCGGCAGGCCGTTGGCCGACGCGCTCGCGATGCGCGAGCGCTTCGTGCGCGAGCGCATCACGCCGGTGCTGCACGAAAGTGCCCGCGCCCTGGTGCGCGGGCACCAGGCGCGTGGCGACCTGGTGGCGATCGTCACCGCAACCAACGAGTTCGTCACCCGCCCGATCGCCGATGCGCTCGGCGTCGACGCGCTGATCGCCCTCGAACTCGAGCGCGACGCCCAGGGGCGCGTCACCGGGGTGATCCGCGGTGTGCCCACCTACCGCGAAGGCAAGGTCGAGCGTGTGGTGCAATGGCTGCATGGCCGCGGGCTCTCGCTCGCCGCCTTCGAACATGTCGCCGCCTATGGCGATTCGAGCAACGACATTCCGCTGCTGGAGCGTTCAACCGACCCGGTGGCCACCAACCCCGGCCCCGCCCTCGAGGCTGTCGCGCGCGAGCGCGGCTGGCGCATCCTGAGACTCTTCGACCAATGATCAAGAAGTTCATCGACCGCATTCTTGGCACGTCGCTTGGCAAAAAAACCGCAGCGAACACGGCCAAGGCCGGCGCGGTGGCGCTGGGCAAGCGGGTCGACATCGCGGTGGCCGAACATGGCATCGACCCGAACCTGGTGGACGAGCGCGGCGTGCGCGTCGTCAAGACGCTGCAGGAGGGGGGCCACGAGGCCTACATCGTCGGCGGCGCGGTGCGCGACCTGCTCGTCGGCCGCCGCCCGAAGGACTTCGACGTGGCCACCAACGCCACGCCCGAACAGGTGAAGGCCTTGTTCCGGCGCGCCTTCATCATCGGCCGGCGCTTTCGCATCGTGCATGTGATCTACGGCCGCGGCCGCGACCACGAGGTGGTGGAGGTGTCGACCTTCCGCGCCTACCTCGACAACGCCGCGGCCGAGGCGGTCGAGGGCAACGAAAAAACCTCGAAGGCCGACCTGGCCGGCAAGAGCCACGCGGTGGATGCCAGCGGGCGCGTGCTGCGCGACAACGTCTGGGGCCCGCAGCTCGAAGATGCGGCGCGGCGCGACTTCACGGTCAACGCGATGTACTACGACCCGACGACGCAAATCGTGGTCGACTACCACGGCGGCTTCAAGGACGTGCGCAAGAAGCTGCTGCGCATGATCGGCGACCCCGAGACGCGCTACCGCGAAGACCCGGTGCGCATCCTGCGCGCGGTGCGCTTCGCCGCCAAGCTCGGCTTCACGATCGACCCGGCATCGCAAACCCCGATCGTGCGCATGGCCAAGCTGCTCGAGAACGTGCCGCCCTCGCGCATGTTCGACGAGATGGTCAAGCTGCTGCAAACCGGCCATGCGCTGGCCAGCCTGGCCGAATTGCGCAAACAGGGCCTGCACCGGGGCGTGTTCCCGATCCTCGACGTGCTGCTCGACCTCGGCCCGGGTGGAGACGCGGGTGCGAGCCCAAGCGAGAAGTTCGTTCACCTCGCCTTGGCCGACACCGACCGCCGCGTGGAAGAAGGCCGCGCGGTGGCGCCGAGCTTCCTGCTCGCTTGCCTGCTCTGGCGCGAGGTGCTCGACCGTTGGAGCGCCGCGCGCGCGGCAGGCGAGCCGCCTTTCCCGGCCTTGCAAGGCGCCATCGACGCCGTGTTCGACGCCCGCATCGGCGACATCTCTGGCCGCGGCAAGCTGGCCGCCGACATGCGCGAGACCTGGATGATGCAGCCGCGTTTCGAACGCCGCGTCGGCAGCACGCCGTACTCGCTGATCGACCAGCCGCGCTACCGCGCCGCGTACGACTTCCTGCGCCTGCGCGCCGATGCCGGCGAGATCGACGTTGAACTCGCCGACTGGTGGGAGGACTTTGCGCTCGGCAGCGACGACGAGCGCGAGGCCCTTGTCGCCGCGGCGCGCGAGGCCTCGCACCACCACCGCAAGACCACTCCCAGCAACCCGGAGCCCAGGCGAGTCGCCACGGCACCTCCGGGCCCGCGCGAAGCGACGGCGTCCGCGCCCGATGCTGCTGCCGGCGCGCCGCAGGACGACGCGCCACCACGCAAGCGGCGCCGGCGCCGGCGCAAACCGGGCGGCGACGCCGGCAGCGCGCAGAGCACGGCGCCGGCCACGGACGACTGAGCGACCTTGAATGTGAGCACGCCGGGCCGCCCCAAGTGCGCACGCTCCCGCTCGGCGGGACTGAGCCCGGACTCAGACCGTCCCTGCGGACGGGCTGTGCCTGGCGAAGGCCTGGCTCCTCCGCGAGCCAGGCGACGCGCAGCGTCTAGGGCGCAACAGTGAGCACGCCCGAGCGTGTGTTCGTCGGCCTGGGTGCGAACCTCGGTGATACCCATGCGACGGTGGCCGCCGCGTTCGATGCCTTGGCGGGGTTGCCGGCCACCCAACTCGTGGCGCGCTCCTCGCTGTACCGCAGCGCGCCGATCGATGCACAGGGGCCGGACTTCCTCAACGCGGTAGCCGAGTTGCGAACCGGGCTCGAGCCGCTCGCGCTGCTTCGCGCAATGCAGGCGATCGAGCAGCGGCATGGCCGCGCACGCCGCCACCGCAACGCGCCGCGGACGCTCGACCTCGACCTGTTGAGCTACGGCGCTCGGCGCCTCGCGACGCCCCAGCTGGCGCTGCCGCACCCGCGGCTGTGCGAGCGTGCGTTTGCGCTCGCGCCGATGGTGGAACTGGCGCCGGACTTCGAGCTGGACGGCGTGGCGCTGCAAGACTGGCTGGCCAGAGTTGTCGGGCAACGGGTTGAACGACTTCAGGAGGAATCAAAACCGTGAACGCATTGCCGCTGCCGCTGCAAACCTTCGGCCTGCCGGCCTTGTTGAACTTCGTTCTCCGCTCTTGAACCCGCCACGCTTTCGCCATATCGCGATCGAGGGCCCGATCGCCGCCGGCAAGAGCACGCTGGCGCGGCTGCTGTCGGCCCACTTGGAGGCGCGCCTGTTGCTCGAGCGGCCCGAGGACAACCCCTTCCTGGAAAAGTTCTATGCCGACGGCAGCCGCTACGCGCTGCGAACGCAGCTGACATTCCTCTTCCAGCGTGTCGAGCAGTACCGCGAGGTCCTGCAGCCGGGCATGTTCGCCTCACCGGGCGTGGTCAGCGATTTCATGTTCGAGAAGGACGAGCTGTTCGCCCGCCTCACCCTGTCGGACGCGGAGTACCGCTTGTACGCGCTGATCCACGCCGAGGTCGCGCCGCGGGTGCCGCCGCCGGACCTGGTGGTCTGGCTCCAGGCCGGGTCACCCGTGCTGCTGAAGCGCATCGCCCGGCGTGGCCTGGCGATGGAGCAGGGGATCGAGACCGGCTACCTCGACGGCATCTCCGCGGCCTACGCCACGATGTTCGAGCGCGACCCGACGCTGCCGGTGCTCGCGGTCGACACCGAGCGCTTCAACCCCTTGCGCGAGCCGTCGCAGCTGGAGGGGCTCGTCGCTGCGATCGACCGTTTTTCTGGCCCCCGCGAAAGTCTCCTGCTCGACTGAGCCTCGACCCCGAGCCGCTTACACTGCGCGCCGCGAATCCGTGACGGCGGCTTCCCGGCGCCGCGTTCGTGGTGCCGCGCCAGAAGCCCTGGCATCACTCGAGGGGGGACGACATGTTTTTCGCCAAGCTCTTGCCGCGTGACGGCAATTTTTTTGAGCTGTTCAACCAGCACGCCGAGCAGATCGGCGTCGGGTCCCGCGCCTTCGTGCAGATGATCCACAACTACAACGACCCGATCCTGCGCGAGAAGTACGCCGCCGAGGTCGATGCGGCCGAACGCCACGCCGACAAGGTGACCGCCGAGGTGAACCGCGCGCTGCACAAGACCTTCATCACGCCTATCGACCGCGAACAGATCCACGGCCTGATCAACGCGATGGACGACGTGCTCGACCTGCTGCAGGACTCCAGCGAGACGCTGTCGCTCTACGACGTGCGCAGCATCACCGACGAGGTGCTGCGCTTGGCCGAACTGGCCGCCAAGTGCTGCGAGCGTGTGGTGCACGCGGTATCGCTGCTGCCCAAGCTGCGCCAGGCCGAGGCGATGGACGCGGCACTGAAGACCTGCGAGGAAATCGACAAGCTGGAGTCCGATGCCGACAGGGTGATGCGTTCGGCGATGAGCAAGCTGTTCCGCGAACAGGACGACGTGCGCGAGCTGATCAAGCTCAAGGCGATCTACGAGCAGCTCGAAAGCATCACCGACCGCTGCGAGGACGTGGCCAACCTGATCGAGGGCGTTGCTCTCGAAAACTCCTGAGATCCAGGCCGCGACATGCAGCCAGTTCAGGTCGGTTTCTGGATAGTGGTGTTGCTGGTCGTGCTGGCCTTGGCGTTCGATTTCATGAACGGCTTTCACGACGCGGCGAACTCGATTGCCACCGTCGTCTCCACCGGCGTGCTCAAGCCGCAGCAGGCGGTGTTGTTCGCGGCTTTCTTCAACGTCGTCGCGATCTTTGTCTTCGAGCTCAAGGTGGCGGCCACCATCGGCAAGGGCATCGCCGAACCGGGCGTGGTGGACCACTACGTGGTCTTCGGCGCGCTCATCGGCGCGATCGCGTGGAACCTGATCACCTGGTGGTACGGCATTCCGTCGAGCTCCTCGCACGCCTTGGTCGGCGGCATCGTCGGAGCGGTGATCGCCAAAGCCGGCACCGCCGGTTTGGTGAGCGGCGGCCTGTGGAAACCGCTGCTGTTCATCGTCGTTTCACCGTTGATGGGTTTCTTGCTCGGCTCCTTGCTGATGGTGGCCGTGGCATGGATGTTCCGCAACCGGGCGCCGAGGCATGTGGACGGCTGGTTCCGCCGCCTGCAGCTGGTTTCGGCCGGCGCCTACAGCCTCGGCCACGGCGGCAACGACGCGCAGAAAACCATCGGCATCATCTGGCTGCTGCTCATCGTCACCGGCTACTCGGCCGCCGGCGACAAGCTGCCGCCCAGCTGGGTGATCTGGAGTTGCTATATCGCGATCGGCCTGGGCACCGCGTTCGGTGGCTGGCGCATCGTCAAGACCATGGGCCAGCGGATCACCAAGCTCAAGCCGGTGCACGGCTTTTGCGCCGAGACGGGCGGCGCCATCACCTTGTTCCTGGCGGCAACGCTGGGCATTCCGGTGAGCACCACGCACACCATCACCGGGGCGATCGTTGGCGTGGGGTCCACGCAGCGGGCCTCTGCGGTGCGCTGGGGGGTGGCGGGAAATATCGTCTGGGCCTGGGTGCTGACGATCCCGGCGTCCGCGTTCGTGGCCGCCGTGTTCTACGGCGTGGGCCGCTGGGTGCTCTGACGCGCGGCGACGGCCGCCGCCGCGTGGTCACTGGCTGATCTTGCGCGCCTCTTCGATCTGCCACTCGAAGAAGCGCTGTCCGCTGAAGGCGATGGTGGCGATCAGCACACCGGCGCCGAGCATCAGGGCTGCGATCGCGCCAAGCACCGGGCCCCAGCGGGTGTTATGGACCGGGAAGCCCGGGTTGTGCCTGGCGTCCCATTTCTCGTCCGGTGTGAGCGCATAGACGATCGCGCACAGCATGCTTTGGGCGAGCATCACGCCGAGCAGTGGCAGCAGCAACCAGGAGAGGCGGTCGTCCTGCCCGAACTCGAACACGCGGCGCACGCCGTACAGGCCCAGCAGCGTGGGCCCCGGGTGCAACCACGCGAGCACGTCGCCAAAGCCGCGAAGATAGAAGCGGTGCAGCCCGAGAGCGCCGCCAATGAGCGCGAACCAGGTGGCCAGCGTTTTCGATCGGTACCCGGGCGGCAGCGCATGCATCAGGCTTCCTCCGCGGCCGGCCGCGCGGCGCCGACGCCGAGAGCGCGCTGCATCAGCACCACGTCGCGCCACTGGCCGAATTTCCAGCCGGCGTCCTTGAACAGGCCGCAATGCTCGAAGCCGCAGGTGCGGTGCACGCCGACCGAGCCGGCGTTGGCCGAGTCGCCGATGACTGCGAGCATCTGGCGCGCGCCCGCGGCCTCGCAGCGGCCGATCAATTCGCTCAGCAGCAAACGCCCCACGCCTTGGCCTCTTGCGGCCTCGTCGAGGTAGATCGAGTCCTCGAGACAGAAACGGTAGGCGCGGCGTGGCCGGAAGTGGTTGGCGTAGGCGTAGCCCAGCACCCGCCCGCCTTGTTCGGCGACCAGCCAGGGCAGGCCCTTCGCCAGCACGTCGCTTCGGCGTTTGGCCATTTCGGCCTCGTCCGGCACGTCAATCTCGAAGGTGCCGGTGCCATGCAGTACGGCGTTGGCGTAGATCGTAGTGATCGCCGGCAGGTCTGGTGCTGCACTGGGGCGGATCAGCAGGGAGGAGGTCATCTCGTTGAATGCCGTTGGAGCCGGTCGGCCTGAAGCAGCGGCGAAGTTTATAATGCGCGGTTTCGACACTGGCCGGTCCGCAAGACCGGCGTATCTACGGTGCCGAGTTTCGCCGGCCGCATGTGCACCGAAGGGGCACAGGCCCGGCATCCGATCTGCCTTGGCCTTGCGTGTCTCCCGGGCCTGGCGGACGTTGATCCCAGATTCAAAGGATATCGATCATGGTCGTGATTCGCCTGGCTCGTGGCGGCGCCAAGAAGCGCCCGTTCTACAACATCGTCGTGGCCGATTCGAAGGTCCGCCGCGATGGCCGCTTCATCGAGCGGGTGGGCTTCTACAACCCGGTCGCCGCCGGCGCTGAGCAACCGCTGCGCGTGTCGATGGACCGCGTGACCTACTGGACCGGCGTTGGCGCGCAGCTTTCGCCGACCGTGGCGCGGCTGGTCGAGCAGGCCAAAGCGGCCGTCTGAGTTCGCAGGCAGCCAGCGGCATGACCGCCGGCATAACGCCTTCTTCGGTCGTCGATGCCGGTGCCGGCGATACGGCCTGGCCCGGCGACGCGGTGGAGGTAGGGCGCATCCTCGGCGCCTGGGGCATCAAGGGCGGCATCAAGGTGCTGCCTTTCGCGTCCGACCCGCAGGCCCTGTTTGCATCGCGACGCTGGTTTCTGAAGCCGGCCGCGCTGCCCCTGGCGGTGGCGCGCGCCGCTGCCATGCCCAGCCTGCTTCGAATCACGCAGGTGCGTGAGCACGGCGATGCGGTGGTTGCCCTGGCGCAGGAACTGCCCGACCGCAATGCCGCTGAAGCGATGGTCGGGGCACGGGTGTTCATTTCTCGCGCGAGCTTTCCGACACCGGCCGACGGCGAGTACTACTGGGTCGACCTGATCGGCCTAACCGTGGTCAACCGCGACGGTGTTGCACTCGGCACCGTTGCCGACCTGATCCATACCGGCCCCCACAGCGTGCTGCGGGTCCTGATGCCCGGCGCCCGGGCCGATGCGCCAGCCGAGGAGGGCGAGCGCCTGATCCCGTTTGTTGCCGCGTATGTCGACGATGTGGATATGGCGCGGCGGCGCATCACGGTCGACTGGGGCCTGGACTACTGACGCGCCGCCGTGCGGCGACCGGCATGCGTTTCGACGTCCTCACCTTGTTCCCCGAGTTGTTTGCGCCGCACCTGGAAGTGGGCGTGACGCGGCGCGCGTTCGAGTCTGGGCAGGTCGATGTGCGCCTTTGGCCGCTGCGCGACTTTGCCGACGGCAACTACCGACGCGTGGACGACCGGCCGTTCGGGGGTGGCCCGGGCATGGTGATGCTGTTCGAACCGCTGGAGCGTGCGCTCGTGGCGGTGCATGAGCAGCGCGGTGACACAGCGCCGCTGATCCATTTCACCCCCACCGGTCGACGCATCGACCAGGCAACGGTGCGCGCGCTGACCTCGGGCGCCGGTGCAGTCTTGCTGTGCGGCCGCTACGAGGGCATCGACCAACGGTTTGTGGAACGCCACGTCGATCTCGAACTGAGCCTGGGAGACTTTGTACTTTCCGGCGGCGAACTGGCGGCGTTGGCCCTGCTCGATGCGGTGGCGCGCCTTCAGGACGGCGTGCTGAACGACGCGCAGTCGCACCAGCAGGACAGTTTCGGCGACGACGGTTTGCTCGATTGCCCGCACTACACACGCCCGGAGGTTCTCCAAACCGCAGAAGGCGCATCGCCGGTACCTGCGGTGCTGCTTTCGGGGCACCACGCCGACATTGCACGCTGGCGGCGCGAACGGTCGCTGGAGCTGACCGCCGAGCGCCGGCCCGAACTGATCGTGGCCGCCCGAGCCTCGGGCAAGCTGAGTGCCGCCGACGAGCGGTTCCTGGGCACGCTCCGGATATAATCAAAAGCTTTTCGATCCTCTGCCGGGCCGTGCGCCACTGCGCACAAGCTGTTTCGCAGCCCCAACAACATCGCGCCGGCACGATCCTTTGGAGAAAAACCCGTGGACCTGATTCAAACCCTCGAGCAGGAAGAGATTTCCCGCCTCGGCAAAACCATTCCCGCGTTCGCCCCTGGCGACACGGTCATCGTCAGCGTCAATGTCGTCGAAGGCACGCGCAAGCGCCTGCAAGCGTACGAAGGCGTGGTGATCGCCAAGCGCAACCGGGGGCTCAACTCAAGCTTCATCGTGCGCAAGATCTCCAGCGGCGAAGGTGTCGAGCGCACCTTCCAGCTCTACAGCCCGCTGATCGCGTCGATCGAAGTCAAGCGCCGCGGCGATGTCCGCCGCGCCAAGCTGTACTACCTGCGCAAGCGCTCGGGCAAGTCGGCGCGCATCAAAGAGAAGCTGGCCTGACCTTCGGGCTGAATTTTGGTTTGACGGTGCGGCCCGTGGCCGCAGGTAGAAGGTGCTTCCACGTGGGCCTTGCAGTGGCTCTGATGGCATGACCCGCGCGCCAATCTTCGACCCGCGTTCGATCCCGGTCATCGGCACCGACGCGCACCTGCCGCCGGTGGCTGCGGAGCGCCTGACCGCCTCCGCCCTGCGCAGCCGCTTCGCGCGGCCTCTCGGTGACTGGCACCCCGAGTTCCCCGGCGACGGGGGCGTCTTCGCCGGCCGCGCGCCGTCGGCCGCCTCGGTGCTGGTGCCTCTGGTGATTCGCGGCGACACGTTGAACGTGCTGTTGACCCAGCGCACCGACCATTTGCGCGACCACGCCGGGCAGGTCAGCTTCCCCGGCGGCCGGGCCGAGGTTCACGACGCCGATGCGGTGGCAACGGCGCTGCGCGAATCGGAGGAAGAAGTCGGGCTCGCTCGGGAGTTCGTCGACGTGATCGGCACGTTGCCGGTCTACACCACGGTCACCGCGTTCGAAGTCACGCCGGTGGTTGCCCTGGTGCGCCCCGAGTTTTCTCTCAAGCTCGACACCTTCGAAGTTGACGAAGCGTTTGAAGTGCCGCTTTCGTTTCTGATGACGCCCGCGAACCACCACCGGCACAGCGTCGAGATGCTCGGGCGAACGCGCGTTTTCTTGTCGATGCCCTGGCACGGCGAAGGCAACGATGCGGTGGTACGCGAATACTTCATCTGGGGCGCCACGGCAGCGATGCTGCGCAACCTCTACCGCTTTCTTTCAGCCTGACCTGTTGGCCTCTGGCTCGTTTCACTCGTGTCGCCCAGGGGAAGTCTGGCTGCTTGGGGCGGCCCGGCGCTGGCCTGAGCCCCCAGGCCCAGCGCGTCCGTCGACGTGGGCACCCGTATCATCGCGCACGATGAGTTTCCTGGCCGTACTCCTGGCGCTGCTGATCGAGCAGTTGAAGCCTCTGCCTCGCGACAACCCGGTGCACCGCACGCTGATCGGCTGGGTAAGCTGGACGGGGCGCAACCTGGACGCCGGGCGCGACCACCACGCCTGGGTGGTCTGGGGCGTCACGATCGGGCTGCCCTCGCTGCTGGCCTGGGCGGCCTACTTCGCGGTATCGAGCCAGGGTGTTGCGCTGGCCTTGGTCTTTGACGTGGTGGTGCTCTACCTCACGCTCGGCTTTCGCCAGTTCAGCCACTACTTCACCGACATCCGCGACGCGCTCGACCGCGGCGACGAGATCGAGGCCCGCTCCCTGCTCGCGCAGTGGCGGCATCTGGATACCAGCGAGTTGCCGCGAACCGAGTTGTTGCGCCATGTCATCGAACACTCCTTGCTCGCCGCGCACCGGCATGTGTTCGGCGTGTTCTTCTGGTTCGTCGTGTTGTCAGCCTTGGGCTTCGGGCCTGCCGGGGCGGTGCTTTACCGCATGGCCGAGTTCGCCAGCCGCTATTGGGCGTACCGCCTGCGCGCGATCAACGCGCCGGCCAACGAGCGCCTGAAGCAACTGTCGCAGCGCCTGTACACCGCGCTCGACTATGTGCCGGCCCGGCTCACCGCCTTTGGCTTCGCGGTGGTCGGGAATTTCGAGGAGGCGATCAACGTCTGGCGCCGCGACGCGAGCCTGTGGCAGCACGAGAACGAAGGCGTGATCCTGGCCGCGGCCGCGGGCGCCATCGGCGTGCGCCTCGGCGGCGCCGCCGCAGCGGGTGTCACGCCCGACCGCTCGAAGACCTTCGACCGCGGTGCTGCCGACCCAGAAGGTGCCGCGGGCTCGACACCCGGCTTGCCGGCGCAGGCCGCGCACTTGCAAAGCCTGGTTGGGCTGGTCTGGCGCTCGGTGGTCCTGTGGATGCTGCTGTTGGCGCTGCTCTCGCTGGCCAACATCGTCGGCTGATTTTGAGCCCGGCGAGCTGGGTGAGTGGCTACCAGCGCGTGCGCGCAAGCTCGTCCAATATCTCGCCGTAGATGCGGTAGCGTGCGGCGCTGATCGTGCCGGCATCAACCGCGGCGCGCACACCGCAGCCAGGCTCCTGCCGGTGCGTGCAGTTGTAGAAGCGACAGTCGCTCAAGTGCTCGAGCAAATCCGGCATCAGCTTGGGCAACTGCTGGGCGTCGATATGGCGCAGGCCGAATTCCTGAAAACCCGGCGAGTCGATCAGGCCGGCGCCGCTGTCACGGTCAACCCAGTACCAGTTGGTGCTGGTGGTGGTGTGGCGCCCGGAGTTGAGCGCGCTCGAAATCTCGCCCACCTCCGCCGCTGCGTCCGGCGCCATCAGGTTGATCATCGTGCTCTTGCCGGTCCCGCTGGGGCCGAGCACCAATGTCGTGGCGCCCGCAAGCAGCGGCGTGAGTGTCGCGCGGGCTTCTTCTGGCCGCGCTTTCAGCGCCAGCTCGATCACCTCGACGCCCATCGCGCGGTAAGGCATCAGGCGTTCGCGCGCCAGCGCCGCCTGCGGCTGGTCGGTCTTGTTCAGCGCCACGCGCGCCGGGATACCGGCGCTTTCGGCCGCGACCAACGACCGGGTGAGCTGCGACTCGCTGAACATCGGGTCACCCGCCACCAGCACCAGGATCTGGTCGAGGTTGGCGGCGAAGGACTTGGTGCGCCATTCGTCTTGGCGGAACAGCAGGTTGCGCCGCGGCTCGATATGTTCGATCACACCCTCGTCGCCGCTGTCCTGCCAGCGCACCCGGTCGCCGACCACGCAGTCGCTCTTCTTGCCGCGGGGGTGTGCAATCAGGCGTCGACCCTCGGGCGTCTCGATCATGAAGTGGCGGCCATGGCCGGCCACCACCAGCGCCAGGTCGAGTGCCGCGAACTTGCTCAAGCTGCGGCCGCCGCCGTCACTTCGATTGCGCCATCAAGGCGTCCACCTTGGTGGCGCAAATGAAGTCGTTGATCGACAGGCCGCCCACCGAGTGGGTGTCGAAGCGCACCACACAGCGGTTGAAGCCGACCACGAGTTCGGGGTGGTGGTCTTCGGCTTCGGCAATGGCGGCCACCGCGTTCACGAAGGCCATCGTGCCCTGGTAATCGCGGAACCCAAAGGGCTTCTCGATCCTGGCGCCCGCCAGAGTCCAGCCGCTGGCGCGCGCGAGTTGCGCCGCTAGCTCGGCGCCGGCCATCGCGGCGCCTTGCACCGGCACGCAGTGCATCTGCGCCAAGTCGAGCCGCAAATCTGCGCTCACGCGGGTTGTGCCTGCAATGCCGCCAGCCGCTGCGAGGCCGGCGGGTGTGAGTAATAAAAGCGCACGTACACCGGGTCGGGGGTCAGCGTCGCCGCGTTGTCCTCGTGCAGCTTGAGCAGCGCGCTGGCCAGGTCCGCGCCGCTGGACTGGGCGCGGGCGTAGGCATCGGCCTCGAACTCGTGGCGGCGCGACAGCGCCGCGCCGATCGGCGAGAGCAGAAAGCCGAACGGCGGCAGCACCAACATGAACAGCATCAGCGCCAGCGCGTCGTTCGGCGCCGCCAGGTTCGGCATCACGCCCAGGCCGGCATAGAACCAGCTTTGCGAGGAGAGCCAGCCGAGCAGCGCGAGCGCCGCGAGGCTGAGCGCGAACATCGCCACGATGCGCTTGGTGACATGGCGGTGCTTGAAGTGCCCGAGTTCATGCGCCAACACGGCCTCGAGCTCGCCGGGGGTCAGCTTCGCCAACAAGGTGTCGAAGAACACCACCCGCTTGGCGGCCCCCAGGCCGGTGAAATACGCGTTCGCGTGCGCCGAGCGCTTGCTGCCGTCCATCACGAACAGCCCCTTGGCAGAGAAGCCGCAACGCTGCATCAGCGCCTGCACACGGGCCTTGATCGACTCGTCGGCCAGCGGCTCGAACTTGTTGAAGAGCGGTGCGATGACGGTGGGGTAGAGCACCAACATCAGCAACTGGAAGCCGACCAGAGCCACCCAGGCCCAGAGCCACCACCACGACCCGGCCGCGCCCATGATCCAAAGCACCAGCGCCGCCAGCGGCAGCCCGATGCACGCGCCGAGCAAGGCGCCTTTGGCCATGTCGGCCAGGTAGAGCTTCCAGGTCATGCGGTTGAAGCCGAAGCGCTGTTCGATGCGAAAGGTGCTGTAGGCCTCGAAGGGCAGGTCGAGCAGGCCCGAGACGAGCGTGAACGCGACGAGCAAAGCGAGCTGGTAGGCCATGCCGCCAAAGGCCGGCTGGACCAGGTCGCGCACCACGGCGTTCAACGTGTCGAGCCCGCCGAGCAGCGTCCAGCCGAGCAGCACGGCGGTGCCGACCGCAGTGGTCAGGAGGCCGAAGCGGCCACGCGCAAGGGTGTAATCGGCGGCCTTCTGGTGGGCCGCCAATGGCACGCTGGCGGTGAACGCTTCGGGCACCGAATTGCGGTGTGCCGCAACATGGCGCATCTGGCGCGTGGCGAGCCAGAATTTCAGCGCCAGCGAGGTGAGCAGCGCGGCGGCGAAGAGCAGGGTCAGGGTGGGCATGAGTCCAAGTGTAGGGCTGCGAGAATGACCGCTTCGCAAACTGCGCCACTCCGCCACGGGCACTCCATGACCGATACCCCGACCCTCGTCAAGAGCGACCAGAACCTGGTCTGGATCGACCTCGAGATGACCGGCCTGTACCCCGACCGCGACCGCATCATCGAGATCGCGGTCGTTGTCACCGACGCGCAGATCACGGTTCGCGTCGAAGGCCCGGTGTTCGCGATCCACCAGAGCGACGCCGTGCTCGACGCGATGGATTCGTGGAACAAAGGCACCCACGGCAGGAGCGGCCTGATCGACCGCGTGAAAGCCTCGCCGATCAGCGAAGCCTCGGCCCAGGCGCAGGTGATCGACTGGCTCAAGGCCTATGTGCCCGCGGGCAAGTCACCGATGTGCGGCAATTCGATCTGCCAGGACCGGCGCTTCCTGGCCAAGGACATGCCCGAGCTGGAGTCCTTCTTCCACTACCGCAACCTGGATGTGAGCACGCTCAAGGAGCTCGCCAGGCGCTGGAAGCCCGCCGCGCTGGACGGCTTCAAGAAGGCGCAGGCACACACCGCGCTGGCCGACATCCACGCGTCGATCGACGAGCTGCTGCACTACCGCCAGCATCTGCTGGCGGTTTGAGCGGACTCGCCAGCATCTGCTGGCGGTTTGAGCGGCCTCACCAGCACCTGCTGGCGGCACGCGTCGTCACGCCGCAGCGCGCGCCCGCAGCGCCTTCAGGAACGCGGCCACCTCGGGCTCCGGCCGCGCCGCGAGCTTGCGGTACTGCGCGCCGCCGGTGGTGCGCGCGAGCAGCTTCATTTCGATCAGCTCGCGCCGCAGCAGGCAGTGGTCGCCGAAGGCGTGGTGCGCATTGAGCACACCATTCACTTCGCCTTCGGTGTAGGGGCGCTTCGTGTCGAAAGGCAGCCACAGGCCCCAGATCACGACGCGCTGCACCGCGAACCTGGTCGGCCAGCGCATCAACACGCCGCGCTCGTCGAACTGGCGAAGCGCGCGGTCGGCTGTGTCGCTCAAGTCCGGGTGTTTCGGGCCCTTTGCCGGTGCCGCCACCCGCACCGGCGCTGGGGTGGGCGAAGGCACGGGCTGAGGCGCCGCGCGCAGCGCCTGCACATTGCGGTGCCCGGCCGCGCGGGCGAGCAGGTTGAGCATCTCCACATGGCTGGGCAAACCGGCGCCGCGCTCAAGGCGATCGGCGAGTTCGCCGCGCACCGACTTGGCGAAAGACGAAAGATCGGCCGCATGCAGCGGCAGCAGTTCTCGGGACATCACGGTCTCCAACAAGCATGCGCTTCGATCCCGGTGAAGGGACGCTGGTGGTTGCCGTCTTCCAGCCGGGCGCACGCAGATTGCGTGGTGACCTCAGCGGTGATGTCAGACAAATCGTCTGAAGGCAGGTTTAGCTCGCAGTGATGCTGCGCGGCAACGCCTGGGTGAACTGCCGACCGAGCGCGCATTCTAGCGATCCCGGTGTCGCCCACGCCGCCGAACAAGCGCGGGATCGGCTTGAGCCTTTGAGCGCGGCGCGGTGCCTTCGGCCCGCAACAACCTCCCTCGATGCACCCGCGGTTCGGGCAAACCCGCGAGCCTGAACTGTGATCGGCTACAATGCGGCCACGGCTGCGAAGTCTTGCGACTCAAGCAGCCGTTCGTTCATCCCCTCTGACCTCATATCGAGTCTTTCCCGCGGTTCGTTGCCGCGCGGCTTGTCTTGATCTCCCTGTTTCGGGAACCGGTTGGCGGCGATGCCGTCGCTTGGACCCGAATCCGCCCCGGCCCGCTCCAGGTGCCGGCGGCTCACGTTCCTGCTGCGACTTCACTTCTGGTGCTCCGATTCACGGAGTCGCCAGCGGCGCGCTTTGTCGTGCGTCGTGATCGCGAATGAGAGAGAAGAGATGTTTACCGAACAGAACCTGAACAACAGCGACCACAGCACGCCCGAAGGCGACAGCAGCATGGTCGCCAGGGCGGCAACGAAGCCTGCCCCCAACGCCTTCGAAGCGCTCAACCTGCATGCCAACCTGCTGCGTGCGCTGCGCGACGCCGGCTACAGCCAGCCCACCGATGTGCAGACCCGCGCGATTCCCGCGGCGATTGAAAACCGCGACCTGCGTGTGCAGTCCAACACCGGCAGCGGCAAAACCGCTGCCTTCATCCTGCCCGCGCTGCAAGGCATCCTGAACCTGCGTGCCAGCACCGAGCGGCGTGAGCGTGGCGTTGCCCAGGGCCCGCGCATCCTGGTGCTCACGCCCACGCGTGAACTCGCGATCCAGGTCTCCAAGGCCGCACTCACCTACGGCCGCCATGTGCAGGGCCTGCGCGTGGCTACCGTCGTGGGCGGCGTGCCTTACGGCGCGCAACTGAAGGCGCTGCGTGGCCCGTTGGACATTCTGATCGCCACGCCCGGCCGCTTGATGGACCACATGAACAGCGGCAAGCTGGTGCTCGACGGCGTCGCGACGCTGGTGCTCGACGAAGCCGACCGCATGCTCGACATGGGCTTCATCGA
>JANNGZ010000311.1:0-5260 GCA_031404155.1 Burkholderiales bacterium
GCGCAGATGCGCCGCCCGCGCCCAACGAACCCGCTGCGCTGTTGCACCCGCAGGTGGACGTTCGCAGCGTGTCGCTCGCGGTGATCGCGGCATTGGCCTGTTTGTACGTGCTGAGCTGGGCCAGCGCGGTGTTCGTGCCGCTGTTGCTCGGGCTGATGTTCAGCTACGCACTCGCCCCCGTGGTGAACCGCATGGTGCGCCTGCGCCTGCCGCGCACGCTGGCCGCGGCGGTGCTGCTGAGCGCCATCGTGGGTGGCGTGGTGTCGACCGGCTACGCGCTCAGCGACGACGCGGCCGAGCTGATCGCCGCGCTGCCCGAGGCGGCGCAGAAGTTGCGGCGCGGCATCGAGGGCCAGCGCAAACAGGGGCCGCCCGGCACCATCGACCAGGTACAGAAGGCGGCCACCGAACTCGAGCGCGCGGCCGACGACGGCGCCGGCGGCGCACCCGCGCCGAACCGCGGGGTGACCAAGGTGCAGATCGAGAAGCCCCGGTTCAATATCAAGGACTACCTGTGGACCGGCACGCTCGGCCTGGTGGGCGCCATCGGGCAGGCCGTGGTGGTGCTCTTCATCACCTTCTTCCTGCTCTCTTCGGGCGACACCTTCCGGCGCAAGATGGTGAAGATTGCGGGCCCCACCTTCGGCCAGAAAAAGCTCACCCTGCAGGCGCTCGACGAGATCGACGAGCAGATCCAGCGCTACCTGATGGTGCAGGTGTTCACCAGCGCCGTGGTGGGTGTGGCCACCTGGCTCGCGTTCCGCTGGATCGGGGTCGAGAACGCCGCGGTCTGGGGCGTGGCGACCTTCGTGCTGAACTTCATCCCGTACTTCGGCAGCATCGTGGTCACCGGCGCGTCGGCGCTGATGGGCTTCGTGCAGTTCGGCAACTTCGAGATGGCGCTGCTGGTGGGTGGCGTGGCGCTGTTCATCAACAGCATCGAGGGCTACCTGCTCACGCCCTGGCTCACCGGCCGCGCCAGCCGCATGAACCCGGTGGCGGTGTTCGTCGGCGTGCTCGCCTGGGGCTGGCTCTGGGGCTTGTGGGGCCTCTTCCTCGGCGTGCCGATCCTGATGGCGATCAAGGCGGTGTGCGACCGCGTCGACGACCTCAAAGCCGTGGGCGAACTGCTCGGCGATTGAGGGCAGCGCCACGGACGCGGTCAACGGCTTCGGGCCGCGTCGGCGCCGCGCTGAACCTCGACACGCTTGAGTTCCAGATACGCCGCGCGCTCGAGTTCGTGCAGTTGCATCGGGTAGCGCTCGACGCCGCTGTGCCAGTCGTTCAGACGCTTGTCGAGTTGCCGCGGCAAGGGCAGCGACAGCGCGCCGAGATAGGCCTCGACCGCCAGGTAGTAGCGCATGGTGTTGCGCTCGATCACGCCGCGGGTGCCGCCGATGTAGCGCGGCAAGCCGTCGGGCCCGCGGCCGACGATGCTGAAGCCCACTTTCTCGCGCCCGAGGGTCGCGAGGTAGCCCTGCATCGCGAGGCGGGCGGCGGTGCCGTAGGCGTAGGCATACGACATGTGCAGGAAGCTGCGCTTGGCGTCCAGCGCCACCACCTCGAGCCCGATGCGGTAGTTGCTGGTGCCCAGCGGCCCGTCGTCCGCGGTCAGCGCCAGTTGCAGGTACTCGGGTGTGGCGGCCACCACCTTGAAGGCGAAATCGAAGCGGTAGGCCTCTGCGGCCGGCTGGTCGAACTTGCGTCCGATGCTCAAGGCCAGCATGTCGCTCGCGGCTTTGTCGGCGGGCTTGGCGCTGTCCGTGGCGTTATCCGTTCCAGGCGGCACCGTGCCCGCTTTCGTCGCGTGGCAGCGCTTGACGTTGAGGTGCAGGATCAGGATGTCGCACCAGCGCTCCACGCTGCGCAGCGCCGGGCCCGCCACCGCGAAGGGCTGTTCAATCTGCGCGTAGATGTCGCCCTTGAGGCCACCGGCGGGCTCGCTCGACTCGAGCACCAGCGGGCGCTGGAACGCATTGCGCGCGAGCGGCTCGCGCAGCGCCGCGTGACGTGCCTTGAGCGACGCGGCGTCTTGCGCCAGCGCGTTGTTTGCGCCCAGCGGCAGGGTGGCCGCCGCGCAGAGCAATGCGGCGCGGAGCAAAGGGCGCTGCTGCAAGCCGCGCAGCATTCGAAACATGGCGTACTCCTGAAGCGCGATACCCGAGAGCGCGGCGCACCCGGCGTTTGATGATGGGCGCCGGTTCCTTGCGCGACTGTTCGTTGTCGCACGCAGGCTCGCCGTGGCAACCCGCCACACCCCACCGCGCCGCGCGGCACCGGCTACTTCGGCCGCGGCCGTGTCAGTTCCGGCTGCACCGCCTGGAGCCGGCCGGCGCGCAACTCCAGCACGGCCTTGGCCACCGCGCGCGCCACGTTGCGCGCTTCTTCCTGCACCGCTTCGTCGCGGTCGAGCGCGTCGTGGCTGGTGGCGTAGGGTTCGTAGTAGCCGATGTAGCGGTCCAGGCGCGCCGCGGCGCCGGCGTCGATGAAACCCATCCAGTCGAGCCAGTCGGACAGGCTGCGCCGCGAGCCCTCGATGCCGGCCACGTCGCCATGCACCACCAACCCGTAGGCACGCCCGGCCAGATGCTGCGGGTAGGCCCAGCCTGCCAGTTCCAGCGCTTTGGCCTGGCCCGCCTTCTTGCCCGAGGTGGATGTGGGGTCGGGGTTGCCGCCGTCGGCGCAGACCAGGCGGTCGACCATCAGCTTGAGCGGGCTCGGGCTCTGGTACCAGTACACCGGCGTGACGATGACCACCGCGTGCGCCGCGGTCCAGCGCTCGTAGATCTCACCCATCCAGTCGTTGGTCTGGTTCATCGCGTGGTTGGGGTAACAACTGCACGGCCAGTGGCACAGCGGCATCGCGGTCGACGCGCAGCCCTTGCACGGGTGGATATGGCGGCCGTAGTCGGAGGTGAGCAGGCTCAAGTCGAGCACATCGGTTTCGATGTGCTGCGGCGCCTCGGCGCGCTCCAGCTCCTGGCGCACCACGTGGAGCAGGCGATAGCTCTTCGACATCTCACCGGCGCAACTGCCGTCGTTGCGCGCCGAGCCGCAGACGAGCAACACCCGCGACGGCGTGGCCGGCTCGGCCCAGCGCGCCTGTGCGGCTTCGATGCGTTCCTTGGTGGCGAGCCAGTCGACCGAGAGCTCGTACCCGGGGTCGGCATAACCCACGCCGGCCTTGCGCGTGACGGGGGCCTTGCGGCCTTCGGCGTACGCGTCCCAGGCGATCGCCTCCAGGCGCGAGATCGCCGCGTCTTCGCCGCGGAACGCGGGGTCGAGGAAGGAGGCGCGAAAGCGGGTAGCGAAGGTCTCGCGCGGCAGCGGCGGCGGCGCCTGGCCCTTGCGAACGTCGGTCATGACGAGCGGCTTTGCAGAGTCGAACGGTGGCTCATGGGTTGGCTCCGGAATCGAGGCCCGGCCGGGATGAATGGCCACGGCGGCGAGGCCGCGCCCGCTTGCTGGGTCCAGTGCACGGCGGTTGTTGCAACGCTAGTGATGCGTTGGCGCAGGGTCTGTTCGTTGCCGAACGCAGCGTCTGTGCGCTGTAGGACAAAAGCGGCACTGGAATGCAGCGCCGGCCCACACCGAGCAGCGCCGCGCACTGACAGCAACGGTGCCCGCGGACTGCGAACATTTCAGCGTGAGTCAAGGGCCACGCTTCAAGGAAAAACGCCATGCTCAAACCAACGACTTATCTCCCGCCCTGCTTTCAGGTGCGATTTGCGTCGCTCTATGTTCCGGGCCGCGCGATGGCCTTCCCGTGCGACGACAAGGGCCGCGTCGATCTCGACGCCCTGACCGACCGTGCACGCGACAACTATCTCTTCGCCCGCGCCATGGTCGGGCGCGACTTCTCCGCGCCCTGCGTTTGCCCGCCCGTGAGCACAAGCGCTGCGGTGGCGCTGGCCGAATGATCTGCCGGACGATCTGCCCAGTGCGGTGATGAAACAGCCGCGGCTCTGTCTGCCACTGCACAGACCGCCGCGGCCCCCACTGCCTACCGTTGAGCCCGGCGCTGGCTGCGAGGCACCAAGCGCCGCCGCAACTTTGTCGCCAAGGAGCCGTCATGTTTGAAGCCCTGAAGTCATGGCCCGCCACCGCGCCGGGCATGTTCGTGGTCGACGCTGGGTTGGCCCCGCCGGTGCGCGTGCCGCCGAATGCGCCGCCAGCGCCGATGCTGGAAATCCGCGGCGACAACGAGTTCATTGCGATGCTCAACGCGTTCCGCGACAGCGGTGGCCTCTCGCGCGCCGAAGACGTGGTGCGCCGCTTCTCCGACGAAAGCGGAGCCGACATGGCCACGCTGCGCGGCTGGATCGAGCGCCGGCAGGTGATCGGCTTCGACTGGGAGATGCAGACCTGGCTGCCACTGTTCCAGTTCGACCGCTTCAGCATGACCCCGCGGCCCGAACTCGGGCTGGTGTTTGCCGAGCTCAAGGCGGTATACGACCCCTGGGACCTGGCGCATTGGTTCGCGCGGCCGAATTCCTCGCTCGGCGGCCGCCGGCCGGTGGACACCATCGCCCGCGATATGGCCGCGGTGCGCCATGCCGCCAGGGCCGACCGCTTCGTGGCGCTCGGTTAGCACATGCGTGCGGGCCGATCGGCTCACAAGGAACAAAACCGTTCGGGCTGAGGTTCCGACCGTCCTGAGGTATCGAAGGAAGCCTGCGCGCGTCGTTTCGGCCCTTCGACACCTCAGGGCGAACGGACGGGGACCGCGCCTGACCGACAGCGCGCCCGCCCACCGCGCCGCGTAGGAGCCTGCCCACACACGGACCCGGCTGCTACCGATGGCGGCACACAGGTGCCGGGCGGACGATGCGGGCTTCCCCGTCGACCGGAACACCGCATGAGAACCCAAGCCCGGAGCAATGCCGAACGCGCGCAACTCGGGGCTTTGATCGCGCCGATGTCGCTCGCGATGTTGAGCTGCCGCGATGCCGGCGGCGCGCTGGTGAGTTGGCCCGCAGCGCCGCTGGAACTCGACAGTGCCGGTGCGCTGTGGTTCTTCGTCGACCTCAACCTGACGCAGGCTGAACACCTCGATGTGATCAACCTCAGCTTCAGCGACGCGGCACGTGGGGTCCATGTTTCGATTTCCGGCCGCGGTGACCTGCATGTCGACCGCGCGCGCATCGAGCGCCTGTGGACACCCTTCGCCCGCCACTGGTTTCCGCAGGGGCCCGACGCCCCCGGCCTGGTGTTGCTGAAGGTGGTGCCGAGCCAGGCCGAGGTTTGGGATGCGGCACAA
>JANNGZ010000312.1:0-18065 GCA_031404155.1 Burkholderiales bacterium
CGCCGGCTCAGCCATGGCGCACCGGCTCGTAGTCAAAGCGCCGCCCCGATTGCAGCAACATCGCCACCACGCCGGCGGCGTCGTTGCGCGAGAACACCGGCCGCTGGGTAGGCTGCGGCAGTGCGTGGGCGAGCTCGTGCGCTTGGTTCATGCCAGCGGCCAGGGTGCCTTCGACCACGATCGCCGAAACGAAGGGGTCGTCCGGGTAGACCGGCGACTCGGCCTGGCCGGTTCTCAGCAGTTCGATCTTGGGCAGGTCGGCGCCCTTGAACCCTTCGAACAGCACCCAGTCGACCTCAAAAAGTTCGGCGATGAGTTGATGCACGTTCAGCGCTGCCTCGGCCTCGAATTCGCGCAGCAGCGCGAGCCGCTGCGTTGACGCGATCACCACCTCGAACGCACCGGCCTTGCGATGGCGCCACGAGTCCTTGCCCTCGTGGTCGATCTCGAATCCTTGGTGAGCGTGTTTGACCACCGACACCCGCTGCCCCGCCGCTTTCAGGCCCGCGATCACGCCCTCCATCAGCGTCGTCTTGCCGGCGCCTGACGAGCCGACAAAACCGACGACCTTCATGCCGCGACCACCCGCTCGATATAAGCCTTGACCCGCTCGGTACTTGCGGGCATCAGCTCGAAACGCTTGGGCAGTTGTTCAATGCCTTCGAGCGCCGCCGGCCGCTCGGGCTCGCGCCCGAGGGCTTCACGGATCGCCTCGGCAAATTTCGCCGGCAGCGCGGTTTCGAGCACCAGCGTCGGCACGCCGGGCACCGCATGTTCGCGGCCGACCTTCAGGCCGTCGGCGGTGTGGGTGTCGATCATCGTGGCGAAGCGCTGCCAGGTGCTGCGGATGGTGGCAATGCGGTCGGCATGGGTGCTCTTGCCGGAGACAAAACCGAAACCGGCGATGCGCGAGAACTCGTCGCGGGTGAGGGTGAACGCACCCTGCTGCTCGATGTCCTGCGCAAAAAGCTGGCGCACCCGCGCACCCGCGGCCTCGTCATGGCCGAGCAGGTCGAAGACAAAGCGCTCGAAATTGCTCGCCTTGCTGATGTCCATCGACGGGCTCGAGGTCTCGTGGGTTTCGGCGCCCTTGCGCACCCGGTAGGTTCCGGTGCGGAAGAACTCGTCGAGCACATCGTTCTCGTTGGTCGCCAGGATCAGGCGCTCGATGGGCAGCCCCATCTGGCGCGCGACATGGCCGGCGCAGATGTTGCCGAAGTTGCCCGACGGCACCGCGAAGCTGACCTTGTGATGGTTGCTCGCCGCCGGGCCGCCCCAAGGTGCAAGCGCCCCCTCGGGGGGCAGTGAGGCCGCGCCGAGCTTGGGGGCCTGTGCGGTGGCCTGGAAGTAGCCGGCGAAGTAGTAGACAACCTGCGCCAGCAGCCGCGCCCAGTTGATCGAGTTCACGGTGCCGATGCGGTGCGCACGCTTGAACGCCAGGTCGTTGCTCACCGCCTTGACGATGTCCTGGCAGTCGTCGAACACACCCTCGACCGCGATGTTGTGGATGTTGGCGTCCTGCAGGCTGAACATCTGCGCCTGCTGGAATGGGCTCATGCGGCCCTGCGGGCTGAGCATGAACACCCGCACGCCGCGCTTGCCGCGCATCGCGTACTCGGCCGCACTGCCGGTGTCGCCCGAGGTGGCGCCGAGGATGTTCAGGGTTTCGCCGCGGCGCGCGAGTTCGTACTCGAACAGGCCGCCGAGCAACTGCATCGCCATGTCCTTGAACGCCAGCGTCGGGCCGTTGGAGAGCGCCTCCAGCATCACCCCAGGCTCGAGCGCCTTCAGCGGCACGATGGCGTCGCTGCCGAACACCTCGGCCGTGTAGGTGCGTGACACCAGCGCGCGCAAGTCGGCCGGCGGGACGTCGTCGATGTAGAGCGACAGAATCTCGAAGGCGAGTTCGGCGTAGCTCAAATCGCGCCAGCGGGTGAGCGTCGCCGCGTCGATCTTTGGGTAGTGCGTCGGCAGGTACAGGCCGCCGTCGGGCGCCAGACCTTCGAGCAGGATTTCGCTGAAGGCGCGCGGCGTGGCGTCGCCGCGGGTGCTGATGTAGCGCATCAGGCCAGTTCTTCTTTTCGGATCGACACGATCGGCGCGAGCACCGTGGCCAGCGCCTGCATTTGGGCCAGCGCGGCGCGCATGCGGCCTTCCACCGTGTCGTGGGTCAGGATGATCAGGTCGGTCTGGCGTTCGCCCTCGGCGGACTCCCTTTGCAGCACCGCGTCGATCGAGATGTCGTGTTCGGCCAGGATCGTGGTGATGCGCGACAGCACGCCCGCCTCGTCGGCCACCACCAGGCGCAGGTAGAACGCGGTGACCACCTGGTCGATCGAGAGGATCGGTGTGTCGGCCATCGAGCCGGGCTGGAAGGCCAGGTGCGGCACCCGGTGGTCGGGGTCGGCGGTGTGCAGCCGGGTGATGTCGACCAGGTCAGCCACCACCGCCGACGCGGTGGGCTCCGCGCCGGCGCCCTTGCCGTAGTACAGCGTGGTGCCGACCGCGTCGCCCTGCACCATCACCGCGTTCATCGCCCCTTCCACATTCGCGATCAGGCGCTTGGCCGGCACCAGCGTCGGGTGCACCCGCAGTTCGATGCCACCCTGGCCGGCGCCCGAGGCCCGCAGGTCGTCGCGGCGCTTGGCGATGCCGAGCAGCTTGATGCGGTAGCCGAGCTGTTCGGCGTAGCGGATGTCCACCGCCTGCAGCTTGGTGATGCCTTCGACATGCGCCTTGCTGAACTGCACCGGCACGCCGAACGCGATCGCGCTCATGATCGTGGCCTTGTGCGCCGCGTCCACGCCTTCGATGTCGAAGGTGGGGTCGGCCTCGGCGTACCCCAGGCGCTGCGCTTCCTTGAGCACCACGTCGAAGTCCAGGCCCTTGGCGCGCATCTCGCTTAGGATGAAATTGGTGGTGCCGTTGATGATGCCGGCCACCCACTCGATGCGGTTCGCGGTCAGGCCTTCGCGCAGTGCCTTGATGATCGGGATACCGCCGGCTACCGCGGCCTCGAAGGCCACGATCACGCCCTTGGCGCTGGCCGCGGCGAAGATTTCGCTGCCGTGCACCGCGAGCAGCGCCTTGTTGGCGGTGACCACATGTTTGCCCGCGGCGATGGCCTCCATCACCAGCGTGCGCGCGATGCCGTAGCCGCCGATCAGCTCGACCACGATGTCGATCGCCGGGTTGGCGATCACCGCACGCGCGTCGGCCACCACCTCGGCACGGTCGCCCACGATGGTGCGTGCCCGCTCGGTGTCCAGGTCGGCCACCATGGTGATGCGAATTTCGCGCCCGGCGCGGCGGCGGATTTCTTCCTGGTTGCGAGTGAGCACGTTGAACGTGCCGGCGCCGACGGTGCCGATGCCGAGCAGGCCGACCTGAATTGGTTTCATGACTTTGAATCGGATCGAGAGGGGCGAAAATGCAGGCGGGGCAATCGCACTCAGCGTGAATGACGCTTGCGGTAGTGCTCTAGGAATCGCGCGATGCGGCCCACCGCGTCGGTCAGGTCGTCCGAGTTGGGCAGGAACACGATGCGGAAGTGGTCGGGCTGTCGCCAGTTGAAGCCGGTGCCTTGCACGATGAGCACCTTTTCCTCGGCAAGAAGTTCATACGCAAACTGCTGGTCGTCGGCGATCGGATAGAACTTCGGGTCCAGCCTGGGGAACATGTACAGCGCCGCCTTCGGCTTGACCACACTCACCCCGGGAATCTGGGTGAGCAACTCATAGGCCAGGTCGCGCTGGCGCCCGAGGCGGCCGGTGGGCGCCACCAGGTCCTTGATGCTCTGGTAGCCGCCGAGCGCAGTCTGGATCGCGAGCTGGCCCGGCGTGTTGGCGCACAGGCGCATCGAGGCCAGCATGTTCAGGCCTTCGATGTAGTCCTTGGCGTAGCGCTTGTCGCCCGAGACCACCATCCAGCCGGCGCGGTAGCCGCATGAGCGGTAGTTTTTCGACAGGCCGTTGAAGGTGACGAAGAGGACATCGTCGGCGAGAGACGCCAAGCTGGTGTGCTTGTTGCCGTCGTAGAGCGTCTTGTCGTAGATCTCGTCGGCGAACACGATCAGCTGGTGCTGGCGCGCGATCTCGACGAGGCTTCTCAAGAGGTCGTCCGGGTACAGCGCGCCGGTCGGGTTGTTCGGGTTGATGACCACGATGCCGCGCGTGTTCGGCGTGATCTTGCGGCGCATGTCGTCCAGGTCGGGCAGCCAGCCGGCGCCTTCGTCGCACAGGTAGTGCACCGGGGTGCCGCCGGAGAGCGACACCGCTGCGGTCCACAGCGGATAGTCAGGCGCCGGCACCAGGATCTCGTCGCCGTTGTCCAGCAGCGCGTTGAGCGACATGACGATCAGCTCGGAGGCACCGTTGCCCAGGTACACGTCCTCCACCGTCACGCCGGGAATCTGCTTTTCCTGCGAGTAGTGCACCACCGCCTTGCGCGGCGCGAACAGGCCCTTGCTGTCGGTGTAGCCCGCCGCGTGCGGCAGGTTGCGGATCATGTCCTGCACGATCTCATCGGGCGGCTCGAGCCCGAAGGCAGCGATGTTGCCGATGTTGAGCTGGATGATCTTGTGGCCCTCCTCCTGCATCTGGCGGGCCTTCTCCAGCACCGGTCCCCGGATGTCGTAGCAGACGTCCGCTAGCTTGCGGGACTTGGTGATCGGCTTCAAGGCGGAGGACTCCAGAACGGGCATGGGTGAAGGGCGGCCGAGAGGCCACCTAGAATTTGACCACATGAAGTTTCAGCCCGACCGCCTCGACGGCACCAACACCATCTCGCGCCTGGAGCAAGGCGCCGTCTGGGTCAATGCGAACGAATGGCGCAGCAGCGTGCTGGTGCCCTGGCGCGGCGAGGTGCGGGCCTGGGCGCCGGCGACCTTGCAAGACCTGAGCGCGGCGCACTTCGACGAACTTCTGGCGCTGCAACCCGAGTTGGTGATCTTCGGCTCGGGCGCCCGCCTGAGTTTTGTGGCGCCGGCCTTGCAGCGCTCCTTGATCGAGCGGCGCATCGGGGTCGAGACCATGGACACCGCGGCGGCCTGCCGCACCTTCAACGTGCTGGCGAGCGAAGGCCGCCGCGTGGCGGCTGCGTTGCTGATCGAAGCCAAGGCTTGAAGCCTGGTCTTGCGAACCCAGGTCTGGGGTTCGGCGCGGCCTTCTCGCCAACTTCGCGCCGCCCTCGCGCCGGCCGCGTGGGTATCCCCATGAAGGCCCGGAGTTGGCGGCGCCCTTATAATCGCTGGCTATGCCCGGCACCGCCGGGACCCCTACCGCAAGAACCCCTGCCTATGACGCCAGCTCTCAACAAGCCCCTGCCGGAATTTGAAGCGCTCGCCACGGGCGGAATCAAGTTCACGCCTCAAGCCTACCTCGGCAGGGCCGTGGTGCTGTATTTCTACCCTAAAGACAACACTCCGGGCTGCACCACGGAGGCGATGCAGTTCCGCGACCGCCACAAGGACCTGGTGAAGGCGGGCGCCGTCGTGTTCGGCGTTTCGCGCGACAACATGGCTTCGCACGACAAGTTCAAGCAGAGCCTGGAGTTGCCGTTCGAACTGATCGCCGACACCGAAGAAAAGCTTTGCCACATGTTCGGCGTGGTCAAGAACAAGATCATGTACGGCAAGAAGGTCAAGGGCATCGAGCGCAGCACCTTCCTGGTCGGCCCCGACGGCATCCTGCATGCCGAATGGCGCGGCATCAAGGTGGCTGGCCATGTCGACGAGGTGATCAAGGCGGTGAAGAGCGTGAAGAAGGTCGCCGCCTGACGCCAGAAGCTTGAACGCACGGCCTCAGCGGCCGCGCCCTGTGTCACACACCGACGCTCGACAGCTCCCGGCCGGGATGTATATTTCCAGCCATGCCCGAGTGCCGAGAAACGAGCATCCCCTGAAAGCCGCACAGCCGACTGTGCGGCTTTTTTGTTTTCCGAACCACTGAAGCCCACGCGATGCCACTGCCCAAGCCGCCTACCCGCAAAGCCGCCCTCCTCTCGCCCGAAGACTTCGAATCGCAAGCCGCACCGAAAGCGGCCAAGTCCAGCCTGAAACCGGTTGCCGCCGCCGAGACGGCGCCGCCGCTGCTGGACCTGTTCGACAGCGAAGCCAGCCGCCTCGCCGCTGCCCGTGCGGTGGCGAAATTGACCAGCCCGGCAGCCGCTCCAGCTGCGCGGCCCGAAGCCAAACCGCGCAAGCCCCGCTCGATCGGGCCGGCCAAGCTCTTCGTGCTCGACACCAACGTGTTGATGCACGACCCGACCTGCCTGTTCCGCTTCGAGGAACACGACATCTACCTGCCGATGATCACCCTCGAAGAGCTCGACGGCCACAAGAAGGGCATGAGCGAGGTCTCGCGCAATGTGCGCCAGGTCAGCCGTGAACTCGACGCGCTGGCCACCGACGGGTCGCTCGCGCCCACCGACGGCATTGCGCTGGCCAAGACCGGCCACCGCGAAGCCGGCGGCAAGCTCTTCTTCCAGACCCAGCTGCTCGAGATCAAGCTGCCCGCCGGGCTGCCGCAGGGCAAGGCCGACAACCAGATCCTGGGCGTGGTGCAGAGCCTGCGCGAGATGTTCCCTCGGCGCGACGTGGTGCTCGTCTCCAAGGACATCAACATGCGCGTCAAGGCCCGCGCGCTGGGCCTGCCCGCCGAGGATTACTTCAACGACAAGACGCTCGAAGACGGCGACCTGCTCTACACCGGCGTGCTGCCGCTGCCCGCGGACTTCTGGGACCGCCACGGCAAGACGATGGAGAGCTGGCAGCAGGCCGGCCATACCTACTACCGCATTGCGGGCCCGCTGGTGCCGGCGCTGCTGGTCAACCAGTTTGTCTACCTCGAAACACCCGGCGCGGCGCCGCTTTACGCACGGGTCACCGAGATCACCGGCAAGACCGCGGTGCTCAAGACGCTGAAGGAGTACACGCACCAGAAGAACGCGGTCTGGGGCGTGACCGCGCGCAACCGCGAGCAGAACTTTGCCTTGAACCTGTTGATGGACCCGGAGTGCGACTTCATCACCCTCACCGGCACCGCAGGCACCGGCAAGACCTTGATAACGCTGGCCTCGGCGCTGTCGCAGGTGCTCGACGACCGCCGCTACAGCGAGGTGATCGTCACCCGCGTCACCGTGCCCGTGGGCGAGGACATCGGCTTCCTGCCCGGCACCGAAGAGGAAAAGATGGGGCCTTGGATGGGAGCGCTGGACGACAACCTCGAGGTGCTTGCGCGCGGCGACACCTCGGCCGGCGAATGGGGCCGTGCCGCCACCAACGACCTGGTGCGCGCCAAGATCAAGATCAAGAGCCTGAACTTCATGCGCGGGCGCACCTTCCTGAACAAGTTCGTGATCATCGACGAGGCGCAGAACCTCACGCCCAAACAAATGAAGACGCTGATCACCCGCGCCGGCCCGGGCACCAAGATCGTCTGCCTGGGCAACCTGGCGCAGATCGATACGCCTTACCTCACCGAAGGCTCCTCAGGCCTGACCTACGCGGTCGACCGCTTCAAGGGCTGGCCGCACGGTGGGCATGTGATGCTCGCGCGCGGCGAACGCTCACGGCTGGCCGACTTCGCGAGCGAGGTGCTCTAGGTCGCTACGGCCGGTGGTCAACGCGCCGCACGAACCTCGCCGACGGGACCAGCCGAAGTCGACAGCTCGCCCGGCTTCCAGCCCGGCGGGCCAAAGACGTAGAGAAAGCGCGCCTTCCAGTCGGGAGCACGCCAGACGTCACGCGCCATCCAGGCCCACTCGCGGAACCACAGGATCAACAGCAGGCGCGGGCCTGCCGGCGCCTCGATCGGGTGCACCAGGCCATACACGGTCGGCGTGTCGTCGCGCTCGGCCTGGAAGGTGCCGAATAGCTTGTCCCAGACGATGAAGATGCCCGACATGTTCTTGTCGAGGTAGATATCGTTCGACGCGTGGTGCACCCGGTGGTGCGACGGCGTGTTGAGCACCCATTCGAGCCAGCCGAGCTTGCGCACCGCTTCGGTGTGGCTGAAGACCTGCAGGCTCACGTTGATCAAGATGAAGACGACGATCGCCGCGGGGTGGAACCCGATCAGCGCAATCGGCGCGTAGAAGGCCTGATAGCCCGACACCGCGCTGGTCACCGAGAGCCGGAAGGGTGCGGCCATGTTCATCTGCTCCACCGAATGGTGTTGCAGGTGCGAGGCCCAACCCCAGCGCGTCACGTGCGCCCAGCGGTGTTGCCAGTAGAAGAAAAAATCCACCAGCACGAACAGCAGCAGCACCTCCCACCAGGTGCCCAGGCCGAGCGTGAAGAGGCGGTGCTCGTAGCACAGGAAATAGAGCCAGCCCCAGAGCAGCCCGCCGAGTGCCGCAGCGCGGGCGTAGCCCAACCCCATCAGCAACGAGAGCGCGGCCTGCTTCATCGAATACGGCACACGCTTGATGAAGCGCAGCAGCAAGAACTCGAACAGGGCCGCGCCCAGCGCAAGCGGGAAAACGATCTTGGCCGCACCCGCAGCCGACTGCGCCATTTCGGTGGAAAGCGTGACGATATCCATGCGGCGGGGGCCTCCTCAGCGGCCGGCCCCTTGACACGCACCCCGGATCCAGGGTGCGCCAACGGCCCGCCGCGGCGGATTTGAACACCGTCAGTCCGGCAACGATATTGCGGACTGTCCCCAGGTGCAACAGCGACGCCATCCGTGGCGCCGCCCCCGCTCCCGCCGAGGCCTGCCCGCGCAAGCTAGCGCCGCAGGTACTCGAAGTAGGCTTTCGAATTGGTATCGCGCCCCAGAAACTCCCGCACGATGTCCTGCGGCGGGCGCTGGCCGCCGTTGGCCAACACGCTGTTGCGGTAGCGCCGACCGACCTGGGCATCCAGCTTGTCGGCCGCAAACGCGGTGCGCAGGTCGTGCGCCACCACGTCGCTCCACAGGTAGCCGTAGTAGCCCGCCGCGTAGCCGCCCGCGATATGCGAAAAGCCGGCGGGGAATTTGGTTCCGCTCACATGCCCGAGCGGCGTGGCGCCCTCCATGCGTGCCCAGGTGGCCATTGGGTCGGGGGCGTCGGCGCCGTGCAGCGCCAGGTCGAAGCTGGCGAACAGATGCTGGCGCGCGTTGAGGTTGCCCTTGGCAAAGTCCTTGGCCGCGCGGGCCTGGGCAATCAGTTCGTCGGGCACCGGCTTGCAGGCCGGGCACACCTCGCGCATCAGCGTCAGCACGTTCTTGTCGTAGACCCAGTCCTCGAGCATCTGCGAGGGCGCTTCCACAAAGTCACGCTGCGTGCTGGTGCCGGCCTGTGCTGTGTAGCGGGTGGCCGAAAGGTTGTTGTGCAGCGCGTGGCCGAACTCGTGCAGCAGCGTCTCGAGCTCGTCCAGCGTCAGGCCCTTGCGGTCGAAGTTGACCACCAGCGCGGCCTGCGGCAGCCGCGGTTTGCCGAGCCCGACTTTGCCGACCCCGTCCTTGCCGACCCCGTCCTTGCCGAGCCCGCCTTTCTCGACAGCGAGCTGGCGGGTCGCCCCATTGCGGTAGCTCCACACCGCCGCGTGGTTGTACTTGCCATCGCGCGGGTAGAGGTCCACCAACAGACCGGCCAGCGCTTTGCCGGTGGCCACGTCGGTGGCGAGGTAGGCCTGCGCATCCGGGTGCCAGAGCTTGACGTCGACGCGGGTGTAGCGCACCCCGAACAGGCGCTCGGTGAGCAGCATCACGAACTGCAAGCTCTGCTGCGGCGGAAAGTAGGGGCGGAAGAGTTCCTGGTCGACGCTGTAGCGTTCGCGCTTGACCCGCTCGGAATAGAACGGCACGTCCCAGCGCTCCAGCCTTGTGGTGTCCAGCGGCGTGCCGAGGTGCCTGGCCTTGGCCTCGCGCAGCTCGGCGAGGTCGCGTGTTTCGCCCGAGGTCACCGCACTTTTCACCTCATCCAGGAAAGCGCTGGTGCGCTGCGTGTTCTGCGCCATGCGACGGCGCAGCGTGAAGTCGGCATAGCTGTCGACGCCAAACAGCTTTGCGTATTCCCTTCGCAGTTGCACGATTTCGGCCAGCAAAGCCAAGTTCCTGTCGCCACCCTCGTTGGTCTTGGCGCGCCAGATGCGCTCACGCGCCGCGGGGCTTTCGGCCAACTGCATCACCGGCGTGTAGCTCGGCGTGTCCAACCCAAGCAAGACGCGCCCGCCGTCGTCGCGCTTGGCGGTTTTCCACACCGACTCGGGCACGCCCTTGAGTTCGGCCTCGCTGAACGCAACCTTGGTTGCCTCGTCGCGGATGTTCTTGTCGAAGCTCTGGCCAAGCTCGTTGATCCGGTCGGAGAGTTGCTTGGCACGCGGCCGTTTGTCCGCCGGCAGCGCCACCCCCGAGTCCTCAAAACCTTCGCGCATCAAGCGCAGATAGGTGGCGTCGACCGCGTCGCGCGGCTTGGCCTTGAGCGTGGCCTTGAAGAGCTTTTCATTCAGGCCGAGCGTCGACGAAAAGTCCTGCCAGCGCAGCTCGCAAGCTTCGGCGGCGGAGCGGACCGCCTTGTCGGGGTGCACATGAGCCAGAAAGCCGATCGGGTAGTAGGCGTCTTCGACAAATGCGTTCAGGCCGTCCGACGCGGCGAGCCAGCCAGCATCCACACGGCGCGTCTCCAAAGCTTTGACCCGCGCGTTGGCGCCGGCAAGGCCTTTGTCGCAAGCGGCGGCTATCTGCGCCGGGCTGTCGAAGTTCGGGAATGCCGGCGCGGGGAAACTGGCTGCGGCGCTCTCGAGCGACCACAAAAGCAAGCCGAGTGCGGCCGCTGCGAGGCGAGGACAAGTACGTGACAAGGAGGGCTCCCACACAAGTGCCGCCTCGTGAGCGGCGAGGCGCGCATTGTGCCGCCGGCCCTGCCGTTCACCCCGCGCTGGTGCGACGGGCTGCGGCTTTGCGCGCCTGAGTCGCAGGGCCGGGCCGGCCCGTCGACAGTGGTGGCAGCGGCCGCGTGGGCGGCCGCGGGGTTGCCCCTTAGCCTGGCGTGACCAGGTCCTTGATCTGCTGCAAGGCCGTCGGGTCTTCGATCGTGGTCAGGTCGCCCGGGTCGCGCTGTTCGCACACGGCCTGGATCGCACGGCGCAGCAGCTTGCCCGAGCGGGTCTTGGGCAGCACGGTGACGAAGCGCACACGCGACGGCCGCGCCACCGCGCCGAGTTGCTCGTCCACCACCTTCATGATCTCGCCTTCGAGCTTGAGCGCGTCGGCCGGCGTTGCCGCCTTCGATGGGTCCTTGAGCACCACAAACGCCATCGCCACCTGGCCCTTGAGTGGGTCGGCCACGCCCACCACCGCCACCTCGGCCACATTGGCATGGCTGGAAATGCTCTCCTCGATTTCGCGCGTGCCCAGGCGGTGCCCGGCCACGTTGATCACGTCGTCGGTGCGGCCGAGGATGAAGAAGTAGCCGTCCTCGTCGCGGATGCCCCAGTCGAAGGTGCTGTAGATGGTGCGGCCGGGCACTGTCTTCCAGTAGGTGTTGACGAAGCGCTCGTCGTCGCGCCAAACGGTCTGCATGCAGCCCGGTGGTAGCGGCCCTTCGATGACCACCACGCCCTTCTGGTTGGCGCCCTTGAGTTCCTCGCCGCTGTGTTCGTCGAGCAGCTTCACGTCGTAGCCGTAGACCGCCTTGCCCGGCGAGCCGAACTTGCTCGTCGCGGGTTCGATGCCGTTGCACAGGCTCAGGATCGGCCAGCCGGTTTCGGTTTGCCAGTAGTTGTCGATGATCGGCCGGCCGAGCGCGTCGGCGATCCACTTCGCGGTGGGCTCGTCCAGCGGTTCCCCCGCAAGGAACAAGGCGCGCAGGCTGGAGAGGTCGTGTTTCTTCAGCGCCGCTGGGTCCTGCTTCTTGAGCACCCGCACCGCGGTCGGCGCGCTGAACATCGAAGTCACCTTGTACTTCTCGACCAGGCTCCACCAGATCGCCGCGTCGGGGCGGATCGGCAAGCCCTCGTACATGATTGACGCCATGCCGGCGATCAGCGGCCCGTAGACGATGTAGCTGTGGCCAACCACCCAGCCGATGTCGCTGGTGGAAAAGTAGGTTTCACCCACGTTGCCGAGAAAGATGTTCTTCATCGACGAGGCCAGCGCCACCGCATAGCCGCCGGTGTCGCGCTGCACACCCTTGGGCGTGCCGGTGGTGCCCGAGGTGTAGAGCGTGTAGCTCGGGTGCGTGGCGTCCAGCCACACGCAGGGCACCTCGGCGTCGAGGTGCTTGGTGCGCAGCGCGGCGTAGTCCTCGTCGCGGCCGGCCACCACCGCGGCCGGCGCGAGGCCACGGTTGACCATCAGCACCTTGGCCGGCTTGTGTTGAGCCAGCGATATCGCCTCGTCGAGCAGCGGCTTGTAGGCCAGCACCTTGCCGGCACGCGAGCCCGCATCGGCGCTCACGATCACCACGGGTTGCGCATCGTCGATGCGCGAGGCCAGGCTGACGCTGGCAAAGCCGCCGAACACCACCGAGTGGATCGCGCCAATGCGGGCGCAGGCCAGCATCGCAAACGCGGCCTCGGGGATCATCGGCATGTACACGAGGACCCGGTCGCCCTGCTTGACGCCGAGCGCAAGCAGCATCGCCGCCATGCGCTCGACCTCGCGCTGCAACTCACGGAAGCTGATCTCGCGCGTCTGGTCCACCTCGGTGGAAACCCAGATCAACGCGTTCTGGTCGCCGCGCACCGCGACATGCCGGTCCACCGCGTTGTGGCACAGGTTGATCTGGCCGCCCACGTACCAGCGAACGAAGGGCGGGTTGCTGTAGTCGCAGACCTGCTCGAAGGGCTTGTGCCAATCGACGAGCGTGGCCTGCTCGGCCCAGAAAGTGTCGCGGTCTTCGAGCGAGCGGCGGTGGAATTCGGCGTAGTTCATCGAACTGGTCTCCTGGTGAATCTCTCTCGGTTCAGTCCCGCGGCGCTTTCAGCAACTGCAGCACCGCCTGGAACTGCTCATGCCGGCAAGTGCGCAGCCACTCGAACACCACCATCTCGCCGCTCACGATCACCGCACCCGCCTGGCGCAGCCGCTCGAGCGCGAGCGTGCGGTCCTCGGGTCTGCGCGAGCCGCAGGCCGTGCCCACCACCCACACCCTGCGCCCATCCCGCAGCAGGCCGAGCGCGGTTTGCATCAAACACACATGCGCCTCGCAGCCCGCAATCACCAGCTCCGGCATGGTGCCGAGCGCTTCGAGCAAACCATCGCAGCAGGCGTCGAAGTGCATTTTCGCGATCGTACTGTCGCAGCGCTGACGGATCGTCTCCACGTTGGGGCCCAGGCCTTGCGGGTTCTGCTCGGTGCCCAGCACGCGGATGCCGAGCAGCTTCGCTGCGTCGGCCAGGCGCGCCGCTTCGGCCACCACCGCCGCGCCATCGTGGATCGCCGGCATCAGCCGCTGCTGGTAGTCCACCAGCACCAGCGCGCAGGCAGTGGCGTCGATCGTGTTCATTGCGGTTCCAGTCATGGCTGAAGTGCAAGCCCGGGTGTTGACTGCGGCATGCGCGGAATATACGGTTGTGGACCACGGTTGCATACGCGATTGAACCGACCTCAAACCCAGCGCACAGGAAACCACGATGAACGCCGCCCTGCCCTTGCAAGACACCACCGCCACGCCCCCCGGCAGTTTCATGTCCGGCAACGACTACCGCGAGAGCCTGCGCGGCTACAAGCCCGTCGTCTATGTCGACGGCCGGCTCGTCGAGTCGGTGGCCGACACGCCCGAGTTCAGGCCCGGAGTCAACGCGTTGGCCTACACCTACGACATCGCGCGGGACGCCCAACTTGCGCCGCTGATGACCGCCGTCCAGACCCGCACCGGCCGCCGCGTCAACCGCATGCTGCATGTCGACGAGTCTGCCGCCGACCTGCTCAACAAGCTCGAAGCGGTGCGCATCCTGTGCCAGGAAACCGGCTGCGCGCAACGCTACCTGGCCCACGACGGCCTGAGCGCGCTGGCGCAGGTCAGCGCGCAGATCGACGACGCACGCGGCAGCACCGAACACGGCGCGCGCTTCCACGAGTACCTGCAGCATGTGCAGGCCAACGACCTCTGCCTCGGCATCGCGATGACCGATGCGAAGGGCGACCGCAGCCGCAAGCCGCACCAGCAGGCCAACGTGGACGCGTACCTGCATGTGGTGCAGCGCAATGCCAAGGGCATCGTGATCAGCGGCACCAAGGCGATCGTCACCGGCGCGCCCTACATGCACGAGCTGCTGGTCACGCCCTGCCGCCAGATGGGGCACGAGGACGCGGCGTTTGCCGTGTGCTGCGCGGTGCGCGTCGACGCGCCCGGCCTCACGATGGTGGCGCGCCCCGCGGGCCGGCCCGGCGAGAAGCTGGAGCATGGCGCGGCGCTCTTTTCCGCGCGCTACGGCCAGTCCACCGCGGTGGTCATCTTCGACCGTGTCTTCGTGCCCTGGGAGCGCGTGTTCTACGCCGACGAGTGGGAACACTCGCACACCCTCACCTACAGCTACGCCACCCACCACCGCCACACCTGCATCGCCGCACGAGCCGGTTTCGGCGATTTGCTGATCGGCGCCGGCGCCCTCATGTGCGAGGCCAACGGCTTCGACGACCCGGGCGAGAAGGGCAACCTGCGCGAGCCGATGGTCGAACTGATCAAGATCGTCGAAGGGTTTTATGCCTGCGGCGTGGCCGCCAGCGTCTACGGCAGCGCCGACCCGCTGGCCGGCAACTTCATGCCCGAGCCGGTCTACAGCAACATCGGCAAGCTGCTGCTGGCCACGCAGATCTACGACATGCACCGGCTGGCGCACGAGGTGTCCGGTGGCCTGATCGTCACCCTGCCCGGCCCCGACGAAGACCACAACCCGGCCACCGCCGCGACACTCGCCGAAGTACTGCGCGCCAACCCCGCAGTGCCCTACGACAAGCGCATCGAAGTGGCGCGTTTCATGGAAGACCTGACCGCCTCGTACCAGGGCGGCTGGTATTCGGTGATCAGCCTGCACGGCGGCGGCTCACCCGCGGCGATGAAGCAGGAAATCTGGCGCCAGTACCCGGTGGGCAACAAGGTCGAACTGGTCGAGCGTTTGTTGAACCGCGGCGTGCTGCACGACCCGGCACGGGCGATCACCCAGAACCGCCAGCCGGGCAAATGCTGCGACATGGGCTGCAGCGCGCCGGGGCAGCCGGTGATGGTGGCCTTGCCGGAGACGACGCGCAAGGATTGAACTCAGAGGCTGAGAGTTTTTCGAGCGTGTCCGAGCAGCGCACCAGGGAGTGCCCGATCTAGGCGCAAAGCGCAGCCAAAGCTCGGGCTATGGCGAGCATTTGCCACGACGAGCGGGTGCCTTGTGGGGTGATGAGCGGGCATGATCGAGAGCCGATCAGCCGCTCAGGCGTCGATACGCACCACCGCGCGGCCCCGCATCGTCCCCGCCATGATCCGCTGCGCCACCGCGGCGGCGCCGGCCAAGTCCACCTCGGTCACCATCGACTCGAGCAGCGCCGGGTCGAGGTCGCGCGCGAGGCGCGCCCACGCCTGCTCGCGCCGCGGCCGCGGGCACATCACGCTGTCGATGCCGGCCAGCGTCACGCCGCGCAGGATGAAGGGCGCCACCGAGCCCGGCAGGTCCATGCCCTGGGCGAGGCCACAAGCCGCGACCACGCCGCCGTAGCGTGTTTGCGCCAGCGCGTTGGCCAGCGTGTGGCTGCCCACCGCATCCACCACCGCCGCCCAGCGCTCCTTTTGCATCGGCTTGCCCGGCACGGACAGCTCGGCGCGGTCGATCACCACCGCAGCACCCAGGGCCTTGAGGTAATCGGCCTCGGTGGCCTTGCCGGTAGCGGCCGCCACGCGGTACCCGAGCCGCGAAAGCAGCGCGACCGCGACGCTGCCCACGCCCCCGGTGGCACCGGTCACCAGCACATCACCATCCCCGGCCTTCACGCCATGCCGCTCCAGCGCCAGCACGCTGAGCATCGCGGTGTAGCCGGCGGTGCCGATGGCCATCGCCTGCCGTGAAGTGAAAGCTTCGGGCAGCCGCACCAGCCACTCGCCTTTCAAGCGGGCGCGCTGTGCGAGGCAGCCCCAATGCGTTTCGCCCACACCCCAGCCGTTGTGCACCACGCGGTCGCCGAGCTTCCAGTCGGGGTGGCGGCTGTCGAGCACCGTGCCCGCGCCGTCGATGCCCGGCACCATCGGCCAGCGCCGCACCACCGGGCTGTGGTCGGTGAGCGCCAGCGCGTCCTTGTAGTTGAGCGTCGAGTACTCCACCGCGAGCAGCACATCGCCGTCGGGAAGTTGAGCCTCGTCGATCTCGCGCAGCGTGGCGCTGAAGCCGGCATCGCTCTTTTCGAGCAGCAGTCCCTTGAACATGGATCAGTCTCCTTGGCTTGTGGGCGAGACAAAAGAACGGCCCGCCGCGGATGCGCTTCCTTGACGCAACCCGTTTCACTTCAGGCTGCGGTCCGTACCCCAAATCGCGCGGCATTTGCACCCGGAAACGCATGTGGCCGAATCGGCACGCTTTCGGGGTTGAACCGGCCTTGACGATCGAAGGGCCGATGGTAATCTGCGCCGCTCGTGAAGCCCCGCCGCCACCTCCCCACCCTGGCCTCGACGGCCGCTGCGCTGTTGTTGGCATGCGCTGCGGCCGCGTCGCATGCCGCACCCGAGGCGCCTGCCGCCGACGCGATCACCGGCTTGCTGATCGAGAAAGGCCTGCTTCCCGCACAGGCGCCGGCGATGATGCGGTCGGTGCGCGACGCCGCCTCCGACCTCGTCGGCTCGGCAATGAATTTCATCGGCGTGCGCTACCGCCGCGGCGGCAACAGCGCCGAGAGCGGCTTCGACTGCAGCGGCTTCACCCGCCATGTGTTCGAGGCTAACGTCGGCCTGGTGCTGCCGCGCCGCGCCGACCAGCAGGCCACCAGCGCAGGCCTGGCCAAGGTGCAGCGCGCCGAACTCCAACCCGGCGACCTGGTGTTCTTCAACACGCTAAAGCGCACCTTCTCTCATGTGGGCATCTACGTGGGCGAAAACCGCTTCGTCCACGCGCCCAAGCCCGGCGGCGAGGTGCGCGTGGAGAACATGGGCAGCAGCTACTGGGCCCGCCGCTTCACCGGCGCGCGCAGGGCGCCGGCGATTGCGGAAGCCGCCGCGGCCAACACACCGGCGGTTGTCGCCCAGGCCACATCGACCGCAACAACGAGCGCCACAACGAGCGCCACCACGAACGCTTCGCAAGGCGCGGCCCCGGGCGCCGCAAGCCACGCCGCCGCGGCCACCCCGCTCGGCTTCGCAACCCCCTGAAACCCCGCGGGTGGTGGGCCCGGCCCGCGGCGGCACAATGCCGCCATGGCTGAACGAGTGATTCCCCTGGCCGACGCGCGCTACGCCGCGTCCGTACCGCAGATCCCCGCGCTGATCGAGCCGCCGAGCGGCCATGTGGCGGACACGCTCGGCCGGCCGCTGCGCGACCTGCGCATCTCGGTCACCGACCGCTGCAACTTCCGCTGCGGCTACTGCATGCCCAAGGAGGTGTTCGACAAGGACTACCAGTTCCTGCCGCAGACCTCCCTCCTGAGCTTCGAGGAAATCACGCGCGTCGCCAAGCTCTTCGTGGCGCACGGCGTGCACAAGCTGCGCCTCACCGGCGGCGAGCCGCTGCTGCGCAAACACCTCGAGGTGCTGATCGGCATGCTGGCCGAGTTGCGCACACCCAGCGGCGAGCCGTTGGACCTGACCCTCACCACCAACGCCACGCTGCTCGCGCGCAAGTCGCAGGCGCTCAAGGACGCGGGCCTGAAGCGCGTGACGGTGAGCCTGGACGCGCTGGACGACGGCATCTTCCGCGCGATGAACGATGTCGACTTCCCGGTCGCCGAGGTGCTCGCCGGCATCGAAGAAGCGCGCCGTGTCGGCCTGGGTCCGATCAAGGTGAACATGGTGGTCAAGCGCGGCACCAACGACCACGAGATCGTGCCGATGGCGCGCCACTTCCGCGAGAACTACGACGGGCAAGTGGTCTTGCGCTTCATCGAATACATGGACGTGGGCTCCACCAACGGCTGGTGCATGGACCATGTGCTGCCCTCGGCCGAAGT
>JANNGZ010000313.1:0-7540 GCA_031404155.1 Burkholderiales bacterium
CGAAGGGCGGTCGCGTCTCGCGACCGCGCGGCCTGCAAGGCCGAGCGCCTTGGGAACGGCCCGGCGGCGCTCATTTGAGCACCACCCGCGGGTCGACCACCTTGTAGAGCAGGTCGGTGATCAGGTTGATCACCATCGTCAGCACCGCCAGGTACACCGTCACCGCCTGGATGACCGGATAGTCGCTGCGGTTCACCGCCAGCAGCACCTCGCGGCCGAGGCCCGGAATCGAGAAAAAGACTTCGATCAGGAAGGAGCCGACGAACACGCTCGGCAGTGCCAGGCCGATGTTGGTCAGGATCGGGATCATCGCGTTGCGCAGCACATGTTTGAACAACACCGTGCCTTCGGTCAGGCCCTTGGCGCGTGCGGTGCGCACATAGTCGTGGCCGAGTTCGTCGAGGAAGAAGCTGCGGTACAGGCGAGTCTGCGGGCTCACGCCGACCATCAGCGCGAGCAGCACCGGCAGCGGCGCGTAGGTCACCAGGTTGGTCCACACGCTGTCGCTCCAGCCCTGCACCGGGAACCAGCCGAGCTGGAAGCCGAAGACATATTGGCCGACGATGATGTAGACCAGGAAGGAGATGGACAGCGCCACCGTGGTCACCACGGTGATCGAGCGGTCGGTCAGCGAGCCGCGGTGGTAGGCCACCCACATCGCGATCGGCAGCGCGAGCAGCGCGTCCAGGATCAATATCGGCAGCATCACGGTCAGCGTGGCCGGCAGCCGCGTGGCGAAGAGGTTGCCCACGCTCTCGTTGGTGGCCCAGCTCTTGCCCCAGTCGAAGCTCACGATCGACTTGACGAAGATCCAGAGCTGGACCCACCAGGGCTCGTTCAAACCAAGCTGCTGGCGGATCGCGTCCACCTGTTCCGGCGTGGCGTTGAGGCCGCCGAGAATTTCGGCCGGGTCGCCGCCGAAGAACTTGAACAACACAAACACCAGCAGCACGACTCCGATCAGCGTCGGGACCATTTGCCACAGGCGCCGCACCAGGTAGGACAGCATCGCCGCTCGCTCCACGCCCCGCCGCTCGTGACGGCCCGGGGCTGATTTTCAGGATGCGCGAGTTTAGGGTGCGGCCCCGAACGCCCCACCCCGCATTTGCCCTGTTCGTTTGCCCTGTTCGTTTGCCCTGTGCCGGCGCGGCATGGCGTCGCGGTGAATGCCTGGCAAGGCCGCAACTCCAAGGGGGTAAATGAGGGGGCGCCGCAAGCGCCGCGCTGGCTAGACTTCGTGCCTTCGCGAAACCCGCCGGACTGCGCGCCGTACCCTTGGCGCACGGCTCCAACCTTGAAGTCCGACCATGACCCGAAATTTCCTGCTGGCGCTGACCACGAGTCTTGCGTTGGCCGCGGGTGGTGCCTGCGCACAATCCTCCGGCGTTAACGCCGCCACCACAAAATCTGCGCCCGTGACGGAGGCGCAGCCGCTGAAGGTGCCGCCGACTCAGGCGGCGCAGCCCCTGAAGGTGCTTCGGTATGCCTTCCGCGTCGCCGAAACCGGCTTCGACCCGGCGCAGATCACCGACCTGTATTCGCGCACCGTGGCGGCGTCGATCTTCGAGGCGCCGCTGGAGTACGCCTTCATGTCGCGCCCGGCGCGCATGCGCCCGAACACCGCGGCGGCGATGCCCGAGGTCAGCGACGATTACCGGACCTTCACCTTCCGCATCCAGCCCGGCATCTACTTTGCCGACGACCCGGCGTTCAAAGGCGTGCGCCGCGAACTGGTGGCGCAGGACTATGTGTACTCGCTCAAGCGCCACTTCGACCCGCGCTGGAAAAGCGGCAACCTCTATCTGCTCGAAAACGCCAAGATCCTCGGCCTGAACGAGCTGCGCAAAAGGCTCATCGCCGAGAAGAAGCCGTTCGACTACGAAGCCGAAGTCGAGGGCCTGAAGACGCTCGACCGCTACAGCTTCCGCATCACTCTGGCCGAGGCCGCGCCGCGACTGCTGAGCCTGTTCACCGACGGCTCCTTCACCGGTGCGTTGGCGCGTGAAGTGGTGGAACATTACGGCGACAAGATCACCGAACACCCGGTGGGCACCGGCCCGTTCCGCCTGGCAGAGTGGAAGCGCAGCTCGCGCATGGTGCTGGCCCGCAACCCCGGCTACCGGCCGGTGTTCCACGACGAAGTGCCGCCCGCCGACAAGCCCCGCCTGCAAGCCGTGGCGGCGGCGTACAAGGGGCGCAAGCTGCCGCTGGTGGACCGGGTGGAAGTCTCGATCATCGAAGAGAACCAGCCGCGCTGGCTGGCCTGGCTGAACCACGAACACGACCTGCTCGACCAGCTGCCGGCCGACTTCGCCAGCCTCGCGATACCGAACAACAAGCTCGCGCCGCACCTGGCCAAGCGCAAGGTGCACATGGAGCGCTACCCGCGCGCCGACGTGGCGGTGAGCTACTTCGGCATGGAGCATCCGGTGGTCGGCGGCTACGAGCCGCACAAGGTGGCGCTGCGCCGCGCGATCTCCCTGGCGGTCGACCTGGACATGGAGATCCGCACCGTGCGCCGCGGCCAGGCGATTCCGGGCCAGTCGCCGGTGGGCCCCGAAACCTGGGGCTACGACCCGGCGTTCAAAAGCGAGATGAGCGAGTTCAGCCGCGCCCGCGCGCTGGCCCTGCTCGACCTGCACGGTTATGTCGACCGCGACGGCGACGGCTGGCGCGAGCAGCCCGACGGCGCGAAGCTGCAACTCGAATACTCGACCCAGCCCGACCAGGAGAGCCGGCAGTTGATCGAGCTGTGGCAGAAGAACATGGACGCGATCGGCATCCGCATCGAGTTCAAGGCCGCCAAATGGCCCGAGAACCTGAAGGCCAGCCGCGCCGGCAAGCTGATGATGTGGGGCGTGGGCTGGAGCGCCAACGCGCCCGACGGCGACACCTTCCTGGCCCTGGGTTTCGGCCCCAACAAGGGCCAGGCCAACCATGCCCGCTTTGACCTGCCGGCGTACAACGCGCTCTACCTCAAGCAGCGCAGCCTGCCCGACGGCCCCGAGCGCGCGCAGGTGATGCTCGACGCGAAGAAGTTGATGATCGTCTACATGCCCTACAAGATCCACGCGCACCGCATCTTCACCGACCTGGCGCACCCCTGGGTGCTCGGCTACCACCGCAACATCTTCGTGCGCGAGTTCTGGAAGTACGTCGACATCGACCCGGCGCTGCAAGCGCAGCACGTCAAGCAATGAAAACGCGATGAAGCCGCTGTGGGCTGTGTGGCTGATCGCCGTCGCCGCGACGGCGGCGGCGGCGGGCGCGCAGGCGCAGGCGTCCGCACCCGCGTCGAAGGCCGCATCGGGCGCAGCCGCGAACGGCGTGGCGGTGGACCGAGCGTCAGTGGACCGCGCGTCGGTGGAGCGCACGTCAGTGGATCGCACACCAGCGAACGTCGAGCCCGCGAAAAAGATCCTGCGTGTCGCCTTCAACGCCGCCGAAACCGGCTTCGACCCGGCGCAGATCAGCGACATCTATTCGCGCACGATCACGCCGCACATCTTCGAGGGCCTGTACCAGTACGACCACCTGGCGCGGCCGGTGAGGATCAAGCCGCTGACCGCGGCCGCGATGCCCGAGGTCTCGGCCGACTTCCGCACCTGGACGATCAAGTTGAAGCCCGGCATCTTTTTCGCCGACGACCCGGCGTTCAAGGGCCCGCACGCCAACGGCCAGCGCGAATTGGTGGCCCAGGACTATGTCTACGCCTTCAAGCGCATTGCCGACCCGGCGCTGAAGAGCCAGCTCTGGAGCTGGATTGAAACCTTCACCATCGCGGGCCTGGCCGAAGCGCGGGCCGAGGCGGTGAAGCAGAAGAAGGCCTGGGACTACGAGCGTGAGATCGAGGGCCTTCGTGCGCTGGACCGCTACACGATCCAGTTCAAGCTCAACGAGGCGCGGCCGCGCTTTCTCGAAGGCATCGCCGCGTCGGACCTGCTCGGCGGCATATCACGCGAGGTGGTGGAGTTCTACGGCGACAAGATCGCCGAGCATCCGGTGGGCACCGGCCCGTTCCGCTTGAAGCAGTGGCGGCGCAGCTCCTTGATCGTGCTGGAGAGGAGCCCGTATTACCGCGACCTGCGCTACGACGCCGAGCCCGCTGTCGACGACGCCGAAGGACAGGCGATCCTGGCCAAATTCAAGGGCCGCAAGCTGCCGATGGTCGACGAGGTGCATGTGTCGATCATTCAGGAAACCCAGCCGCAATGGCTGAGCTTCCTCAACGGGCAAAGCGACCTCATCGCCGGCAAAACCGGCTCGGTACCGGGAGAGTTCATCACCGCGGCGATGCCCAACGGCCGTGTCGCGCCCAACCTCGCGAAGAAGGGCATCCAGGCCAAGTCGCAGATGAGTGCGGACGTGACCATCGTCTACTTCAACATGGAGGACCCGGTGGTCGGCGGCTACACCCCCGACAAGGTGGCGCTGCGCCGGGCGATCGGGCTGTCGCTGGATGTGATGCGCGAGATCCGCATCGTGCGCCGCGGCCAGGCGGTGCCGGCGCAGTCGCCGGTGGTGCCCCACACCAACGGCTACGACCCGAAGTTCAAGAGCGAAAACGGCGACTACGACCCGGCGCGGGCGAAGGCACTGCTCGACCTCTACGGTTATGTCGACAAGGACGGCGACGGTTGGCGCGACCTGCCCGACGGCGCGCCGCTGCTGATCACCCACGCCACGCAGCCCGACTTGATCTACCGCCAGTTCGACGAGCAGTGGCAGAAGAACCTGGAGCGCATCGGCATCCGCACCAAATTCCAGGTCGGCCAATGGCCCGAGCAGTTGAAGCAGGCGCGCGCGGGCAAGCTTCAGGTGTGGTCGCTCGGATCCTCGGCCACCTCGCCCGATGGGCAAGGCGTTTTTCAGCGCTTGCACGGCCCGCAGTCGGGGAACCAGAACCTGGCGCGCTTCAAGCTGCCCGAGTTCGACGCCATCTACGACAAGCTCAGCCGCTTGCCCGACGGCCCCGAACGCGAAGCCCTGTTCCGCGAGGCCAAGATGATCGCGGTGGCTTATCTCCCCTACAAGGCCAACGTGCACCGCATCTCCACCGACATGTGGCACCCCTGGGTCAGCGGCTTTCGCCGGCCGGTGTTCTGGCATGAGTGGTGGCATATGGTCGACGTCGATGTGGCGATGCGCTCCAAGGTGTTGAAGTGAATCCCCCCGAAGCGACCTTCGGTCGCCTCCCCCCAGGGGGCGCCGCCAGCGGACCGGCAAAGCCGGATCCGCGGCAGCCGCTTGAGGGCGCCGCAAGGAGGCGTCGCGCGTTGCTCGAAGCCGGGGAGCAACTGCAATGAAGCGTGCATTCATTTGGCTCGTGGCGGCGCTGGTTGCGCTGCCGAGCGCCGCGCAGCCGGTGAACGCGGTGCCGAATCAGGCGGCGCAGCCGGTGAAAGTGTTGAGGTATGCCTTCCGCGTTGCCGAAACCGGCTTCGACCCGGCGCAGATCGTCGACCTGTATTCGCGCACCGTCACGCCGCATATCTTCGAAGGCCTGTACCAGTACGACCACCTGGCGCGGCCGGCGAAGATCAAGCCGCTCACCGCCGACGGCATGCCGCAGGTGAGCGAGGATTTCACGACCTGGACCGTCAAGCTCAAACCCGGCATCTTCTTTGCCGACGATCCGGCGTTCAAGGGCCCGCATGCCGGTGGTCGGCGCGAGCTGGTGGCCGAGGACTATGTCTACTCGTTCAAGCGCTTTGCCGACCCGCGGCTGAAGAGCCCGGCCTGGTCCTTCTTCGAGCAGTTCGGTTTTCTCGGCCTGGGTGCCTTGCGCAAGGACGCGCTGGAGCAGAAGAAGCCCTTCGACTACGACAAGCCGATCGAAGGCCTGCGCGCACTGGACCGCTACACGGTCCAGTTCCGCATGGACCGGCCGCGGCCGCGCTTCATCAGCACATTGGCCGGTGGCGACCTGACCGGCGCGGTGGCGCGCGAGGTGGCCCAGGCGTATGGCGACGCGCTGCCGGCGCACCCGGTGGGCACCGGGCCCTTTGTGCTCAAGCAGTGGCGGCGCAGTTCGCTGATCGTGCTGGAGCGCAACCCGGCCTACCGCGAGGTGCTCTACGACGCCGAGCCCGCGGCCGACGACGCCGAGGGCCAGGCGCTGCTGGCGAAGCTCAAGGGCCGCAAGCTGCCGATGGTGGACCGGGTCGAGGTTTCGATCATCGAGGAGGAGCAGCCGCGCTGGCTGAGTTTCCTCAACCGCCAGCACGACCTGATCGAACAGCTGCCGCCCGAGTTCATCGAGGTGGCGCTGCCCAACGGTGAGCTGGCGCCCCACTTGAAGAAGCGCGGCATGCAGGCCTACCGCATCGTGCGGCCGGATATCGGGATCATCCTGTGGAACATGGACAACCCGGTGATCGGTGGCTACACCGCCGACAAGGTGGCGCTGCGCCGCGCCTTGAGCCTGGCGATCGACGTCGAGCGCGAGATCCGTGTCGTCTGGCGCAACCAGGCGATCCCGGCGCAGTCGCCGCTGATGCCGCACACCACCGGCTACGAGCCCAAGTTCAAGAGCGAGAACAGCGAATACAGCCCGGCGAAAGCGATGGCGCTGCTCGACATGCATGGGTATGTCGACAAGGACGGCGACGGCTGGCGCGACCTGCCCGATGGCTCGCCGCTGAACATCGAGATGGCCACGCAACCCGACGGCCTGTCGCGCCAGCAGGACGATTTGCGCAAGAAGAATCTCGACGCGGTCGGGGTGCGCCTGGTCTACAAACCCGCCAAGTGGCCCGAAAACCTGAAGGCCGCGCGGGCCGGCACGCTGATGGCCTGGCGCGTCGGCTCTTCGGCGGCGAGCGCCGACGGGCAGGGCAGCCTGCAGCGCTACCACGGCAAGCAGGTGGGCGGGCAGAACATGGCACGCTTCAGGCTGCCCGAGTTCGACGCCATCTACGAACGCCTGGAGGTGTTGCCCGACGGGCCTGAGCGCGAGGCGCTGTTCCTTCAGGCCAAGAAACTCGCGGTGGCCTATGCGCCCTACAAGTCGCTGGTGCACCGGATCATGAGCGACATGGCGCAGCCCTGGCTGATCGGCTACCGCCGCGTGCTGTTCTGGCAGGACTGGTGGCACCTGGTGGATATCGACACGAGCAAGCTGCCCAAGCCGTGATGCACCATGAAGCGCCGCGGTCTGGTCTTCACTGCGCCGTTTTTGCCACCGCCTTTGCGAAGGCTCTTGCCAACGCTGACGTCAACACCGCTGCCGGCCGCGGCGGCGGCTGAGCGAGAACGCTACCGCCGCCAACCCGCCGGCAAGGCGTTGCATTTGGCGTTCGAGTCGCCCGAGACCATCTTCGATCCGCCGCAAACCAACAGCGACAGCAACACCTCGACGGTCCTGGCGCAGATTCTTGAAGCGCCGCTGGGCTTCGACTACCTGGCGCGGCCGGCGCGTCTGGTGCCGATCACCGCGGTGGCGATGCCGCAGGTGTCGGCCGACGGCCGAACCTTCACAGTGCGCATCACGCCCGGCATCTTCTTCGCCGACGACCCGGCGTTCAAGGGCGCGCACTCG
>JANNGZ010000314.1:0-15422 GCA_031404155.1 Burkholderiales bacterium
GGCGTCGGTGCGCAAGTTCTTGCCCAGGCGGTGCACGTTGTGCGAGATCAGGCCGTTGGCGGCGTCGAGGATGTTGCCAAAGGAGCGGTAGTTTTCTTCGAGCTTGATGACGCGCTTGACGCGGTATTCGCGCTCGAAGTCGGCCATGTTGCCGACGCGCGCGCCGCGAAAGGCGTAGATGCTCTGGTCATCGTCGCCGACGGCAAAGACGCTCTGGCCCTCGGCGCCCGTGGATTCGGAGGTCCCCGCCTTGCCAGGCGGGGGTGCGAACATCTGCAGCCAGCGGTACTGCAAGCGGTTGGTGTCCTGGAACTCATCGACCAGCACATGCCGAAAGCGGTGCTGGTAGTGCGCGCGCAGCGGGTCGTTGTCGCGCAGCAGCTCCACGGTGCGCAGCATCAACTCGGCGAAATCGACCACGCCTTCGCGCTGGCATTGCTCTTCGTAGGCCTGGTAAATCTCGGTCAGTTTTCGCGTCTGCTCGTCGCGTTGCTCGATGTCGCGCGGGCGTTGGCCGCCGTCCTTGCTGCTGGCAATGAAGTAGGACACCTGCTTGGGCACGAAGCGCTCTTCGTCGAGGTTCATGCCCTTGATGACGCGCTTGACGGCCGAGAGCGAATCGGCGCTGTCGAGAATCTGGAACGATTGCGGCAGGCCCGCCAGCTTCCAATGCGCGCGCAGAAAGCGGTTGCACAGGCCGTGGAAGGTGCCGATCCACATGCCGCGCACATTCACCGGCAGCATCGCCGACAGCCGCGTGAGCATCTCCTTGGCGGCCTTGTTGGTGAAGGTCACCGCCATCACGCCGCCGGGCGACACCTGGCCGGTGGAAAGCAGCCAGGCGATGCGCGTGGTGAGCACCCGTGTTTTGCCCGAGCCCGCGCCGGCGAGGATCAAACCCGGCTGCGCCGGCAGCGTGACCGCGGCGCGCTGCTCGGGGTTCAAGTTGCGCAAGAGCGCGGACTCGGCTGCGCCGGCGTCATGGCGGGCGCGGTCGCGGGCGCGGGCGTGGTCGTCTTCTCGCGCGTCCTGGCGGCTCTCGTTGCCGTCAGGGTCTTGCCATGGGGGCTGCTGCATTGGGGGATTCTAGGAGTCGCATGCAAGCGCCTCATGAGCAAATGTGGCTCTGCCACTTTGCTCATACCCCCTCGGGGGGGCAGACGATGTAGTCGTCGGCCTGGGGGCGCTCTCAGGCAAAGACCCCGTCACAACGGCGCGGGCACGGTGCGTGCATGCTCGCGGCCATGAGTTCACTGATCGAGAGACTGTGGGGCCACCGCGCCCCGCGCCTGAACCTGGCGCTGCAAGGCGGCGGTGCACATGGCGCCTTCACCTGGGGCGTGCTCGACGCGCTGCTAGAACACGCACCGTTCCGGCCCGGCGCGGTGAGCGGCGCCAGCGCCGGCGCGATGAACGCGGCGGTGCTCGCGCATGGTCTGCTCGAGGGCAGCGGGGAAAGCGCCGCCGAGAGCGCTCGCGCGGCGCTCAGCGCCTTCTGGCTGGGTGTGGCAAGCCGCGTTCCGCTGGACGGCTGGATTGTCGAGCGGCACGACGACCCCGGCGGCCCCGCCATGGCGCCGGGCTTGCGCGCGCTGGTGCAGTGGACACAGCTCTTCGCGCCGACGCAGTTCAACCCGCTGGATATCAACCCGCTGCGCGAGATCCTGCGCGAGCAGGTCGACTTCGAGCGCCTGCGTTCCAGCGCCGCGCTGCCGCTGCACATTGCCGCCACACATGCCAACAGCGGCCGCCTGCGTGTGTTCACCAACCAGGACCTTTCGATCGACGCGCTGCTCGCGTCGGCCTGCATTCCCCACCTGCACCACCCGGTGGTGATCGACGGCGAGCCGTACTGGGACGGCGCCTATGCCGCCAACCCGGTGCTCTCGCCGCTGGTGTTCGACCCGCGAGCCGGCGACGACACGCTGCTGGTGCTGTTGATGCCGAATGCATGGGCAAGCACGCCGAAGAGCGCCGACGAAATCCGGGCGCGGGTGGCCGAGGTGGCGTTCCAAAGCACCTTTTTGCGCGAAGCGCGCTGGCTCTCGGAGGCCCAGCGTCTGGCCTGCGAAAGCCCGCGCTGGCGCCGCGGCGGGCTCGAGCGCGCGCTGGTGCGCCAGCGCTGGCACACGATCGATGGCGGCGAAACGCTGGCGCCCTTGCGCGGCGAAACCCGCTCGATCGCCACCACCACCTTCCTCGAACAACTGCGCGACGCGGGCCGCGCACAAGCGCTGCGCTGGCTGCAGGCGCATGCGGCCGACGTGGGGCAACGCTCCAGCGCCGACCTGTTCGCGCTCTATGCGGCTGCACCGCCGACACCGCCGGCGCCGTCGCTGGCGCCGGCAGCCGCGTAGAATTCGCCACCGGGCCCAAATGCTGGCGCCCGGTTTTCATTGCGGGCTCCGCACCGTCCTCCAGCCGACGGATTTGCGGGCCCGGAAACCGGGTCTCAGGTCAAGCGCTCGCAGCCTTCGCAGCGGCACTGCCCCAACGCCGTGGCCCACCTGACGAGACCCGAAGCCAACACCATGGAAATCTTCGACTACGACAACATCCTGCTGTTGCCGCGCCGGTGCCGCGTCGACAGCCGCGGCGAATGCGACCCCTCGGTCGAGTTCGGTGGCCGGCGCTTCCTGCTGCCCGCCGTGCCGGCGAACATGAAGACGGTGCTCGACGAGCCGATCGCGCGCCTGCTCGCCGAAACCGGCCACTTCTACGTGATGCACCGCTTCGACCTCGACAGCGTGGCCTTCGCGCGCCGCATGCGCGACACCGGGCTGTTCGTGTCGATCAGCTCGGGCGTGAAAGCGGCGGACATGGCGGTCGTGGACCAGCTCGCCGCCGACGGTGTCGGCGCCGACTACATCACGATCGACATCGCCCATGGCCATGCCGACAGCGTGCGCAAGATGATCGAGCACATCAAGGGCAAGCTGCCCGAGGCCTTCGTGATCGCCGGCAACGTGGGCACGCCCGAGGGTGTGATCGACCTCGAGAACTGGGGCGCGGACGCGACCAAGGTCGGCATCGGCCCGGGCAAAGTTTGCATCACACGGCTGAAGACCGGCTTCGGCACCGGCGGCTGGCAGCTCTCGGCCTTGAAGTGGTGCGCGCGTGTGGCGACCAAACCGATCGTCGCCGACGGCGGCATCCGCCACCATGGCGACATCGCCAAGAGCGTGCGCTTCGGCGCCGCGATGGTGATGATCGGCTCGCTCTTCGCCGGCCATGAGGAGAGCCCGGGCGAAACGGTGGAGCTCGACGGCAAGCTGTTCAAGGAGTACTACGGCAGCGCCTCGGACTTCAACAAGGGCGAGTACAAACATGTCGAGGGCAAACGCATCCTCGAGCCGATCAAGGGCCGCCTGGCCGACACCCTGCGCGAGATGCGCGAGGACTTGCAGAGCTCGATCAGCTATGCCGGCGGGCGCACCCTGGCCGACCTGCGCAAGGTGAACTACGTGGTGCTCGGCGGCGAGAACGCCGGCGAGCACCTGTTCATGTAGGCGCAACCGCGCGCCTACGCGTCACCGCGGCAGCATCACCCCCGGCACGCCTTCACCACCGCCGCTGCCACGCACCACCCCCGGCCGCGCCGCGAGCGGGCGTTCGCGGGTGCCGAGCGCCGCGGCGGTGCCCGGCGGGCAGACGCCGTTGTCGGCATGGGACTTGGCCACGCCGAGCAAGGCTTCGTCGACCGCGCCGAGCGGCTTGCTCAGGTTGTCGGCGAGCACGCAGGTGGCCTCGAAGCCGTCGAAGTAGCGACCCTCGTTGCGTGCGTTCACGCTCTCGAAATTGACGACGCTGTAAGTGGTGCCGCAGCCGTCGTCCTGCGGCAGGAAACCGACCGGCTTGCCGCAACTGGTTTCGCCGACGGCCACCACGTTGATGCCAACGCCGCGCAGGCCGTTGATCACCTGCTCGCTCGCCGAACAGGTGCGCCGGCCCATCAGCACGTACACCCGCGACAGGCCGAGTGCGGACACCGGGTTGCCGAAGTTGAAGGTCTGGTTGTTGGCCGCGGCTTGGCGGTCGTTGTAGAGCAACTGGGCAAACGGCTGCCCGGCGCGCGTGGCGCCGGTGACGTAGGACGCCAGGTTGTTTGCCACCGAGACCAGGCCGCCGCCGTTGTAGCGCATGTCGAGCACCAGGTCCTGCACGCCGTCGGCCCTGAATTGCGCGAAGGCCGTTTGCAAGGGCGTGGCGGTCTGGCTGATCATGTCCTTGACGAAGATGTAGCCGACCTTGCGCCCGGCGGCCGTGGTGTGCACGCTGGCATGGCGCACCGGGGTCAGGTCGTGCACGGTCGCGGTGAGCGTGACCGTGCGGTCGACACCCGCGTTGCGCAGCACCAGGGTCAGCGTGTTGCCGGACGCCGTGGGCGTGAGGGCCGAGAAGTCGTTGGCGGTGATCATGTCGGCGGCGCTGCGCCCGTTGGCTGAGACCACCTGGTCGCCGCGCGCCACGCCTTGCGTCGAAGCGGGCGACGCCGGCTCGACATAACGCACCAGCAGCGGCCGCGCCGGCTGGCCAGCCACTTCGAGCCCGGCCACGCTGACGCCGTAGCCGAGCGTCTTGCCATCGCCGTAGAAGCGGTTGAATTCCGTCGTGGACTGGAAGAAGCTGTAGCGGTCATCCGGGAAGGTGGCGTTGCCGCCGAAGAGCAGCGCGTCGAAGTAGGCTGCCACGGTGGCGTAGGCGCCCGGGTTTGGGTTGGGGCTGATCGCGTACCAGAAGTACCAGTCCTGCATGTAGTCGCGCAGCCAGACCTGCTCGTCGGCCACGACACCGCAGGTCCGCGGCGGCGGGGGGCCATCGCTGTAATCGCCGCCGCCGCCGCAGGCGGCCAGCAGCACCGGAAACGCACAAAGGGCGGCGCGCATGGCGCGGGCAAGGCGTGTGGGCAAGGGCTTGGGTTGCATCGTCGGATCTCCGGCTTTCGAGGCGTGGCGGCCAAGGTAGCACGCCTAGAATCGCCAACTTCCCCCGACTGCTTTACGTTGACAAGCCTTTACACGACGGAGGCCCGCGGCCGCCGGCTTGCGCCACCCTTTCCCGATCGTTCCGATGCCCGAACTCGCCAAATCCTTCGAACCCGCCGCGATCGAGGCCAAATGGGCGCCGCTTTGGGACGCCAGCGGTGCCTGCATCCCGACGCTGGACACGAAGAAGCCCTCTTTCAGCATCCAGCTGCCGCCGCCCAACGTGACCGGCACGCTGCACATGGGGCACGGCTTCAACCACACGATCATGGACGCGCTGACGCGCTACCACCGCATGCGCGGCTTCAACACGTTGTGGCTGCCCGGGACAGACCATGCCGGCATCGCCACCCAGATCGTGGTCGAGCGGCAGTTGCAGGAAGAGGGCACCAGCCGCCACGAGATCGGCCGCGAGGCCTTCCTGCAACGGGTGTGGCAGTGGAAGGAAAAGGCCGGCGGCGTGATCACCGGCCAGATGCGCCGCATCGGCGACACGGTGGACTGGAGCCGCGAGTACTTCACGATGGACGCGACCCAGTCCGCGGTGGTCAACGAGACCTTCGTGCGGCTGTTCGACGAAGGCCTGATCTACCGCGGCAAGCGGCTGGTGAGCTGGGACCCGGTGCTGAAATCCGCGGTGTCGGACCTTGAAGTCGAGAGCGAAGAGGAGGACGGCTTCCTCTGGCATATCCGCTACCCGTTGGAAGAGGGCTCGGGCTCGCTGGTGGTGGCGACGACACGGCCGGAAACCATGCTCGGCGACACCGCGCTGATGGTGCACCCCGAGGACGAGCGTTATGCGCACCTGATCGGCAAGCAGGTGCGGCTGCCGCTGTGCGAGCGCACGATCCCGGTGATCGCCGACGCCTATGTCGACCGCGAATTCGGCACCGGCGTGGTCAAGGTGACCCCGGCGCACGACCACAACGACTATGCGGTGGGTCAGCGCCATGGGCTGCCGATCATCGGCGTGCTGAACCTCGACGCGACGGTCAACGACAACGCCCCTGCGGCCTACCGCGGCCTGGACCGCTTCGTGGCGCGCAAGCGGGTGGTGGCCGACCTCGACGCGCAAGGTTTCCTGGTTGAAACCAAGAAACACAAGCTGATGGTGCCGCGCTGTGCGCGCACCGGCCAGATCGTCGAGCCGATGCTCACCGACCAGTGGTTCATGGCGATGACCCGACCCGGTCACGACGGCCGCTCGATCGCGGCCAAGGCGATGGCATTGGTGGACTCGGGCGAAATCAAGTTCGTGCCCGAGCCGTGGGTGAACACCTGGAACCAATGGATGAAGAACATCCAGGACTGGTGCATTTCCCGGCAGCTCTGGTGGGGCCACCAGATCCCCGCGTGGTACGACCAGGAGGGCGCGGTCTTCGTGGCTCGCAACGAAGACGAGGCGGTACAACGTTGGCAGCTGGACCTGGACAACCGGCGGGCCGCCGCGCACGCGGCCGGCGACGCCGCGCAAATGAGGCTTCTGGAAGGCCGCCGCACCGCCGGCCCGCAGTTGCAGCGCGACCCCGACGTGCTCGACACCTGGTACTCGGCCGCGCAGTTCCCGTTTTCCACCGTCGGCTGGCCCGGCAAGACCGCCGAGCAGGACCTGTTCCTGCCCTCGACGGTGCTGGTCACCGGCTTCGACATCATCTTCTTCTGGGTCGCGCGGATGATCATGATGACCGCGCACTTCACCGGCAAACCGGCGTTCAGGCATGTCTACATCCACGGCCTGATCCGCGATTCGCACGGCCACAAGATGAGCAAGAGCGAGGGCAACGTGCTCGACCCGGTGGACCTGATCCAGGGTGTGGACCTGGACACGCTGGTGAAAAAGTCGACCACCGGCCTGCGCCGCCCCGAGACCGCCCCGGCGGTGGCCAAACGTGTGCGCAAGGAGTTTCCGGACGGCATCCCGGCCTACGGCGCCGACGCGCTGCGTTTCACGATGGCGTCCTACGCGAGCCTCGGGCGCGATATCAGCTTCGACCACAAACGCTGCGAGGGTTATCGCAACTTCTGCAACAAGCTCTGGAACGCCACACGCTTCGTGCTGATGAATTGCGGGGGCCAGGACTGTGGCCTGCAGGAGCACAGCAAAGCCGAATGTGCCCCACCCCGCCACGACGACACGGGTCACATGGTCGCGGCCGCCGGCCCCTTCCACGGCTACCTGAAGTTCAGCCCGGCCGACCGCTGGATCACGAGTGAATTGCAGCGGGTGGAGGCCGCGGTTGAACAGGGCTTCGCCGACTACCGGCTCGACCTCGCCGCCGCCGCGATGTACTCGTTTGTCTGGGATGAGTATTGCGACTGGTACCTCGAGATCGCGAAAGTGCAGATCGCCGGCGGCACTGAAGGCCAGCAGCGCGCGACACGCCGCACCCTGATCCGCGTGCTCGAAACCGTGCTTCGCCTGTTGCACCCGCTCTCGCCGTTCATCACCGCCGAGTTGTGGGAAACGGTGGCCAGCGTGGCCGGGCGGCGCGAGGCCGTCGGGCCTGCCGGCGTGCTCGTGGCGCCCTACCCCAAGGCGCAGCTTGAGCGTGTCGACGCCAAGGCCGATGCGTGGATGGCCAAGCTCAAGGCGATGGTCGGCGCCTGCCGCAACCTGCGCGGCGAGATGAACCTCTCACCCGCCGAACGGGTGCCGCTGCTGGCGATCGGCGACAACCCGTTCGTTGCCGAGGCCGCGCCGCTGCTGAAGGCGCTGGCGCGGGTGTCGGAGTTGACCCAATTCGACAACGACGCCGCGTTTGCGCAGGCCACCGCCGCCGCGCCGGTGCTGGTGGTGGGCGAAACGAGGCTCGCGCTGCATGTCGAGATCGACCTCGCGGCCGAGACCGCGCGCCTGGCCAAGGAGATCGCACGCCTGCAAGGCGAGATCGCCAAGGCCGAAGCCAAGCTCGCCAACGAGCGTTTTGTGGCGCGCGCGCCGGCGGCGGTGGTGGCGCAGGAAAAACTGCGTCTGGCCGACTTCAGCCAGACGCTTCACCAGCTGCAAGATCAAGCTCGTCGTCTGCCGACGTCGGCTTGAACTCGTTGCGCTCCAGCGCCGGCTGCATCTGAAGCAGCTCGTCGATGCGCTTGGCCACGGTCCAGGCGCTGCGGATGCGCGACTCGCGCGTGGTGGCGGCCAGGCGCGGCGTGACTTGCAGCGAGTCGATGTCGTGCAGCGGCCGGCCCGGGTCCAGCGCACCGGGCTCCAGGCTGTCGAACCAGGCCGCAGCCATGCGGCCGGTGCCGAGCACGTCGGCCAGCGCTTCTTCGTCGAAGACACTCGAGTGGGTCAGGCTCACCATGACTTGGTTGGGCCGGCAGAAGGGCAGCACCCGCTCGCCGAGCAGGCCCCGGTAGCGGCTGAAGTAGGTGAGCTGGACGCAGACCGCATCGCTCTGGTCCATCAGGTCGCGCAGGCCCAGCGGCTCGATATTCCAGCGGCCCCAGAGGCCGTCCGACGCATGCAAGGAAGGGTCGTAGCCCACCACCCGCGAGCCGAAGGCGGCAAGGATCTGCGCCAGCGTCTTGGCCGCCGGCACCATGCCCACCAGCCCCACGGTGGCGCCGCCGAGTTCGCGGCCGACACGCAGGCCTTCACCATTGACAATCGGCACGCGGCGCAGCATCGACAGCAGGGCACCGATCATGAATTCGGCCTCGGCCGCGGCGCTGGCGGTCGGGCTGCGCACCACCTCCACGCCGGCCTTGCCGCAGGCATCGAGGTCGATATTTTCGGCCCCCGAGCTGACACGGCCGACGGCGCGCAGCACCGGCGCATAGTGAAGCGCCGCCGAGTCGATGGCCACCGAAGCCGGCACGATCAAGGCACGGACGTTGAAGAGCGCCTGCCGCAACGCCCGCGGGTCGCGGGCGAGGTCAGGGGCATATCTCACGGCGTGGCGCTCGACGAGCCACTGCATGACCTCTGGCTCGAGCGGTTCAACAATCAGCACATCCATGCGTGAATTGGGTCGCTCGACACGGTGACACTGCATGCCACAATGAACCCAATCTCCCTCTCGACGATTGTATGTAGATGAACGTCACCAAAGCCATCTTCCCGGTTGCCGGCCTCGGCACCCGCTTCCTGCCCGCCACTAAAGCGCAACCCAAAGAGATGCTCCCGGTGGTGGACAAGCCGCTGATCCAGTACGCCGTTGAGGAGGCGTACGCGGCCGGCATTCGTCAGATGATCTTCGTCACCGGCCGACACAAGCGTCCGATTGAAGATCACTTTGACATGACTTTCGAGCTCGAGATAGCCCTTGAACAGGCGGGAAAGCAAGAACTGTTGGATGTCGTTCGCGGCATCAAGCCCGACGACATGGAATGCATCTATGTGCGCCAGGCGCAAGCGCTCGGCCTCGGCCACGCGGTGCTCTGTGGCCGCCGCCTCGTCGGCGACGAGCCGTTCGCGGTGCTGCTCGCCGACGACCTGATGGTCGGCCAGCCGCCGGTGATGGCACAGATGACCGCGCAGTTCCGCGAGTGGCGCGCTTCGATTCTCGCGGTGCAGGAAGTGCCCGCGGAACACACCCAGCGCTACGGCATCGTCGCCGGCACGCCGGTCTCCGACCGCATGGTGGAGGTGAACCGCATCGTCGAAAAGCCGGCGCCGAAGGACGCGCCGTCACGCCTCGGCGTGGCCGGCCGCTACATCCTCACGCCCGGGGTTTTCCATGAGATCGCCAACCAGCCGCGTGGCGTCGGCGGCGAAATCCAGCTCACCGATGGCATCGCCGCGCTGTTGCGCCGCGAGAAGGTTTTTGCTTACCGCTACGAAGGCAAGCGCTACGACTGCGGCAGCAAGGAGGGTTTCCTTCAGGCCAATGTGGAACTCGCGCTGGCGCACCCGCAACTCGGGGCCGGTTTCCGCGAATACCTCAAGGGCGTGCCGCTCTAGCCTGCCGTATCGCCGCCGCAAGGCGACCGGTAGCGAGCCCCGGAAGCCGAAAGCAGCGTCGGCCCTGCGCTGCGGCGCCTAGCGCCGGCGCAGGAAGTGCACGAACTCGTCGGCGCTGGAGCTTTGCTCCACCAGCTCGTTGCCGGTCTGGCGCGCAAAGGCCTGGAAATCGCGCACCGAGCCGGGGTCGGTGGCCACCACCTTGAGCACCTCGCCTGACGCCATTTCGCTCAAGGCCTTCTTGGCCTTGAGGATCGGCAGCGGGCAGTTCAGGCCACGGGTGTCGAGCTCTTTGTTTGCGTCCATCACGCGATTCTACTTTCGCGCCCAGTCGAAGAACTGCGGCTCGATGCCGCGTGAGCGCAGCCAGTCGGCCAGCGCGTAGCCGGTGCCTGCCGGCCAGCAACGCACTTCGCCGGGCGCATACAGCCTGTACTCGGCCAATTCCGGCGACAGGCGCACCTCGCCCCGAGCGCTGGCGTGGTAGGCCACGATCACCTGGTTCATGCGCTGGAAGTCGTAGACGCCGATCAGCTTCAGCGTGTCCACCTGGAGCGAGGTTTCTTCGGCCACCTCGCGCCGGATGCCCTCCTCGGGCGTCTCACCCGCTTCCATGAAGCCGGTGATCAGGCCGAACATCTTGCCGGTCCAGGACGCGTTGCGAGCCAGCAGCACCTGGCCGTCACGGTCGCTGCATTCGATCACCGCGGCCAGCACCGGAGTGGGGTTGTTCCAGTGGGTGAACTCACACGCGGTGCAGCGCAAACGCTGCTTCGGCCCGCCGTCTTCGTCGGCGCTGCGCAACTCGAGCGAGCTCGCACACTGTGGGCAAAAGCGGTACTCGGCCATCACGCAGGGAACACGCCGGTCGAGAGGTACCGATCCCCTCGGTCGCAGACCACGAACACGATCGTCGCGTTTTCCAGGTTGCGCGCCAGTTGCAAGGCCACCCAGCAGGCTCCGGCGGCCGAGATGCCGGCGAACAGACCTTCGTCGCGGGCGAGGCGGCGCGCCATGTCCTCGGCGTCGGCCTGGCTCACCAGCACCAGTTCGTCGACATGCTTCGGGTCGTAGATCTTGGGCAGGTAGGCCTCGGGCCATTTGCGGATGCCCGGGATGCGCGAGCCCTCGGCCGGCTGCGCGCCGACGATGCGCACCGCAGGGTTCCTTTCCTTCAGGTAACGCGACACGCCGGTGATGGTGCCGGTGGTGCCCATCGCGCTCACGAAGTGGCTGATCTGCCCGCCGGTATCGCTCCAGATCTCGGGCCCGGTGGTTTCGTAATGCACCCGCGGGTTGTCGGCATTGGCAAACTGGTCGAGCACCAGGCCGCGGCCGTCGTTCTGCATCTGCGTGGCCAGGTCGCGTGCGTACTCCATGCCGCCCGAGCGCGGCGTGAGGATGAGGTCGGCGCCGAAGGCTTTCATCGTCTGCGCACGTTCGATCGACAGGTCTTCGGGCATCACCAGCACCATGCGGTAACCGCGGATCGCCGCGGCCATGGCCAGCGCGATGCCGGTATTACCCGAGGTGGCCTCGATCAGCGTGTCGCCCGGTTTGATCTCGCCGCGCTCCTCGGCCCGGCGGATCATGCTGATCGCCGGCCGGTCCTTCACCGAACCGGCCGGGTTGTTGCCTTCGAGCTTGCCGAGGATGACGTTGCCGCGTTGCTCATTGTCGTTGCCAGGCAGGCGCTGAAGGCGGACCAGCGGGGTGCCGCCGATCACGTCTTCCAGGGTCATGTAGTTGGGCTTGGGCATGCGCACATTGTGGCAGCGTGGGCTCAAGCCCCCATGGGGTGCATGACATAATCCGCGCCCACGCGACGGCCCCTCATCGCGCCCAAAGCCCGGGTGGCGAAATCGGTAGACGCAGGGGACTCAAAATCCCCCGCCGCAAGGCATGCCGGTTCGATTCCGGCCCCGGGCACCACACCCCTTCAATTCGCGAACCCGCGACGCATGCCGCCACTGCCACCGGTCACCAAACTGTTGATGCTCGCCTGCGTGGGCATGTTCGCGGCGAGCCTGCTGCTGCCGCCGACCCTGGAGCTGATGCTGGCGCTGTGGCCGCTGCAAAGCGGGCGTTTCTGGCCCTGGCAGGTGGTGAGCTACGCCTTCCTGCATGGCGACACGCTGCACCTGTTCTTCAACATGCTCGGGCTGTGGATGTTCGGCTCGGAGCTGGAGCGCCTCTGGGGCACGACGCGCTACATCCAGTTCCTGCTCGCCAGCGTGCTCTCGGCCGCCGCGGTGCAGATACTTTGGACCTCGCTGACCGGCTCTCTGGTGCCCACGGTGGGCGCGTCGGGCGCGCTGTTCGGGCTGCTGATCGCCTTCGGCATGCTCTTCCCCAACCGGATCATCATGCCGCTGTTCCCACCGATCCCGATGAAGGCGAAGATCTTCGTTGCCATCTTCGGTGGGCTCGAACTGCTCTTCGGCCTGATGGGCGGCGGCGGCATTGCGCACTTTGCGCACCTCGGCGGCATGCTCGGCGGCTTCTTGATGATCCGCTACTGGCGCGGCCAGACGCCGTTCTCGCGCCGGCGCTAGACGCTAAGACATCGGGCCCTTGCAGTCATAGGGGGGTGCAGCCCCCAGGATGCGTGGGTTGGTGCGCTAGCGCCTATTCACTGCGCTGGCTTTGGGTCATGCTCCCACTGTCGTTCGCCGTGGGAGACCTGCCATGTGTCCACTCGCTGTGCTGCAACGCGCCCTCGCCGCGCCCTTGCTGGCCCTTGTGATGAGCAGCGCCCCGGCGCTCGCGGCCACAGACACCCCCGCGGCCACAGCGCCTGCCACGAGCACAGCCTCGCCGCTCCCGCCCGCCGCCGCGGGCGGCGACATCGAAGCGCTCTCACGCACCCTCTCCCGCGCCAGCGACGCGGTGGTCGGCCTGCGCGCGATGGCGGTCGAAGACGCCCGCTCGGCCTCCACCCTGGGCCGCCAGCGCCAGGGCTCTGGCGTGGTGATCGGCCGCGACGGCCTGGTGCTCACCATCGGCTACCTGATCCTCGAAGCCGAGCAGGTGCAGTTGATCCTCGACGACGAGCGCATCGTGCCGGCGCGCGTGGTGGCCTACGACGTGGCCACCGGCTTCGGCCTGGTGCAGGCGCTCACGCCGCTGAAGCTCGAACCAGTGCCGCTGGGCGACGCCTCGCGTGTCTCCACCGAGGAGCCGTTGATGGTCGCCAGCGGCGGCGAAAACGGCGCCGTGAGCGTGGCCCGGCTGGTCTCGCGGCGTGCCTTTGCAGGCTACTGGGAGTACCACATCGACGGTGCGCTGTTCACCACGCCGCCGCGCGGCGACCACAGCGGTGCCGGCCTTTTCAACGGCCGCGGCGAGTTGGTGGGTGTGGGATCGCTCTTCGTTCGCGATGCGCTCGGCCCCGAGGCGCCGCGCCTGCCGGGCAACATGTTCGTGCCGGTGGACCTGCTCAAGCCGATCATGGAGGAGATGCGCCGCAGCGGCATGTCGGCGGCGAGCCGGCGCGCCTGGATCGGCATCAACGCGGTGGAGCAACAAGGCCAGGTGCGCGTGGCACGGGTCAATGAAGACAGCCCCGCCGACGTCGCGGGTATGAAGGCCGGCGACCGCATCCTGCACATCGACAAGGTGGCGGTGAGTTCGCTGGACACGTTGTGGAAATCGCTCTGGGCCGGTGGTGCGCCCGAGCGCGAGGTCACTATCCAGATCGAGCGCAACGAGCAGAAGCAGACGATTCGGCTACAAACCGTGGACCGGATGAAGACGCTCAAGCGCTCGGAAGGCATCTGAGTGGCGGCGCGAGGCTCGCCTCACTCATGCGCTGAGGGGCGCCCGGGCCGCTTCGAATGGGCCCGGCGCCGGCCTGAGCCCGCTCTCGGCCGCGGCGTGGCGCAGCGTCACCCGCAGTTCTCGCCGCAGCCGGGTGTTGACCAGGCGCCGCGATTCGGCGAGGAAGCTCATCTGCAGCGGTGAGAGCAGCGCACGCGCCGCATCGCGGGTCAGCCGAGGCGGCCGCGCCAGGCCGTGCAGGTCGGCCACGAGGTCGAAGTAGTCGCCCATCTTCAAGTCGCTGCTGTCGCTTACGTGATAGGCCCGCTGCGGTGCACCGCGTCGCAGCGCGGCGACGCAGGCCCGCGCCAGGTCGTCGGCGTGGATATGGTTGGTCGACACATCGTCCGCGGCCACCAACACCGGCGTGCCGCGGCGCACCCGCTCGCGCGGGTCGCCGCCGGGGCGGTCGAGCGCGTAGATGCCGGGCACGCGCAGCACGCTCACGCAGGCTCCGCTGGTACGGCCGAACCAGCGCACCCGCGCCTCGGCGTCCACGCGGCGGCGGGCCCGGTCGGTGGCCGGGTTCAGCGCGCGGGTCTCGTCTACCCACGCGCCCGCGCAGTCGCCATAGACACCGCTGGTGCTGGCATAAACCAGGCGCTGCACCCGGCCCTTGCGCGCGAGCGCGGCGAGCAGGTTGCGGGTGCGGGTGTCGCGCGCGCCCAGCGCCGGCGGCGGCGCCAGGTGCAGGACGCGGTCGGCCAGACCCGCCAGCCGTGCCAGTGTGGCGGCGTCGTCGAGGTTGCCGAGCAGCGGTACGGCACCGGCGGCGCGCAGCTCCTCGACCCTGCCACGCGACGAGGTCAGCGCGAAGACGTGCCACCAAGGCCCGAGCAAGCGCAGCACGCGCAAGCCGACATCGCCGCAGCCGACGATGAGCAGGCTCGGGCGAGGTGCGCGGTACTGGCGTGAGGTCATCGCGGAAGCGCCATCGGTGCGGGTCATCAAGAACGGTCGGCGGGAGAGTGCAACGGCCAGGCTCGGCGGACAGGCTCAGCAATGGGATGCGAGCCTTGCGCGAGGGGCCTCACGCCGGCGCCGTCGGGCCGACGCGGGCACAATGCGGCCGGCCAGTTTACGCAGGCCCACACGCAGACTGCCTTGCACCGCCTCGTGCGGCCGCGCGGAAACGCAACACGCCCCACCGAGCCCGCCCATCCCACCCGCCACGCCAGACTCCCCCGCCGCATGACCTTCAAGATCACCATCGAGCCCGCCGGCTTGAGCTTCGATGTGGCCCGCGACGAAGCGATCCTGCCCGCCGCCATCCGCGCCGGCGTCGGCCTGCCCTACGGCTGCCGCGACGGCGCCTGCGGCTCATGCAAGAGCAAGCTGATCGAAGGCCGCGTGATCCACGGCGCGCACCAGCACAAGGCCCTGTCGCTCGACGAAGAAGCGCAGGGCTTCATCCTCACCTGCTGCGCCACGCCGCAAACGGACTGCACGGTGCACGCGCGCAGCGTGCCCGGCGCCGGCGAGTTCCCGGTGCAGAAGATGCCGGCGCGGGTGAGCACGATCGAGAAACCGGCGCCCGACGTGGCCGTTATCAAGCTGCAACTGCCGGCCAACATGCACGTGAAATACCACGCCGGCCAGTATGTCGAGTTCATCCTGCGCGACGGCGCGCGGCGCAGCTACTCGATGGCCAATGCGCCGCACACGCAGGCGCAAAACGCCGGCATCGAACTGCACCTGCGCCACATGCCCGG
>JANNGZ010000315.1:0-7343 GCA_031404155.1 Burkholderiales bacterium
GCATCGTGCACGTCGGCGACAGCCGCGCCTATCTGTACCGGGATGGCCAGTTGCACCAGCTCACGAAGGACCACACGCTGATTGCCGAACTGGTCCGCAGCGGCGCGATCACCGAAGACCAGGCGGCCACGCACCACCTGCGCCACGTCATCGTCAACGTCATCGGCGGCCCCGAAATCGGCGTCAAGGTCGAAGCCCGCGCCCTGGTCATCCAGGCCGGCGACCGCGTGCTGCTCTGTTCGGATGGGTTGACCGAGATGCTGAAGGGCGAGGCGATCATGGCCGTGCTCGAGGCCGAGCCGCTACCGGAAAATGCCGCAAGAGCGCTGGTGGCACAGGCCAACGACGCCGGCGGCCGCGACAACATCACGGTGCTGATCGCGCGGGTCGATCCCCACAAGTAGGACGGCGCCTTACGGGAGGCCGATCGCCGTGAGAAAGCAGAAGTTGACGGCGGCGATGAACGGGGGGCACCGGTCCGCCCCGGCAACGACTTCTTCTCGGCGCTGAACCTTGAACGTCGTATGACTTCGTATGACTCCTGGGGGTCGAGGGCTGCCAACCGATCCCGCGCAGCGAGCGACCGGTGTCCGCAGGTTGCCGACGCCCGCAGTGCGCCGTGCGATGGTTCCTTCGTGGCCGGAAGTGAGGTTCGAGAGTGCGCTTGCTGCCCAAGCGCGCGCGATCAGCGGCGTTCCCGTCGGGCAGTGGCCCGGTCTGCCGCCGCGGCGACATCGGCGACGCTGAACGGCGCCACGCGCGCGGCGTCGGCCCAATCGGCAACCTCGTCTTGCGAGCAGTCCCAGTTCTTGCCGAACAGCGGCAGCCCCTGCTCGCACATCCACAGTGCGTAGCGGGCCGAGGCGGGGTGGCCGATCTGGGCCAGTGCGATGAAGCGCCCATAGGCCTCCGGGAAGCGCCCGGCGCGGAAGGACTCCAACGCCAGCGCGTGCATGCGCTCGGCGTGGCTCGGCGGCGACGCCGCCAGCGCCGTGCTCGTCGTCAGCAGGGCCATCGCCGCCGCGCTCAGCAGCGGCGCTAGTGCCGCGCTCCAGCCGGTCGAATCGTTCCCATACATGGCAGTCTCCCGTTCAGGCAGGCCAGAGGCGAAAGATCACGATCAACACCAGCGTGGCCGCGCACATCGCCGCGTTCACGAGGTTGACGAACACGGCGCGGTTGCACTGCCGGCCGTTGTGCTCGTGCAGCCAGGCCGCCATCGTCAGGTTCGCGCCCAGCCAGGTACCCCAGGTCAGCAGCGAGTGCTGGCTCGAGTCCTGCTGTTCGGCGATGAGCCAGAGCGTGGGCAGGTACGACAGCGCCCTCACCGAACTGAAGAAGGTGAAGGCCCATGTCAGCACGACCAGGTAGCGCTGACGCGTGAACGACCGCTGCCGCGGCGCGTGAGGTGGCCAGCAGTCAGCGGCGGTGGTGTGTCCATCGGGGGTCATGGGTGCGGGACCCTGTGCCCGACCCCAACGGTAGGGAGGTCTGTGTGCTCAGCCTGTGGCCTGCGCCTCCTCACGGTCATCGGTCTCAGGTACAACGGCAGCGTGCTGTATGGTTTTTTCGTCGTGCCGTGAGTTCGCTGCCTGTCTGTGCGTTCAGCGGGTGCCGACTCGTACCGCGAACGAGCGGCGCCAAGGCGATGTGCACAGAGCGCGGCCGAGAGCATGTCCGCGGAGCCGACGTTCAAGGCGTCAATTCGACCCAAAGAAGTCACCGTTAACGTCCGCTTTGTGCTCACGGCACCGTACCTTTCACAACCCACGCCGTAGCGGCGTACGAACGCCGCCCGTCGGACTCGCCATCCAAGTACGCCAGTCGCACCGCCTCACGCAAGCGCGCTGCGCCTTCGGAGCCAAGGCCACCGACGTATTCGGCGACCGGACCCTCCTTGCCTTCAACAGGTACCCAGAAGTCGACAAACGACTCGAACTCCATCCGGATCGTGACCGACTCCTGTACGACGTTGCTCAGTCCGACGTCGGACCATACGCGCGCCAGCTCGCCGGGGCGGCTCAGCGGTCGCGTGCACGCCGCTGCTCTCTCGCGACGGCCCGCCTCGTCCAGCATCGCGGCCGCGTCGAGGATCAGACGCAGTGCCACGAAGCCGCCTCGCGTATCCCACGTCGTAGCCGCGACCGTGCCGCCGCGTCGCGTCACTCGGCACATCTCCTGCACGGCAAGCTCGGCACGCGGCACGAATTGCAGTGCGAGCATGGCGAAGGCGTGATCGAAGTGCTCGGCTGAGAACGGCAGCGCGCGGGCATCGCCGATCTGGAACGTCAGGCGAGCGTCGGCGCTGCGGCGCCTCGCGTACTCCACATAGGCCGCGCACACATCGATTCCATGGGCACTGACAAGCTCCGGATCCTGTTGCGCCAGGAACAAGGCCAGGTTGCCAGTCCCGCATCCCACATCGAGCACTCGACCCGCTTTGCCGATGTGGGCGAACTCGACGAAGAGCGGAGCGAGGCGCCGGCTCCATCGGCCCATCTGCAGTTCGTAGCCGTCGCCATCCGCGGCGGCGAAAGTCGAGACGCTGGACATCGAGGCTTTTTTGGCGGGCGCAGTGACGCAGGTTGCATCGACCCCAAGCGCGGCCTGCGCAGGCTATTGCGCCTTCAACCCAGTGGCCTTCACCAGCGCGGCATTGATGTCGATTTCCTTTCGCACCAGAGCGTCGAACTCGGCTGGCGTCATGTCCAGGGGATCGACGCCGAGCCCCGCCAACTTCTCGCGAACTTTGGGCTCCTGTAGCGCTCTGACCGTCTCGCGGTGCAACTTGTCGACGATTGCTCGCGGTGTCTTCGCCGGAACGAACACTCCGAACCACATCGGGTATTCCGCGTCGGTGAAGCCGGCCTGGCGAAGCGTCGGCACCTCGGGCAGCGAGGGCGAGCGCGCCTCGCCGTTCACCGCAAGCGCCACGAGTTTGCCTGCGCGGATGTGCGGCAAGGCGGCTCCGAGCGCGATGAACGCGAAGTCGATCCGTCCCGCGATCACTTCACTCATCGCTTCGGCACCGCCCTTGAACGGCACGTGCGTCGCGGCCACACCGGCGCTCAACCGGAAGCGCTCCGCGCTGAGGTGCGAAGCGGAACCCACGCCGGGCGACGAGAAGTTGAACGCGCCTGGCTTCGCCTTCGCCGTTGCGGCGAGGTCGGCCGCGGTCCGAAAGCCGCGCTCCGGCGGCGCCACGAGCACGAAGGGCGTGAGGCCAAGCGGGATGACTGCCGCAAAGTCGCGTGCCGGGTGATAGTCGAGGTTTGGGTACAGCGATGGGGCGATGGCGTGGGCAGCCGAGTTCACGAGCAGCGTGTAGCCGTCGGGCTCGGAGCGCGCGACGGCGCTTGCCCCCATGGTCTGACCCGCGCCTGGACGGTTCTCGACCACGACGGGCTGCCCGACCTGTGTGGCGAGTTGCTCGAACACGAGCCGCGGCCCCACGTCGATGACGCTTCCGGGCGTGATCGGCACGATCACCTTCATCGGCCGGGATGGCCAGGCTTCGGCGTAGAGCGTTACGGCTGGCAGGCCGAGTGCGAGTGCTGTCAGGCATCGCGCAAGCGTTCGGGTCATCGTGTCCTCGCCGGTCAGTGATTGGAAGGCGTTGCGTGGATCGCAGGTGTTGGCAAGAGAGTAGGCACGCTGGGCCGCTTGGTCCAATACATAGTTGCGCTTGCGATCGATGCCGGATCGGCATATACACCCTCCATGGATCTCAGGCATGCGCGCACTTTCGTCACGGTGGCCGATGTGGGCACCGTCTCCAAGGCAGCAGTGCGGCTGCACGTGGCTCAGCCGGCACTCTCGCGGCAGATTGCCAATCTCGAGCAAGAGCTCGGATTCCGGCTTTTCGACCGGGTAGGACGGCGCCTCATGCTGACAAGTGAAGGCGAACAGTTGCTCGAAGGCTGCCGTCACCTCCTGAGCAGCGCCGACTCGTTGCGCGAGCGTGCACGCCTGCTGGTCGGCGGCGAGACCGGCAAGTTGAAGGTCGCCGCGTCCCCACAATTCATCGAAGGCGTGATGGCGGGCTTCCTGCACAGCTATCGCGAGCGGTACCCTAACGTGCACGTGACGGTGATCGAGGCAATCGCATGGCCCGACACGCTCGCAATGCTTGAACGAGGCGAAATCCATTTCGGCCAGAACCTGCTGCGCGCGGTCAACCCCGGCGACACCCGCTTTGCCGCGCATCCGCTGGAAGTGGTCGACATGCTTGCCGTCGCTCGCGAGCCTTTCGCAGCTTCAGGGCAAGCGGGCTTGGACATTGGACGCCTCGCTGCGCAGCCGCTCCTTGTGCTCGATACCAGTTTCGTATCCCGCCGCACGTTCGACGCCACCTGCAGGCTGGCAGGCGTCGAGCCGAATATCGTGTTCGAGAGTCGGACACCGCACACGCTGCTGGCGATGGCCGAGCACGGCCACGGGATCGCCGTTGTTCCGTCGGCTGTGCAGACGAACCGGTACGCGCTGAATGTGATCGGCGTGACCTACAGGGGCGAGCCGCTGCAAGAGCGGTTGGCCGTTTTCCGGGACGCCCGGCGCGCGCTGCCGCCGTACGCCGCCGCCTTCTGCGACATGCTGGCGGAGTACACCCGCGAGGTGCTTCCGCTCTCGCAGCCGACAGCACGCAAGCGCCGAAAGCTCGTCAACCCTGCGTAGTGCTTGATGCAGCCGGCGCGAATGTCCGCTCTAAGGCGACCCCCAAACGGCCGTTCAAGGCCGCGACTGCCAGTTTGAGGCAGGACCGGGAAGCTGCCGCACAGGTAGACCAGGTCGAACGACCGCTGCCGAAGACTGACCGCGGCACGAGTCGACCCTAAAGAGACCGTCGCTTTACTGATCTCATTGCCACGAAGCGGCTGCTCGGTCCCACGCCGTAGCCCTGCGCACATGTGCAGCCAGTCCTCACGAACAACGTCCCCAAGGTGCTGGTGTTGCGCGCCCGCACTCGATCAGTGCGGCTTGTTTGGGAGTGGGTGACTCTATGGTTCGACAAGTGCAATACGACTCTCTTGGCGCCACATGGCCACATGATTCCGGCAAAGCCAGATCATCAAGTGATGCGGCCGTGTCATGCCTTCTATTGCCCTGATCTGTAGGCGGCATTGGCTGCACTGCGAGCAGATCAGCTCAGCTCATCGTGTGCTGGACGGGTCAAGTCCAGTCGCCGCACTAAGCGCCGCAATCTGCGCTCGTATGAAGTCGAGGTCGGCCTTGGCAGAATTGGTTCCGAGAGATGCCACCAGTCCTGCGAGCCGCGACTCGCTCCGCATCCAAAGACTTCGTGCGAGATCGAAATCACGTTCGTACTGCGCCAGTTTTCCAAGGCAGAACTCGCTCACTGCCAAGTCCCGCAGCCGCTCGGCGGTCTCGCCGAACTGGGCGACGATTCTCTTGCGCGTAGCCAGCGATTGCTCATAGAGCTTGCCGGCCTCGGCGGGGTGATCGGAGCGCAGGATGTCACCCAGCCGATCTTGCGACATCGAGACGTCGCGCAGCCGTTCGGCGGTCTCGCCGAACTCGACGACAATGCGCTCGCACGCGGCCAGCGATTGCTCGTAGAGCTTGCGAGCCTCGTCAGGCTGGTCGGCGCCCAGCATCACGTCGCCAAGGTTGACCTGCGCCAGAGAGACGTCGCGCAGCCGTTGGGCGGTCTCGCCGAACTCGGTGACGATGCGCTCGCGTGTCGCCAGCGATTGCTTGTAGAGCTTGCCGGCCCGGGCGGGTTGATCGACGCGCAGCATGTCACCGAGCCTGTCTTCCACCACCGAGATGTCACGCAGACGTTGGGCAGTCTCGCCGAAGTCGGCGACGATGCGCTCGAACGTGTCCAGCGATCGCTCGTAGAGTTTGCGAGCCTCGTCAGGCTGGTCGGCGCCCAGCAGCACGTCGCCAAGGTTGATCTGCGCCAGAGAGACGTCGCGCAGCCGTTGGGCGGTCTCGCCGAACTCAGCGACGATGCGCTCGCGTATCGTCAGCGATTGCTCGTAGAGCTTGCGGGCTTCAGCCGGCTGGTCGGCATCCAGCAGTACGTCGCCAACACGGCCCTGTGAAACCGAGACGTCGCGCAGACGCTCGGCCGTCTCGCCGAAATCAGCGACGATGCGCTCGCACGTGGCCAAAGATTCCGCATAAAGCTCGCGCGCCTCGTCTGGCTGGTCGGCGCCCAGCAGCACGTCGCCGAGCCTGACCAGGGACAGCGATACGCCGCGCAGACGTTCGGCGGTCGCGCCGAACTCTGCGACGATTCGCTTGCGTGCGGTCAGCGAGCGCTCGTAGAGAGCGCCGGCCTCGGCGGGTTGATCGGAGCGCAGCAGCATGTCGCCGAGCCTTTCTTGCACTACCGAGACGTCACCCAGACTTTCGGCAGTCGCGCCGAACTCAGCGACGATGCGCTCGCGCGTCGTTAGCGATTGCTCGTAGAGCTTGCGGGCGTCGGCGGATTGGTCGGCACGCCGCAATACGTCGCCAAGCGTGACCTGCGCGACGGCATGCTGCCGCGCGAGCCCCGCATCATTTGGACACGCTCGAAACGCAATGGTGCAGAGAGTCCAGATACCAGTAGCCAACGTGCGACTGGCTTGGCGGCGATCGAGTTCTAGCCATACGTTGACCACGGCAAGTTGGTCATCGAAGGGCAAGATGTCCGGGGCAATGCGGCCATCGGCTGGCAGTTCGCGCTCCAACTGTTCTGACCACTCACGCGCTCTGGTGAAGAGGCCGGTTAATTGGTAAAGGCGGAACAGCGATGCGATCAGTTGCAGGCGGAGGTGGGGAAAGGACTCGGGAGTGAGTTCCTGCTGGTGCAGCATCAGCAGGTAGAAGGCCTCGCGGTCCGATGCGCTCAACAACTGGATGCGCTGGCTGGGCATCCATGCGCTGCCGACCATTAGCAGCGCGCGGCCAATCGAGGCGGCGAGCCGTGGGAATGTTGCGATGCGTTCGCCTGCGAGATCGTGGAAGACGCGATGGCGGAACTCGTAGGTAAGCGAGCTGTCCGGAGCGATGACGGCGTATGGATTGACGGCGAGGGCGAACTGCTGGGCGTCGTCGTCTTTCGACCGCTCGGTCTGCAGATGATGGGCGATCTCCAGTGCGAGTTCCCCGACGAAGCGCATACCGAGGTGGCTTGCATAGGCGAGCAGCTTGCGTAGGGATTCGTCAAGTTGCTGGAAGCGGCGCTTCTGCACCTCGTGCAGTGCGAAGCTTTTGTGCCGCAGGGCAACGAGCCCGTCGGCGCTCAAGGCTCCGGCGATGTCCTCTTGCTCGAAGTAGCCCGACTCATTGCGCAACTCCAGGATGATTTCGTTCATCAAGCGCGGGTTGCC
>JANNGZ010000316.1:0-4851 GCA_031404155.1 Burkholderiales bacterium
GTGGTCACGCCGTAGAGCTTCACGCTGCCGGCCTTGATGTGCTGCAGCGTCTGCGTGGTCTGGTCGCACAGGATGTCGACCTGGCCGCCGAGCAACGCATTCAGCGCCGGTGCGGTGCCCTGGTAAGGCACCGTGGTGAGCTCAGCGCCGAGCGTCTTCTGGAACAGCATGCCGCAGAGTTGCGACACCGCGCCCAGGCCCGCGTGCGCCAGCGTGAGCTTGCTCGCATTGGCCTTCACATAGGCCAAGAACTCCTGCGGCGTGTTGGCCGGGAAGTCCTTGCGGGCCAGCAGGGTCATCGGCACGTCGATCACCTGGCTCACGTATTCGAAGTCGGTGAGCGGGTTGAAGGCCAGCTTGCGGTAGAGCCCCGGTGCGGTGGCCATGCCGTTGTGGTGGATCAAAAAGGTGTAGCCGTCGGGTGCGGCCTTGGCCACCGCGCCGGCTGCCAGCGTGCCGCCGGCGCCGAGCTTGTTTTCCACCACCACGGCCTGGCCGAGCGTCTTGCCCATCACCGCGGCGAGCGAGCGGGCCACCACGTCGGTGGGCCCGCCGGCCGCGAATGGCACCACCAGGGTGATGCCGCGCGTGGGGTAAGCCGCGGTTGGCGCGGTCGCTGGCGCCGCCGTCTGCGCCGCCGTCTGCGCAAACACAACGGGCGCGGCCAGTACCGCCCAGGCCGCGAGTGCGGAAGTCAAAAGGGTGCGTCGAAGTTTCATCTTGTCTCCTTGGGTCGTGTGCCTGCATCGGGCACCGGGTTTCAGATCAGTTCGGAAATTTCGATCAGGTTGAGGTCGGGGTCGCGCAGGTACACCGAGCGGAGGCGTTGTGTGGCGCCGGTGCGCTCCACCGGGCCTTCAATGATCGGCCAGCCGCACGCGTTCAACTTCTCGATCACCTGCACCAGCGGCCGGTCGGCGATGAAACACAGGTCCAGCGCGCCCGGCACCGGCAGGTGCGCCTTGGGCTCGAACTCGCGGCCGCGCTCGTGCAGGTTGATCTTCTGGTTGCCGAAGCGCAGCGCCAGCCGGCCGCCGGCAAAGGTCTCGAGTGTCATGCCGAGCACACGGGTGTAGAAGTCGACACAGGCTTCGCGGTTGTGCGTGGTGAGCACCAGGTGGTCGAGGTGGTCGATCATGGTCGTTGGGGAATTCAAGCCTGGGCGTCGCGAAGAATCGCCTGCGCACGCAGCAGCACCGGCTTGTCGACCATCTTGCCATCCACCGCGAACGCGCCGCCAGCGGATTCACCCGCAGCCTGCAGCACCCGCCGCGCCCAGTCCAACTCGCCTGCGCCCGGCGAAAAACCCGCGCACACCGCGGCCACCTGTTTGGGGTGGATGCACAGCTTGGCGCCGAAGCCGAGGCGGCGTGCGCGTTGCACGTCGGCGTGCAGCGCGGCGGCATCGTCGAGCGCCACGCTCACCCCGTCCACCGGTGCGGCGATGCCGGCCAGGCGCGAGGCCAGCACGATCTCGATGCGCAGCGGCAGCAGTTCGTCCTCGGTGGCGCCGCGCAGGCCGAGGTCGAGCTGCATGTCGAGGCTGCCGAAGACCAGGCGCTGCACGCCGGGTGCCGCGGCAAGTTGGCGCGCGTGGGCCAGGCCGAGCGCGCTTTCGATCAGCGGCAGCAACGGCAGGCCATGGCGCTGGGCCGCGATGGCGGCGGCCACGTCCACCTGCTCGGCCTTGGGCCACATCACGCCGGCCACGCCGGGGTGGCTGCACAGCGCCAGGTCGTCCGCGAACCACGCCGTGTCCGCCGCGTTCACACGCACGATCACACCGGCCGTGTTGGCCGGGCGTGCATCGAGCCAGTCCGCGAGGGCGTCGCGGGCGCCGCCCTTGCCGCCCGGCGCCACCGCGTCTTCCAGGTCGACGATCACCGCGTCGGCGCCGGCGGCCAGCGCCTTGTCGAAGCGGTCCGGGCGGTCGCCCGGCACGAAGAGGTAGGCGCGTGGGTTCATCGGTCGGTGCTTCGCTGCAATTTCGTGGGCTACCCTGCGGGGTCAAGCAGGCGCGGCACCACGGCCGCATCGGCCAGCGCCCACACCCGCGCGATCAAGCCCCGCATCTCGGCCTCGCTCGCGCCGCCGCGGTACAGCGCGAGGCGGATCGCCTTGTCTTCGAGCTCGGCGCGGCTCAGCGTGTTGCCGGGGTCGCCTTTGGGTTCGTCGACCCGGCCTTCGAAGCGCCGGCCGTCGAGCGTATCGACCACCACCTTGCCGATCCAGCGCGCCGGGTACGCGGCATCGACCTCGGGGTCGAGCTGCATCTGCACCCGGTCGCGCAAAGCGATCGTGGCCGGCGCGCGGTAGTGTGCGTCGAACTCGGCCATGCCGGCGCGGCCGTGCAGCGCCACCATCGCGAGCACGGTACCCATCGAGAACTTCGACTGGTGCACCGTCTGCGGGTCGCTCACCGGGCCGAGCACGTCGATCGCCCCCTGGTGCACCTGCGCGCTTACCTTCGCGATCTGCTCGGCTCGCAAGCCGTGCTCACGCATCACCCGCAGCAGCGCGTCGGCCGCGGGGTGGGTGTGCCGGCAGGCGGCGTGGAACTTGAACGAGGTCTCGGCGGTGGCCCAGCGCGCGCCGAGGCGGTCGGTGAGCCGCGCCGCATCGGCGTCGCTGGACATGCCCGCGGCCAGGCCTTGCTTGCCGCTGAGGATGCGCCGCGCACCGGTGAAACCGTCCGCCGCGAGGTACGCGGCGGTGAGCCCGGCGCTGGCCGCATGCGCGGTGTGCAGTTGTTTGGAGTCGGCGCCGTCGCGCAGGAACTCCCACAGCCCGGCGGATTGTGTGCCGGCCGAGCCGAGAGCGTTGAGCATCTGTTCGGCGTTCAAACGCAGCAGGCTGCCCACCGCGGCGGCTGCGGCCAGCGTGCCCGCGGTGCCGGTGGTGTGGAAGACCTTGTAGTGCGAACGGCCGAGAAACTCGCCGACGCGAATGCCGACCTCGTAGCCCACCACCGCCGCGAGCAGCAGTTCACGCCCCGAGCGCTTGAGCGCCTGCGCCACCGCCAGCGCCGGAGGGAACACCACCGCCGCGGGGTGGAACACCGAGCCGTTGTGGACATCGTCCTGCTCGGCGAAGTGCGACGCCGCCGCGTTCACCGCGGTCGCGATCAACGGGCTGCTGCCAGTGCGGTGGATCAGGATTTCGCTCGCGCCCAAACCACCAGCCGGGCCCTGCGCCTGCATGTATAGCGCAAGGCTCTCCACCGGCCGCGCGCCCTTGCCGGCTAGCGTGGAGCCGGCCCAGTCGAGCAGCAGGTCTTCAGCGCGGCGCACCACCGCGGTGGGGATGTCGCTGAACTGCAGCGTGGCGGCGAACTCGGCGAGTTCCAGTTCCGGATGTGTCATTGGAGCCCCTCGTCGAATGAGTACATTCGCCGATCCCCCATGGGGATGCGGGCCGGCTTGGGAGCGGCCCGGCGCTCGGCCCGCGCGTGTTTCGTTGAAGCGGAGTCGTTCACTGGAGATCCGCGATTCAGATCGCGCCGGCGGCTTGCAAGGCGGTGATCTCGTCGGCACCGTACCCCAGCTCGGCAAGCAGCGTGTGGGTGTTTTCGCCGAGCGCGGGCACCGGGTCCATGCGGGCGTTGAAACTCTTGGGCGGGCCGGGCGGTTTCAGCGCCGGTATCGGGCCTGCGGCGCTGCCCACTTCGGTCCAGCGGCCGCGCGCCTGCAACTGTGGGTGCGCCCAAACGTCGCGCATCTCGTTGACCCGCGCATTCGCAATCTGCGCCGCTTCGAGCCGGGCCACGAGTTGTTCGGCATTGAGCTGCGCAAAGGCGTCGACCACGACCGCGCACAGCACGTCGCGCGAAGCCACGCGCTTCGCGTGGGACGCAAAACGCTCGTCGTCGGCCAGCGCCTTCCAGCGGTCTCATTGCCAGCGCTTTCAGAACGAGCGCGGCAGCCCGAGCACATGCTCGGCCACGTAGGACAGGATCAGGTTGGTGGAGATCGGCGCCACCTGGTACAGCCGCGTCTCGCGGAACTTGCGCTCGACGTCGTATTCGCAGGCGAAGCCGAAGCCGCCGTGGAACTGCACCGCTGCGTTGGCCGCTTCCCACGAGGCCTTGGCCGCGAGGTACTTGGCCATGTTGGCCTCGGCGCCGCAGGCTTGATGCGCGTCGAAGAGATGGCAGGCCTTCCAGCGCATCAGGTTCGCGGCTTCGATCTCGATATACGCCTCGGCGATCGGGAACTGCACACCCTGGTTCTGGCCGATCGGGCGGCCGAACACCACACGCTCGCCCACGTATTTGCTCACCTTGTCGATGAACCAGTGGCCGTCGCCGATGCACTCGGCGGCGATCAGGGTGCGCTCGGCGTTCAGCCCGTCGAGGATGTACCTGAAGCCCTGGCCTTCCTGGCCGATCAGGTTCTCCGCCGGGATCTCCAGGTTCTCGAAGAAGAGTTCGTTGGTCTCGTGGTTGACCATGTTCGGAATCGGCCGCACCGTCATGCCCTGGCCCACCGCCTGGCGCAGGTCGACGATGAAGATTGACATGCCCTCGGACTTTTTCTTCACCTCGGCAAGCGGCGTGGTGCGCGCCAGCAGGATCATCAGGTCGGAGTGCTGCACCCGCGAGATCCAGACCTTCTGGCCGTTGACCACATAGCGTTCGCCGCCCAGGCCACCTTTCTTCACCGCGGTGGTCTTGATCTTCGTGGTGTCGGTGCCGGTGCTCGGCTCGGTCACGCCCATCGATTGCAGGCGCAAAGCGCCGCTGGCAATCTGCGGCAGGTAGCGCTGCTTCTGCTCGGCCGAGCCGTGGCGCAGCAGCGTGCCCATGTTGTACATCTGGCCGTGGCAGGCGCCGGAGTTGCCGCCCGAGCGGTT
>JANNGZ010000317.1:0-2353 GCA_031404155.1 Burkholderiales bacterium
ACCTCGCGGTACAGGCGCTCGCTCTTGGTGCCGCGCATGTAGCCCATGCCACCGAGGATTTGCACTGCGGCGTCGGCGCAATGCTGCATCGCCTGCGTCGCCTGGTTCTTCAGCAGGCACAGGTCGGCGATGGTTTCGGCGTCGCCCGGCGTGGCTTCGAGCCGCCGCGCCACGCTGTGCAGCATTGCGCGCGAGGCCTGGATGTGCATGCGCATGTCGGCCAGCTTGTGGCGGATCACCTGGTGCCCGACCAGGGTGGAGCCGAAGGTCCTGCGCTGCCGCGCCCAGTCCAGCGCTTCGTCGAAACACACCTGCGCAAAGGCCACCGCCTGCGCCGCCATCAACAGGCGTTCGCCGTTGAAGTTGTTCATGATCGAACGAAAACCGGCGTTCTCTTCGCCGATCAAATTTTCCGCCGCCACGCGGCAACCGCTGAAGTGCAGGGCCGCGGTGTCGCTGCACCACCAGCCCATTTTTTTCAGCGGCGTGCGGCTCAGGCCCGGTGTGTCGCCCGGCACCGCGATCAAGGAAATGCCGGCCGCGCCGGGTGCGCCGGTGCGCACCGCCAGCGTGATCCAGTCGGCGCGCACGCCCGAGGTGATGAACACCTTCTCGCCGTCGATCACCCACTGCCCGCCCTCGAGCCGCGCGCGGGTGGCCAGGCGCGCCACGTCCGAGCCGGCGCCAGGCTCGGTGATCGCAAGCGCCGCGATCTTTTCGCCGGCCAGCACTTCGGGCACGATGCGCTGCTGCAAGGCCGCGCTGCCCTCGGCCACGATTGGCGGCAGCGCGATGCTGTGCGAAAACAGGCTCGCCATCAGCCCGCCCGAGCCGCAACGCGCCAGCTCCTCCACGTTGATCAACCGGAAGGCAAATTCGCACGGCATGCCGCCGAGATGCTCGGGGTAGCCGAGCTGCAGCAACCCCAGTTGCGATGCCTTGCGGTAGAGCTCGCGCGGGAACGTGCCGGCTTCGTCCCAGCTGTTGACATGCGGCGCAATCTCGCGCGCGACGAAGCTGCGCACGGTGGCGCGGAATTGCTCGTGCTCGTGCTCGTGTTCGCGCTCTTGCGCTGTTGCGTGGTCGCCCACCTGTTCGCTCGCGGGTCCGCTCGCAGGTCCGCTCGCAGCGTTGCGCCCCTGCGGGGTCAGGTGCGTGTTCTCGAGGCCGTTTTCGCGCATGGTGCCGGAGGTGTTCTGCATGGCCGCCGAGCGTACCAGCGCGGCAGGCGCCGACATCCGTGCCGTATGCCGCGCACCCGTGGCCGCGCGGCGACCTGCAGCGCTTACCGTTACTTGCCGATCCGGCGTTCCAGCGGCCGAGTTGCCGGGCGTAGATCACGCGCGACACGCAGCTTACGTTTGCCGACGTGCACGCCCTGGCGATCTCGGCGACAAAGCGGCATGCGTCATCACGCCAACAGGGAGGCGGGTAGATTGCGGCGAGTGGTGGGGTGCCATACGGCCCTGCTGCTCGCCGCACTCCTACTGGCCGGTTGCGGTGCCCTCAAGGCGCCGGGTGGCTCAGGGCAGGGCGCGTCGCACGGCACTGCTGCGGGTGCGGCACAAGCCGATGGCGCGCCGGTCGCAGCGTCCACACCGGCGGCAGCGCCGCGTGCAAGCCCGGCCGCGGTGGCGCCGCGCAGTGCGCCCGAGGTGATGCCGCGCAGCGAGCGCATACCGCAGGGCGCGCCCAACCTGCCCTATCAAATCCGCGGTGAGGTCTACGAGCCTGCAAGAAACGACGAGCCGCTGGTCGAAACCGGCATCGCGTCCTGGTACGGCCAGCCCTTCCACGGCCGCCGCACCGCCACCGGCGAGGTCTACGACATGCACACGATGACCGCGGCGCACAAGACGATGCCGCTGCCGAGCTATGCGCTGGTGCGCAATGTGAACAACGGCCGCGAGGTGGTGGTGAGGGTCAACGACCGCGGGCCGTTCATCGCCGGGCGCGTGATCGACCTCAGCCTGGCGGCTGCGCGGCGGCTGCGCATCAGCGGCATCGCGCGGGTGGAGGTGCGGCGCCTGACGCATGCGGAGATCCGTACCGGCGTCTGGAAGCTGCAGTCTCAAACGGTGGCGAGCGCCGAGCCCGAGACTCGCCACAGGCCGGCGGCGCCAGAGGTGCGCTAAGCGGCGCCACATGCGGCGCCCTACGCGGCCGCTACGCCGCGCCCAGCGGCAAATACCGCACCGACAACACCCCGGCGATCGCCGCCAGCGCCTCGACCGCGCTGGCCGGCACGGCGCTGTCCACATCCACCAGCGTGTAGGCCATTTCGCCGCGCGACTTGTTGACCATGTTGTGGATGTTCAAACCCGACTTGGCCATCGTGGTCGAGATCTGGCCG
>JANNGZ010000318.1:0-10644 GCA_031404155.1 Burkholderiales bacterium
GCTGCGCTACGAAGACGCGCTGGCCGAACTCGAACGCCTGGTGCAGCGCATGGAAGACGGCCAGTTGCCGCTCGATCAATTGCTCGACAACTACCGCCGCGGTGCGGAGTTGCTCGAAGCCTGCCGCTCGCGCCTGACGGCAATCGAACAGCAGGTCAAGGTGCTCGAAGACGGCCAACTCAAGCCCTGGGTCTCGGGAGCCGGCACGGCATGAAGTCCGACAACTTCGAGGCCTGGATTGCGCTCGAGCAAGCGACGGTCGAGCGTGCGCTCGAAACCTGGGTCCCGAGCGATGCACCCGCCGGCCTGGGCCAAGCGATGCGCTACGGCGTGCTCGACGGCGGCAAGCGTCTGCGCCCCTTGCTCGTGCTGGCCGCCAGCGAAGCCGTGCATGGTTACGCCGAGGCCGCGCTGCGAGCGGCGGTGGCGGTGGAATTGATCCACGCCTACTCGCTGATTCACGACGATATGCCCTGCATGGACAACGACGTGCTACGCCGCGGCAAGCCCACCGTGCATGTGCAGTTCGGGCAGGCCCAGGCGATGCTCGCCGGTGACGCGATGCAGGCCCTGGCCTTCGAGGTGCTCACGCCCGATGGCGAGGCCGTGCCCGCCGTCTTGCAGGCACGCTTGTGCGCGCTGCTCGCGCGCAGCGCCGGCCACGACGGCATGGCCGGCGGCCAGGCAATCGACTTGGCCAGCATCGGCGTGACGCTCGACGAAGCCCAGTTGCGCGACATGCACCGGCGCAAGACGGGTGCGCTGCTGCAAGCCAGCGTGTTGATGGGCGCCGCCTGCGGCACGACGAGCGAGCGTGCCTGGGCTGCGCTGGGCGACTACGGCGCTGCCATCGGCCTGGCCTTCCAGGTCGTCGACGACATCCTCGACGTGACCCAGGGCACCGAAACCCTGGGCAAGACCGCGGGCAAGGATCTGCACCACAACAAACCCACCTACGTCAGCGTGATCGGCCTGGAAGCCGCGCGCCGGCATGCCGCCGAGCTGCGCGACCAGGCCCACGCGGCGCTGGCGCGCAGTGCGCTGGCCAATGCGGCGCGGCTGTCGATGCTTGCCGACAAGGTGGTGGAGAGGGATTCCTAGCATGAAACCACCCCCGTTGCGGCTTTGCCGCTCCCCCTCAATGGGGCCGAGGCCCGCGGCTCCAAGCCGACCTGCGTCGGTTTGGACGGGCCGAGGAATGGCCGCGTCTCGCGGCCATGCGGCCTGCAAGGCCCGCCAGCGGCCTGGCAGAGCCAGTTCCGCGGCGGTTGCTTGGCATCGGCTCGAGTGTCAGGTGTCGCGGGTCGGCGCAATGGACCCCTGATATGACGTCCACTTTGCTTCACAAGATCAACAGCCCGGCCGACCTGCGTCGCTTGCCGCGCGCCGACCTGGACCTGCTCGCGCGCGAGTTGCGCGAGCATGTGTTGCAGTCGGTGAGCAAGACCGGCGGCCACCTGTCGAGCAACCTCGGCACGGTGGAGCTCACGGTGGCGCTGCACTACGTGTTCAACACGCCCTACGACCGCTTGGTGTGGGACGTGGGCCACCAGACCTACCCGCACAAGATCCTCACCGGGCGGCGCGACCGCATGCCCTCGCTGCGCCAGTTGGGTGGCATCAGCGGCTTCCCGCGCCGCGACGAGAGCGAGTACGACACCTTCGGCACCGCACATTCCAGCACCTCGATCTCGGCGGCTCTGGGCATGGCGCTGGCCGCGAAGTTGAAGGGCGAGGACCGCAAGGCGGTGGCAATCATCGGCGACGGCGCGATGAGTGCCGGCATGGCCTTCGAGGCGATGAACAATGCCGGCGTTCCACACGGCGGCTTGCTCGCCGACATGCTGGTGGTGCTCAACGACAACGACATGTCGATCAGCCCGCCGGTGGGTGCCCTCAACCGCTACCTGGCGCGCCTGATGAGCGGCAAGTTCTACACCGCCGCGCGCGAAGGCGCCAAGACCGTGCTCAAGGGTGCGCCGCCGCTGCTGGAATTGGCGCGCCGCTTCGAGGAGCATGCCAAGGGCATGGTGGTGCCTGGCACCATCTTCGAGGAGTACGGGTTCAACTATGTCGGCCCGATCGACGGCCACGACCTCGACTCGCTGATCCCGACGCTGGAAAACCTGCGCGACAAGAAGGGCCCGCAGTTCCTGCATGTGGTCACCAAGAAGGGCATGGGCTACAAGCTCGCCGAGGCCGACCCGGTGAACTACCACGGGCCCGGCAAGTTCGACCCGGCGGTCGGCCTGGTCAAGCCGGCCACGCCGCCCAAGCCGGCGTTCATGCACATCTTCGGCCAATGGCTGTGCGACATGGCCGAGGCCGACGACAAGCTTGTCGGCATCACGCCGGCGATGCTCGAAGGCTCGGGCATGGTCGAGTTCCAGCGCCGCTTCCCCAAGCGCTGCCACGACGTCGGCATTGCCGAGCAGCACGCGATCACCTTTGCCGCCGGCCTGGCCTGCGAGGGCTTGAAACCGGTGGTGGCGATCTACAGCACCTTCCTGCAGCGCGGCTACGACCAGTTGATCCACGACGTGGCGATCCAGAACCTGCCGGTGGTGTTTGCGCTGGACCGCGCCGGCATCGTCGGCGCCGACGGCGCCACCCATTGCGGCGCCTACGACATCGCCTTTCTGCGCTGCGTGCCCAACATGAGCCTGCTCACGCCGGCCGACGAAAACGAATGCCGCATGGCGCTGACCACCGCCTACCGCCACCACCGCCCGGTGGCGGTGCGCTACCCGCGCGGCGCCGGTGTCGGCACCGAGGTCTCGCGCGAGCTGGCCTCGCTGCCCTGGGGGCGCGGTGAACTGCGGCGCGAGTCGTCCTTGCCGAAGGGGCGCGACCAGCGCGTCGCGATCCTCGCGTTCGGCACGCTGCTCTACCCCGTACTCGCGGCCGCGGCGAAGCTCGACGCCACGGTGGCCAACATGCGCTTCGTCAAGCCGCTGGACGTGGAACTGGTGACCCGGCTCGCGCGCAGCCACGACGCGATCGTCACGGTGGAAGAGGGCAGCATCGCCGGTGGCGCCGGCAGCGCGGTGATGGAGGCCTTGCACGCCGCGGGCCTCGCCACGCCGGTGCTCTCGCTCGGCCTGCCCGATCAATTCATCGAACATGGCGACCCGCTGAAGCTGATCGCCCTGTGCGGGCTGGATGCTGCGGGCATCGAACAGTCGATCCTCAAACGCTTCGGCGCCCGCGCGGCGCTGGTGCCGCCGACGGCGGTGAATGGCTAGTCGGCGCCCGATCGCCCGACAAAGAGGCGTCCCTCGCGCGACAGCCAAGAGCCCCCTGCCGGGCATAGAACCTCAACCGGCGCCACACTGCGCCTTGTCATGACCCATCCGACCCAAAGCCTGCACATCCCCGACACCCAGAGCGGGCGCGACCACCGCCACTTGGCCATCCAGCGCGTCGGCGTGAAGGACGTGCGCTGGCCGCTGCTGCTGCGGGTGGCCGGCGTGGCACAGCACACGCATGCGTTGTGGGACCTGGATGTGGCGCTGCCGGCGGAGAAGAAGGGCACCCATATGTCGCGCTTCGTGGCCTGGCTCGACGCGCTGGGCGGCGAGCCGCTGGACACGCCGCGGCTGCGTGCGCAGCTGGTCACGATGCTCGAGAAACTCGGTGCCGACGAGGGCCGCGTCGAAGCCCGCTTCAGCTTCTTCCTGCGCAAGCGCGCGCCGGTTTCGGGGGTGCAGAGCCTGCTCGACTACCAGGGCCGCTGGATCGCGGACACCCGCGGTGGCGTCACCTCGATCGTCGCCGAGGTGGCGGTGCCGGTGAAGAGCCTGTGCCCCTGCTCCAAGGAAATCTCCGACTACGGCGCGCACAACCAGCGCTCGGTGGTCACGATCCGCGCCGCGCTGCTGCAGCCGGTGGAGTGGCTGGAGCTGGTGCGCTTCGCCGAGGAGAGCGCGTCCAGCGAGATCTGGCCGCTGCTCAAGCGCGCCGACGAAAAGTGGATCACTGAACGCGCCTACGAAAACCCCAAGTTCGTCGAGGACCTGGTGCGCGACGTGGCGCTGAAGCTGAATGCGGATGCGCGCATCGGCGCTTATTCGGTGGACGTCGAGAACTTCGAATCGATCCACAACCACAGCGCTTTCGCGCGCATTGAGCGGGCATAAGTTCGAGTTGCGCTTCGCACCCGGTACGGACACCACCGACCGTTGGCGAGTGGCGGCAAAGGGCAGAGACCTGGCCGTCGCTTGTCGAAGCAACGAAGTCCAAGCCGGCTCAGCGCTTCTCCAGCCTCAGCGTCTCGTTGTCGCGCTTCATCTGGAAGCGGGTGAGGAAGGTGTTGCCGAGCAGCACATGCTCCATTTGCGCGGGCAGCACCAGCGCCTGCACGTTGGCGATCTCGACGTCGCCGACGCGCACCGAGGAGAGCGTGATCACATTGGCCGGCACCGCGCCGTTGGCGGTGTGGGTCATCGCGCGCTGGCCGCTGCGGTAGTTCAGGCCGATGCGGTCGGCGTCGGCTTGCGAGATCGTGATTGCGGTGGCGCCGGTGTCGACCAGGAACTGCACCTGCTTGCCGTTGATCTGGCCGCCGGTGATGAAGTGCCCGCCCGGGCCCGCCGGCAACACGATTTCGTTGCCGCTGCTGCGCGCCGGGCCGGGGCCGAAAGCCACCGGTGCCGCGCCGATGCGAAGCACGAAGCGTTTGCCGCCGAGTTCGACCATCGCCTCGCTGGCGTCCACCGAAAGTAGCTTGACGCCCTGGGTGCTCGCGCCCACCGCCACGCTGCGCGGCTGGCCGTCGATCACCAGCAACGCGGCACGGTCGCCCATCGCGCCGTGCAGCGTCACGCTCGGCGCGCCGGCCGGGGCGGCGCTGGCGGAGGCGCCCGCGTTGGCGTGAATGGCGTGCGCCGCGCCGCCGGATGTGGCGCCCCGCGTGGCGACGGCCGCTCGGTTCTGCGCCAGCAAGGGCCCGGCGGTCAGTGCCAGCAGGGCGATCGCGAAAGTGCGCATGTGGTGAGTCAGTCCCTGAAGTTGTTGAATGCGAGCGGCAATTCGGTGATCTCGCGCTTGAGCAGCGCGATGACCTGCTGCAACTCGTCGCGCTTGGTGCCGCTCACGCGCACCGAGTCGCCTTGAATGGAAGCCTGGACCTTTAGCTTGCTTTGCTTGACCAGCAACTGCATCTTCTTGGCCGACTCGGTGTCCACGCCGGACTTCACGCCCACGGCCTGGCGCACCTTGTCGCCACCGATCTTCTCGATCGCTTGCGTGAAGTCGAGATAGCGCACGTCGACATTGCGCTTGCTCAGCTTGGCGAGCAGCAGATCCTTGACCTGGCCGAGCTGGAAGTCGCTGTCGGCGAACAGGGTGAGCTCACGCTCCTTGTCCTTGCCCGCAAGGTCCACATGCGCGTCCGAGCCCTTGAAATCGAAGCGGGTGCCGATCTCCTTGTTGGCCTGCTCGACCGCATTGCGCAGCTCGACCAGGTTGGGTTCGATGACGACGTCGAAGCTGGGCATGAAGGGGCTTGGTTTCGGTGTGGTTTGATCCCATCCTGCGCTTGTCTTGACGATGTCGCAACGCACACGATCGGATCAGCGAAAATTCTCCCATGTCGACGGCTCCAGCCCCTAATTTGCGCATCGAACGCGGCGTGAACCTGCGCACGCTGAATGCGTTTGGCTTGCCCGCTTTCGCGCAACAGCTGGTAAGGGTGACTTCCGACACGGATGTGCGCCGCGTGCTCGACCACCCCGACCTCGGCCGCGCGCCCAAGCTGGTGCTCGGCGGCGGCAGCAACCTGATCTTCACGCGCGACCCGCAGGCGCTGGTGATGAAGGTGGAGGTGGGCGGCCGCCGCCTGGTGCGCGAAAAGCCCGAGGCCTGGATCGTCGAAGCCGGGGCGGGCGAGAACTGGCACGCGTTCGTGGCCTGGACCCTCGACCAGGGCTGGCCTGGCCTGGAGAACCTGGCCCTGATTCCGGGCACCGTGGGTGCCGCGCCGGTGCAAAACATCGGTGCTTATGGCGTGGAACTGGCCGAGCGCTTCGAGTCGCTGGACACTGTCGACCTGGTCACCGGCCGCACCGTGACGCTGGACGCCGCGATGTGCCACTTCTCGTACCGCGACAGCGTGTTCAAGCAGGCGCTGGCGGGAAAGAGCGTGATCGTGCGTGTGCGCTTTCGCCTGCCGCGCCCCTGGCGCCCGGTGCTCGGTTACCTCGACATCGAACGCCGCATGCACGACAGCGGCAACGCCCACCCCGACGCGCGCACGCTCTTCGACTGGATTTGCGCGATCCGCGCCGCCAAGCTGCCCGACCCGGCGCTGATCGGCAATGTCGGCAGCTTCTTCAAGAACCCGGTGGTCAGCCCCGAGCAGTGCCGCGACATCATCGGCCGCGACCCTGAAATCGTGCACTACCCGTTGCCCGACGGCACCGTGAAGCTCGCCGCCGGCTGGCTGATCGACGCCTGCGGCTGGAAGGGCAAGTCGATCGGCCGCGCCGGAGTCTACGAGCGCCAGGCGCTGGTGCTGGTCAACCGTGGCGGTGCCAGTGGCGCCGAGGTGGTGACGCTGGCGCGTGCGATCCAGGAAAGCGTGTACGGGCGCTTCGGCATCCGCCTGGAGCCCGAGCCGGTGGTCGTCTAGCCGCCGCCCGGTCCCAGAGTCCGGCGCGGCCGCTCAGACGGCCAGGTCGCCCGTTTCTCGCCGGAGCAAACCACGTTCCTGCAAGGCCTCGCGCGAGGCCAGCAGGCGTTGCGCGAAGCGCTCCACCAGCGGTTCGGCGGGCCGTGCCGGGTCGTTCAGCATGGCGTCGCGCAGCGCGGCGGCGGCGCCGGCCAGCCCGGCCAGGCCGAGATTCAGGGCCGCACCCTGGAAGCCATGCGCCTCGGCCTGCAGCGCCAGCGAGTCGCCGCGCGACAGCGCGTCGCGCAGCCGCAGCGTCACCTTCGCGCCTTCGGCGATGCAGCCTTCGAGCAACTGCTCGGCGCCTTCGCGGCCCATCGTCTCCAGCATGGCGTCGAAAACCTGGGTGTCGATCAGGGCGTCGCTGCTGGCGCTGTGGCGCCGCGCCAGCCCAGGCTGCCCGACGCGGCCGACCTGGCGGGCCAGCACTTCGGCCAGCTCCCGCAGGTTCACCGGCTTGGTCAGGAAGTCGTCCATGCCGGCGGCGATGCAGCGCTCGCGGGTGTCGGCAAAAGCGTCGGCGGTGAGCGTGACGATCGGCACGCGCGAGCGTGGCGCGGGCAGCGCACGGATCTCGATCGAGGCGCCGATGCCGTCGAGCACCGGCATGTGCAGGTCCATCAGCACGATGTCGTAGGCCGACTCGCGCACCGCCTGCACCGCCTCCACCCCGTTGATCACAAAGACCGGTGTGTGGCCCAGCTTGTCGAGCAGGGCGCGCAGGTACTTGCGGTTGATCTCATGGTCCTCGGCGACCAGCACCCGCAACGCCGGCGACGTGGCGCCCAGCGGTGCCGAACTGCGCGGCGCCGGTTTGACGTCGCCCGCCAGCGCCTTGCGCAGCGGCAGCGTGAAGGTGAAGGTGCTGCCGACACCCGGCGTGCTTTGCACGTCGATATCGCCGTCCATCAGCCGCGCCAGGTTGCGCGAGATTTCCAGGCCGAGCCCGGCGCCGGAGTGCCGCCGCGAGCGTGTGCTGTCTCCCTGCGCGAAGCGCTGGAACAGGCGCGAGCGCGCCGCATCGTCCATGCCGACGCCGGTGTCGGCCACCGAGAAGGCGAGCCGTGGCGCCGGCAGATCGCCTGCCGGCGCCGCGCTCGAGGGCACTTCACCCGCTGGCCGCAACGGCGTGCCGTCGATCGCCCGCAGCGTCAGCGTCACCGAGCCGGCGTCGCAGAACTTGATCGCGTTGCTCATCAGGTTGAACAGCACCTGCTTCACCCGCGTGGCGTCCAGGCTGACCCGCTCGGGCAGCGTGCCGGGCACGTCGATGCGCAGCGACAGGCCCTTGGCCATCGCCTGCGGACGCATCAGCGCTTCCACCTCGGTGAGCAGGCCGCGCAGCACGACCGGCTCGGGGTGCAGGCGCAGCGAGCCCGACTCGAGCTTGGAGAGGTCGAGGATGTCGTTGAGGATCACCAACAGGTGGTCGGCCGACTGCGTGGCGGTGCGCACACATTCGAGCTGCTGCGGCGCCAGCGGCGTCTCGCGCAACAAGGAGAGCATGCCGAGCAGGCCCTGGAAGGGGGTGCGGATCTCGTGGCTCATGTTGGCCAGGAATTCGCTCTTGGCCTGGCTGGCGTTTTCGGCCTCCTGGCGCGCCTCGCTCAGGCTGCCGGCCAGGTCTTCGAGCACCTTGCGCCGTTCATCGAGCTGGCGCATCTGGCGCATCGTGAGCAGCCCGAAGCCCAGTGTGCTCACCGACAGCACCAGCGTCAGCGCGATGCCCACCCGGTTGTGCTGGCGCACCGTGTCGTTGCGCTGCGCCACTTGCGCGGCCACATGGTGCGAGGCTTCCAGGGCGAGGCTGTGGATGCGCCCGTTGAGCCCGTCGAGCTCGGGCTCGAGCGCGCGCAACGCGCCCGCGTCCAGCGGCTCCGTGGCGCTCCCGCCGAGCAGGCGGTCGGCGTTGGCGACAAAGGCCCGCAGGCGAACCGCGGTGTCCTCGAAGTCGCGCCGGTTCTCGATCAGGCGCGCCGCGCGTTCGGTTTCGAGCAGGCCCACGCGGCTGACAAAGATGTCGTAGCGCAATTGCAGCTCGGCGCGCGCCAGGTCGGGGCCGCTGCGCGACTCCTTCCACTGCGTGCGCAGGCGCAGGTACTCGGTCTGGAGTTGGCTCAAGCTCACCGCCAGGTAGTCGTCCTGGAACTGCACCGTGAGGTTGAGCAGGTTGAACTGCCGCCACTGCACCCAGGCCACGCCGGCCAGCGCCACCGCCAGCACCAGCGAGACGAGCCGCGCCAGCCGGCCACGGCCCAGCTTCTGCTCGAAGGGTGTTGTGCTTTCGGCGGCGTCGTTCACGACAGTTCGAATGCCTTGACCTGCCAGACGCAGCGGCTGAAGTACAGAGCGTTGCGCAACTCGGGTTTCATCTCGAAGGGGTACATGATGAACAGCGGCCCCTTGTCGCGCACCGGCATCGGCTTGTCGTCGAGCAAGCGGGCCAGCACCACGTCGTGGCGCTGCACGTCGTCGATCGGAATGTCGACCCGGTAGTCGTTCAGCGCCACCGCGCGAATTTGTTTCCCCTGGCCGCCCACGGCCGCGAGCACGTCACGCAGCAGCGGGCCGGTGAACTTGCGCGCCTGCGTGTACCAGGGGGTGCGCTCGGTGAGGCTGTGCTGGGGCAGCCGCTCGAGCATCGCCATGTCGAACAGCGCCCGCTGACCCTGGTTGGGCGAGCGCAGCTTGCCGCTCACGGTGAGCACCGCCGGGCCCACCGGGGGCTCCAGCGCATGGGCGCGCAGCGAAAGCGCCGCGAGTGCGGTGCCGGCAATCAGCGTTCTTCGGCGCAGCGGCATCTGATTCCCAGGACTGGTTTTGAGGACCGGCATGGCAGGCCCGGTCGGCGCAGCAAGCGGGGCGCTGATGCGCGTGTTCTTGTCGTCTGAATTCTAGGCAAGGATTGTGCGACGGCTCATCGTCCAACGCTTCCCCCCGCGCCTCACCTCGCCCCCGGCAGCGCCAAGCCCCGCGCCTGCATCGCACGGCGCACCCGGTCGGGGTAGTCGCTGATGATGCCGTCGACGCCGAGTTCGAGCATGCGCTCGATCTGCGCCGGCTCGTTCACCGTCCACACCACCACCGTCAAGCCCAGTGCTCGGGCCTCGGCCAGGTTCTCGGCGCTCAGCTCGCCGTGGAAGGGCGACCATATTTGCGCCCCGGCGGCCTTGACCAGCCGCGGCAGCGAGCCGCCGTGCTCGGCCAGCGTCAGGCCGGCGGTCCAGCGCGGGTCGGCGATGTTGTCGAGCCAGCTCTGGCGTGCGCTGAGGGCCACGCGCGGGATGGCGGGGGCGAGCTTCTGCGCCGCGCGCAGGGTGCGCCAGTCGAAGCTTTGCAAGCTGACCCGCTCCTGCATGCCATGGTGGCGCACCACCTCGAGCAGCGCCGCCACGAAGGCCTCGGGCTCCGCTGTCAGGCCCGGCTCGCGCGGGTCGAGCTTGGTTTCGATGTTGAAGCGCACCTGGGTGTCGCCGCGCGCGCGCACCATCTCGAAAAGCTGCGCCAGCGACGGGATGCGCTCGCCGTCGCTGGCCTGCTGCTCGGCGAAGCCCTGCGCATAGGGGGTGCCGGGTTGCAGGCGGCCGACGTCGTAGCGGCGCAGGGCGTCGAAGGCGAGCGTGTTCAGCGCCGCGGTCGGCGCCACCAGCCAGCGGCCTTCAGCGTCCCGGGTCAGGTTCGGGTTGAGTTTGGAGTCGTGCATCACCACCACCACGCCGTCGCTGGTGATGCCGGTGTCGAGTTCGAGGGTGTGCACGCCGATCTCGAGGGCGCGCTTGAACGCCGCCAGCGTGTTTTCCGGCGCCAGGCCGCGTGCGCCACGGTGGCCCTGCAGGTCCAAGGCCTGAGCGCCGGTGGCCGTGGCGATGCCGAGAGCCGACACCAAAGCCCATGCGAGGGCCCGGCGCGGCAGCCGCGTGAAGGCCGCGGCGCGTGGTGCCGAGCGTGCTGCCGGGCTGGATGCCGGGCTGGAT
>JANNGZ010000319.1:0-5748 GCA_031404155.1 Burkholderiales bacterium
CTCGGCCAACGAACGCGCGATCCAGGCCGAGCTTAAAAGTGCCTCGATCGGCAAGACCACGCTGGTGATTGCGCACCGCCTGTCGACCGTGGTGGACGCGCACACCATCGTGGTGATGGAGCAGGGCCGCGTGGTCGAGCAAGGCGGTCACGCCGAGTTGCTCGCGCGCGACGGCAGCTACGCCCGCATGTGGCGCTTGCAGCGAAGCCAGCCGGATGCAGTGGAAGCCGCCACCGCGGTCCGCGAGACGAGCGGGCTATGAAAAAGCCCCTCGGGGTCACCGAGGGGCTGGTTCAGAACTCCTGGCCGGGTCGAGGCTCAGCGTGAGCGGCGGCGCCGGGTGGTGAAGCCGACGGCGGCCAGGCCGACGGCCATCAGCGCGTAGGTGGACGGCTCGGGGATCGGTGACATCGGCGGCGTGACGACCGGCGGATCGATCGGCGGGATGACCACCGGCGGCGGATCGAGCGGCGGCGGCAGCGGCGGCGGCGGATCGATAGGCGGAATTACCACTGGCGGCGGTGCACCCGCCGGGAGCAGGTTGCTGAAGGTCACGTTGTCGAACACCACGCGCAGCGACGTGCCGCCGAAGACCACCGAATGCGCGACACCCTGGAAGCTGGCCGCAGCCGTAGCCCAGTTCTCCCAGCCGCCGGTGGCTCCGGTGCCGAGGTTGGCCAGGTTGAGCGTGGCCAGCAGGCTGCCCTGGCCGTCCAGGCCGGCGAACAGGGCCACCGTGGCGGCTTCCGAAATGGTGGAGTAGCTGAGCGAGAAGCCGGTGTCGAATCCGTTGGCCACGTTGGCGACACCCTGGCCGGCGACAATCGCCATCACCGCGACGCCGCCGGGCACGTTGATGGTGTTGGCCGTGCCCTGACTACCCAAGGCGACCACCGCGTACGCGACCGGGTTGAACACCACGCCCTGGTCGGCGTAGAAGTCCAGAATCTGCGCCGGAGAGAACTCGGCCGCATCGACATCGAACACCGAGATGTCCTCGAAGCCCAGTGTGACCAGGGCTGCCGAGGCGGGCAGGCAGGCCGCGAGCGCGGCGGCGGCGATCAGCGGGCGAAGGGTTCTCATGGGGCGGTACCTCGGAGGGTGAAGGCTGGCTGAAGTCGGTGGTGGCAGGGGCCGATGTCTCCTGAGCCCTGCTGCCAAACCTGACGAAGCGACTTTAGCCAAGGGCGGTGCCTTCGGCCAAGCCCGTTACCCCTTCGTTTGCGGGGGAGCCCCCCGATCTCGCTTGACAAGCGGTAACAGGCTTGTTTCAAGCCGATCGGCCCGAGCCTGGCCGTAGTTCGGGCGGGGCCCTGGGTGGGCCGCAACGGCCAGGCGCCGTCGTTAAACTGCCCGTGGTGGAAACCAAGTGGCTCGAGGACTTTGTCAGCCTTGCCGAGACGCGCAGCTTCTCGCGCTCGGCGCAATTGAGGCATGTCACGCAGCCGGCGTTTTCGCGCCGCATCCAGGCGCTGGAAGCTTGGGCCGGGATCGACCTGGTCGACCGCTCGTCCTACCCGACACGTTTGACACCCGCCGGCGAGACCCTGCATGCCCAGGCGCTCGAAGTGCTCGGCGGTTTGCAGGCGGCGCGCAACATGATGCGCGCGCACCAGGCGAGCAGCCACGACACGATCGGCTTCGCGGTGCCGCACACGCTGGCCTTCACTTTCTTTCCGCATTGGTTGATGGATTTGCGCCAGCGCTTCGGCGCGATGGCGTCGACAACGGGGCCGCTCCCGGGATCGGCTCACGCCGCCGGGGGGCGAACGCCCACGGGCGTTCTGGGGGCGGGGTTTCGCTGCCGCTTGATCGCGCTGAATGTGCACGACGCTGTGCTGAGGCTCACCGAAGGCGGCTGCGACCTGCTGATCGCCTACCACCACGCCTCGCAGCCCTTGCAGTTGTCCAGCGAGCGCTACGAAATGCTGAGCCTGGGCCACGAAACGCTGGCGCCTTATGCCAAGGCCAACCTCCAGGGGCAGCCGATGTTCCTGCTGCCGCCGCAGGGTGGCGCGCCGGTGCCGTTTCTCGGCTTCGCGCCGGGTGCGTACATGGCGCGCATGGTCGAGCAGATCGTCAAGCAGGCCGGCACGCCACTGCCGCTGGACACCATCTACGAGACCGACATGGCCGAGGGCCTGAAGGCGATGGCGCTGGAAGGCCACGGCCTGGCCTTCCTGCCCGCCAGCTCGGTGCGCAAGGAGCTGCGCGCGCGCCGCCTCGTCTCGGCGGCGCCGGAGGGCGGCTACTCGCTGACCATGGAGGTGCGCATCTACCGCGAGCGGCCCGAGGTGGCGCGCCATTCGAAGGCGGGCGCCCAGGCGCTGTGGGAGTTCTTGCGCGCGGGCTGCAAGCGCAACGCTGCGCTGCGGGTTAGCCCGTAGCGATCATGTTGTTGCTGCATGCCGGGTGAGTGCATCGGCATTGGCGCCGATCCGTCGGGCCCCGTCCAATCGCGCCTCGTCGGCACTCCGAGGCGAACTACTTGCGGGCTTGTCCGTGGTACCCCGTAGGTCCGGCCTTCCTAGAATCGCGTTTTGATTTTCCCCCCAATCGTTTGAAGGAATCCCAATGAAGAAGTCGTTGATCGCCCTGGCCGCACTGCTGGTCACGGGCCTGGTGCATGCGCAAGCCACCGACACCTTGAAAAAGATCAAGGACAGCGGCAGCGTCACGATGGGCGTGCGCGAGTCCTCCGGCGCGCTGAGCTTCACGCTCGGCGACGGCAAGTACGCAGGCTTTCACGTCGAGGTTTGCCAGCTTGTGCTGGGCGACATCCAGAAGTCGCTCGGCCTGGCCAAGCTGGACGTGAAGTACCAGGCCGTGACCTCGCAGAACCGCATTCCGTTGACCCAGAACGGCACCGTGGACATCGAGTGCGGCTCCACCACCAACAATGCCACGCGCCAGAAGGACGTGGCCTTTGCGCCCACCACCTTCGTGGAAGAAGTGCGCATCGCGGCAAAGGCCAACTCGGGCATCACCTCGATCGGACAGCTGGCCAACAAGAAGGTGGCCACCACCACTGGGACCACCTCGGTGCAGCACCTGCGCAAACATGAACGCGGCGCCAACATCAACTTTGACGAAGTCTTCGGCAAGGACCACGCCGACAGCTTCCTGCTGCTGGAAAGTGGCCGCGCCGACGCCTTTGTGATGGACGGCCAGATCCTGGCCGGGCTGATCTCGAAATCGAAGGCGCCCGCCGACTACAAAATCGTCGGCGAAGTGCTCTCGGTGGAGCCGATCGCAATCATGTACCGCAAGGACGACGCCGCATTCAAGAAGGCGGTGGACGACAGCGTGCGCGGGCTGATCAAGTCCGGCGAAATCGCCAAGCTGTACGACAAGTGGTTCATGCAGGCGATCCCGCCGGCGAACACCAAGGTGGGCTTGCCATTATCGGAAGCCACCAAGGCGGCCTGGGCGAACCCGAACGACAAGCCGATGGAAGACTACGCCAAGAAGTAGACGGCCCCTAGACGCCTCCGGCGTCGTCCCCCGAGGGGAGCTCAGGCCGCTTGGGAGCGGCCCAGCGCTGGCCTGAGGCCGCAGTGGCTTCCCTCGCGGCGCGGGAATGAACCGAAGCTTTTTGCCGCGCAAGCGGTCTGCACGAGGAGCAACGCTTGGGCACCTGGGACTGGCAGGTCTTTCTGCAAGACACCGGTGGTGGGCAGACCTACCTCGACTGGATGCTCTCGGCCTGGGGCTGGACGCTCAGCGTCGCGGTGCTGTCGCTGGTCGTCGCGCTGTTCGCGGGCTCCCTGATGGGCATCCTGCGCACCACGCCGCACAGGGGGTTGGTGTTCATCGGCAATGCCTGGACCGAGCTCTTCCGCAACATCCCGTTGTTGGTCCAGATCTTCCTCTGGTACCACGTGATCCCGTCGATCTTCCTGGTGCTGCGCGGGGTGCCGAGCTTCGTCCTCGTGGTGTTCGCGCTCGGCTTCTTCACCTCGGCACGCATCTCCGAGCAGGTCAAGGCGGGCATCCAGAGCCTGCCGCGCGGGCAGCGTTATGCCGGCCTGGCGGTGGGCTTGACGCTGCCGCAAACCTACCGCTACGTGCTGCTGCCGATGGCGTTTCGCATCGTCATCCCGCCGCTGACCAGCGAGTCGATGAACATCATCAAGAACTCCTCGGTGGCGTTTGCGGTGAGCATCGCCGAACTCACCATGTTCGCGATGCAGGCGCAGGAGGAAACCTCGCGCGGCGTCGAGATTTATCTCGCGGTGACCGCGCTGTACTTCGTCTCGGCGTTCACGATCAACCGCATCGCGCTGTTCATCGAAAACCGGGTCCAGGTGCCCGGCATGGTGGGGAGCAAATGATGGTGGGCCCCCACGTCGCTTCGCTCCTGCCCCCCGAGGGGTCGCAGGCCGTCCCTTGGGGCGGCCCGGCGGGAGGCCTGTGATGCTCGCCACCCTCGACTTCGCCTTCCTGAACTGGGGTGTGATCCAGAGCTTCGTGATCAAGGGTTTCATCTTCTCGATCCAGCTCACCCTGATCGCGATGTTCGGCGGCATCGCGCTGGGCACCGTGCTCGCGCTGATGCGACTGTCGGGCAAACAATGGCTGGTGATGCCGGCGGCGTTCTACGTGAACACGCTGCGCTCGATACCGCTGGTGATGGTGATCCTGTGGTTCTTCCTGCTGATCCCGCTGCTGATCGGCCGGCCGATGGGCGCGGAGCTGTCGGCGATCATCACCTTTACCGTGTTCGAGGCCGCCTACTACTCGGAGATCATGCGCGCCGGCATCCAGAGCGTGCCCAGGGGCCAGGTGCATGCCGGCTACGCGGTGGGCATGAGCTATGCCCAGTGCATGCAGTTGATCGTGCTGCCGCAGGCCTTCCGCAACATGCTGCCGGTGCTGCTGACGCAGACGGTGATCCTGTTCCAGGACACCTCGCTGGTCTACGCCATCGGCGCCTACGACCTGCTCAAGGGCTTCGAGATCACCGGCAAGAACTTCAACCGACCGGTGGAGATGTACCTGATCGCCGCGGTGGTGTACTTCGTGATCTGCTTCAGCCTGTCGATGCTGGTGCGCCGGCTACAGCAGAAGATCCAGATCATTCGATGAACAGAGGAAGAAGCGGGTCATGATCGACATCAAGAACGTCAGCAAGTGGTACGGCAGCTTCCAGGTGCTGACCGACTGCACGACCAGCATCCAGAAGGGTGAAGTGGTCGTCGTCTGCGGCCCCTCGGGCTCGGGCAAGAGCACGCTGATCAAGACGGTGAACGCGCTCGAGCCCTTCCAGAAGGGCGACATCGTGGTCGACGGCATCAGCATCAGCGACCCCAAGACCGACCTGCCGAAACTGCGCAGCCGCGTCGGCATGGTGTTCCAGCATTTCGAGCTGTTCCCGCACCTGAGCGTCACCGAGAACCTCACCTTGGCGCAGATCAAGGTGCTCAACCGCAGCCCCGATGAAGCCAGGACGCGCGGCCTGAAGATGCTCGACCGTGTCGGCCTGATGGCGCACAAGGACAAGTTCCCCGGCCAGCTCTCCGGCGGCCAGCAGCAGCGCGTGGCGATCGCGCGCGCGCTCAGCATGGACCCGATCGTGATGCTCTTCGACGAGCCCACCTCGGCGCTGGACCCCGAGATGGTGGGCGAGGTGCTCGACGTGATGGTGCTGCTGGCCAAGGAAGGCATGACGATGATGGTCGTCACCCACGAGATGGGCTTTGCCAAGCGCGTCAGCCACCGCGTGATCTTCATGGACCACGGCAAGAT
>JANNGZ010000320.1:0-17333 GCA_031404155.1 Burkholderiales bacterium
GGCCAGCAGCACGACCTTGAGCAGCATCGCCGGCGGGTACGCGCTGGCGCCGGTGTCGTCGTTGTAGAAGCGGGCGTCGAAGGCGCGCAGGTCGATCTCGTGATCCAGCAGGTGATTCAGCGCGTGCTCCAACGTGCCGGGCAACAACTGGGCTTCGAGGTCCACCGCGAGGAACCTCGGGCTGGTGTCGATGTGCTTGTAGCGGGCCATCGCGGTGCACCGGTGATTGCGATGCAATTGCCTTGCAATACCTGTGCCTCGTCGGCAGACTGCGGGGATGGTTTTTCTACAGCCTCGTTGGGCGTCACGTGCATCGTTGTGAGGGCAGCCTTGCGCAGAATACGGCAATGCCGTAGCATGCAGCATGCGCACGGTTGCCGAAACGCCGGTCTTTGTTCGATACGAAGCAGAGGTCTGGTCTGAAGCCGAGCGCCAAGAGTTCATCAACTTCATCGCTGCCAATCCGGAAGCCGGAGACATCATTCGCGAGTCTGGCGGTTGTCGCAAGGTCAGGTGGTCGAGGGCGGCCTCGCGCAACTGAAGATAGGGGTTGAAGATGCGATCTGAAGTTCAGAAGTTTCAAGCGGACCTCCTGGCGTCGGTCAAGCAAATGCGGCTCAGCCAAGCTGCGCGCGTCACGAAGGTCACGCTGCCTGCGGCGGCCGAAGCAAGAGCTAGCGTCGGTCTTTCGCAGCAAGAGTTCGCGAAGCTGCTGGGTGTGTCGGCGCGGACTCTTCAAGACTGGGAGCAGGGGCGGCGGGAACCGACGGGTGCGGCCCGCACGCTACTGAAGGTTGCTGTCAAGCATCCGAAGCTCTTGCGTGCGCTGGACACGTGACGCCCAACCCGTCGATCGAACTTCGGTGCATTGCGCGCGGCCGCGCTTCTTGCCCTGGGCGGGCTCACCGTCGTGAGCTTGCAGGCGCTGCAACTGCAGCATGCTGCTACGCCTTGAACGGGTTGAGTAGCGGCACGCCGAAGGGCTTGAAGTCAGCTACGTTTCTGGTGACGACCGTCAAGCCATGGGTCTTGGCTGTCGCAGCAATCATGGCGTCCTCGTATACCGTGTCAGACTTCCGATGCATCAGCTGCGCCCAAGCCCTAAAGGCTGGTGCGTCCATCGGAAGCACGTTGTACGAGGCGGCCACCATCTCCAGCCACACCTCAATTTCCAACGCCTTCGCCTCGTCCTGCTCGCGCGTCAGTTCAATGCCGGCCTGAATCTCACCTATGGTCACCGCGGAAAGATGAAGCTGCGTGTCCTCGAGCCCCTCAAACCAAGCCAGCACCGCACCGTGAGGCTTTGGCTTCCGCAGCTCGGAAACGACATTCGTATCAAGCAGGTACATCAAACTCACCTGGCAGGAGCCGGTACGCGCCTTCGCGCGTGGCCTCGACTTGGAAGAACAATTTCAGCGCGCCCCTGGTCGGAGAGCAGGAGTTGCTTGAGCGAGGGCCGAGCCGCAGCCTTCAACCGCCGCCACTCATTCACGGGGACAAGTACCGCCGCCTCAGAACCTCTTTTGGTCACCATCTGCGGTCCTTCTGCCAAGCAAGTTTCAAGGAACTCGCTGAACCGCGCCTTGGCATCCTGAATCGGCCATGTCTGCATAGGGCACCTCCCAATGACTAGTACGCTGACTAGTTTACCATCAAGTCGCGCAGCGCTGCCCCCTTCGCTCGAGCCGACCCCACCGGCATGGGGCCGCTGCGCTCTTCAGTTCATCCCGCACGAAATCGCTGATGGCGCCATAGGAGCAGACAGTTGTTGAAGACCTACCAGGGCAGTTGCCACTGCGGTGCCGTCAGGTTCGAGGCCGACCTCGATCTCACGCAGAGCACCTACCGCTGCAACTGCTCCATCTGCCGAAGAACACGCTTCTGGCCGGCGGTGGCAAGAGAAGGCGGCTTCCGCTTGCTGGCCGGGGAGGCCGAGCTGACCCAATATCTCTTCAACACCCGGAAGAACCAGCACTACTTCTGCAAGCACTGCGGTGTGCGCGCCTTCGGCATCGGCACCGAAACGCCGATCGGCAAGATGTTCGGCGTGAACCTGGGTTGCCTGACCGACGTCTCCGACGAAGAGCTCTCACGCCTTCCCATCACCTGCATCGACGGCCGCGACGACAAGTGGCAACGTGCGCCTGCGTTCTTTGCTCACCTGTAGGGCGAGCCCGGCCCGAGCCTTCGAATCCCGCCCATGCCGCCCATCCCGCGCCGTACCGCACTGACCTGTGCACTGGCGCTGGTGCTGCCGCCTGCCACGGTGCGAGCAACCGAGCGCCCGCCTGCCAAGCACCCGGATCGTCAGTGGTACGAAGCGGCGGCTTCGATGAAGCGCCTGGCCGAGTCCTGGGGAGACCAGCCCTACGGAGCCGTACTCGTCCTGCACGGCGCCCTCGTCGGCGAGGGCCCGAGCCGGGTGGTCAAGAACCAGGATGCCGACGCCCACGCCGAACGCGAAGCCATTCGCGATGCGACGCGACGGCTCGGCCGCAGTACTCTGGCTGGGGCGGTGCTGTACTCCACGTCGCGGCCGTGCAGCCTATGCGAAGCGGCTGCCGCGCAGGCCGAAGTCAGCCGCATGTTCTACGGCGCGTCGCTCACCGACGCAGGGGCGCCCAGCGCAGGCACGCGCTGACGCCTAGCCTGCGCGCCGTTCCCCAGCGGCATACTCGGCCATGGCACCCGCGCGCGCAGCCTCGGGGCGGCTGGTCGACAGACCCAGCGGCTGCGAACCGCCGGGTTGATTCACTGAATTCCTGTGCAGAGGAGGTGGACCATGCAGACAGTGATTCCTGAAGTGACCGCGGACGCATTGCAGGCCTTTGCCGACGCGTGGAATCGCCACGATATCGACGCGCTCATGTCCTTCATGGCGGAGGACTGCGTCTTCGAGTCCTCTGCCGGCGCGGACGCCTGCGGCACCCGGTACGTTGGCAGGGAAGCCGTGCGAGCCGGCTTCGCGGAGGTCTGGGAAGTCTTTCCCGATGCCCATTGGGGGAACGCGCGCCACTTTTTTCATGGCGACCGGGCCGTATCCGAGTGGACATTCACCGGAACACGGGCGGACGGAACCCGGGTCGAAGTTCAAGGCTGTGATCTGTTCACGCTTCGCGACGGCAAGATTTTGCTGAAGAACTCCTACCGCAAGAACCGCCCACCGATCGCGAAGCAAACGCAGTGACGCCCAACTTCGCGTTTGGCGACGGTGAAGCAGGGGCAGAGTCACTGGGCATGCGCAGATCACCAGGGGTCGATGCATGATCAAGGACGTTGAGTTTCCGTCCGAAGGGGCGACGCTTCGAGGACTGCTGTTCTTGCCGGAGCTGCAGACCAAGAGGCCACCGATCGTCATCATGGCTCACGGAACCTCGGCCACGGTGACCATGGTGGCGGACAAGTATGCGCAGTCGTTTTCCCGTGCCGGCTTGGCCGTCCTGCTCTACGACCACCGGAACTTCGGAAGGGGAGTTGTTCGATGAGGCCAGTCGAGTGCAGACCGAGTTTCTGAAGAAATGGCTCTGAGCTGCTTAGCAAGACCCATTGGGGTGCCATTCAGGTTCGGCGGTGGCCTCAAGGTACCGCGGGCACCGCTCTATGCCTGTGCCGAGCATGACCCGCAGGTGTTCTCGATCCGCACCGGCACCGCGCGCCAACGAGCCGAGCTCATACCCACCGTCCAGATCTGGTGCCGGTCTGCCCACGCCTGGGCGATGGACCTGCGGCGGACGCGGCAGTTCAGCGAGCAGCGGCCGCCGCGCGGCGCGGCGCAGGCGGAGGAGGGCCGGCTCTAGGCGGCGGCGCGCGCGGGGGGCGATGCGGTGATGCACGATCTCAAGTGGTCCGCGGCGGAGAAGCAGCTCGCACGCCGTGCGTTCGACAGCGCGCTCACCGCCGAGCTGGCCGAGCTGGTGGCGGCGTTCAAGACCAGCGCCGCCGCGGTCACGACGGTGGACGAGGTTTGGTCGATTCAGGAGCGCCTGGTCCGCAGGCGACGCGAGATCGACGAGAAGTACGACTACCGCTACTCGCGGCTCCTGTTCGTGTTCGGCTGGCTGCTGCGCGAGCGCCGCCTCTCGCTGGAGCAGTTGGCCGGGCTGTCGCAGGACAAGCTGGAAATCCTGCGCCGCATGGCGTCGCTGTGAACCGGTGAGACGGTCTGGTCAACGACACTTCGGTGGGCCTGCTCCGATGCCGCTGCGCCGGCGGATGACAGGCGCCGCCGCGGCCGGCGTCATACTGGCGCATGGCACTTCCCCACACAGCCTCGGGCCAGGTGGTCGACCTCCTCGGCGGCCAGGTCAGCGACAAGACCTTCGCGCTGTTCAAGACGCAGCAGCTGGAGGTGATGCGCCTGGTGCTGCCGGCCGGCAAGGCGGTGCCGCTGCACCGTGTCGCGGGCGAGATCACGGTGCAGTGCCTGCAAGGGCGCTTGCAGTTCACGAGCGAGGGCCGCACGCAGCTGATGTGCGCGGGCCAGTTGCTGCACCTGGCGGGCGGTGTTGAACACAGCCTGCTCGCGCTCGAAGACACGTCGGCGCTGGTCACGATCGTCTTGCGCGGCTGATGCCGGTGGTGATGCAGTCATGGCCGGCAGACTTGTTACGACATGAACAGCGGGTCGTCTGTTTCACAGGCTTGCCGTTTACATCGACAGTGAACCTCGCCTCAGGACGCTCGACATGGATCTGAACCCACTGGCGGTGCTGATCAAGCAGGAACGCCAAGGCCTGCTCACACGCTGGCGGCAACAGGTGCGGCAGCTGCCGTCGGCGCAGGGGTTGGATACGCCAACGCTCAACGACCACATTCCCGACCTGCTCGACGAATTGGCGCAGGCGCTGGAGAGGCGGTCCACGCAGACGATTGCGGAGGCGCTGATAGAAGACAGCGCGCAGGTTCACGGCATGCAGCGCCTGAAGGACGCCTTCGACATCGAGGAGGTGGTTGCGGAATACAACATCCTGCGCGGCTGCATCCACGACCTGGCCAACGACAACGGCTTCAACCTGCAGGGACAGCCGTTCCACATCATCAACCGGGTGTTCGACCGCGCCATCGGCGTGGCCCTGCAAACCTACGCCACCCAGCGCGCGCTCGAGGTGCAGCAGCGCCGCGAGGAATACCTTGCTTTCGTGGCGCACGACCTGCGCACGCCCTTGTTCGCGATCTCGCTGGCCGCGCGGGTGCTGGAGCAGACGCTGCCCCAGCGGGGCTACGGCGCCGACTCGGCGCAAATGCTGAAGGCGCTGCGCCGCAGCGTGCTGCAGCTCGAAGGGCTGGTGCGCAAGGTGCTGGAGGAGAACACGAACCTGCAAACCGACAACGGGGTCAAGCTGGAGCGGCGCGACTTCGACCTCTGGCCGCTGGTCGAAGCGCTGGTCGAAGAGCTGCAGGCGTTGGCGGACGCCGCCGGCACGCGCCTGGTCAACCAGGTACCCGACGACCTGGTGGTCTTCGCCGACGCCGGCTTGTTGAAGCGCATGTTTCAGAACCTCATCGCCAACGCAATCAAGTACGCGCCGGGCGGCGAGGTGGTGGTCGGCGCGGCGGAGCCGGGTGCGCAGCCCGACGTGGTGTGCTGGGTCCGCGACAACGGCGCGGGCATTGCCGCCGAGCTTCTCGGCAAGGTGTTCGACAAGGGCGAAACCGACAGCGAGAACGCCGGCGGCACCGGCCTCGGTCTGGCCATCGTGCAGACTTTCACCGAGGCCCATGGCGGTCGGGTCAGCGTCGAATCCCAGCCCGGTCAAGGCGCGACCTTCCGCTTCACGCTGCCGGTGAAGGCGCGCACATAAACGCACGGCGGTCGTCATGGCCACCCGATCCACCCGCATCGGCCGCCAAATGAACGTGCCGCGCGCGCTTGAGCAGCCCACCCGCTTTGTCGCCCTGTTTCGCGGCATCAACGTCGGGCGTGCCAAGCGTGTGGCCATGGCCGACCTGCGCGCGCTGCTGGTGACGCTCGGCTACGGCAACGTCAGCACCCTGTTGAACAGCGGCAATGCGGTTTTTGACGGGCCCGCCGAAGCGCCGGCCCGGCACGCGCAGCGCATTCGCGCCGCTGTCGCGCAGGCGCTGGGCGTGGACGCGCTGGTGGTGGTCAAGTCGGGTAAGGACATCGCGGCCGTGGTCGCGGGCAACACGCTCGCGGGCGTGGCCACCGATGCGTCGCGGCTGCTCGTGGCGTTCAGCAACGACGCCAAGGCGCTCGCGGCGCTCAGTGCGCTCGCGTCAAAGCCCTGGGGCGCCGACACGATGCATCTCGGCTCCCACGCGGCTTATCTCTGGTGCGCCAACGGCATCCTTGAAAGCAAGCTGGCCGAAACCCTGCTGCGCGAGCTCGCCGCCACCGGCACCACCCGCAACTGGGCCACGGTGGAAAAAATCGCGGCCTTGATGGTGGCGCCGCCGCCTCCAAAATAGGCTTGGCAACCGCCGACCAGCGCCGCGCTCGCGCGCCCGAACCGGAGCCACCATGTGCCGCAACATCAAGACCCTGTTCAACTTCGAACCGCCGGCCACCGAGCTGGAGATTCGGGATGCGTCGCTGCAGTTCGTGCGCAAGCTCAGCGGCTTCAATCTGCCGTCGCGGGCCAACGAGGCCGCTTTCGATCGCGCGGTGGCCGACGTGGCCGCGGCCGCACGTGTGCTGATCGGATCACTGGTGACGAGCACCGAACCGCGCGACCGCGAGGTGGAGGCTGCGAAGGCCCGGGTCAGGGCGGCGGCTCGTTTCGGCGCAGACTCATAGAGCGGCGTAGCATTTCATCGGTAGGGATCGCATGCCCCCGCCACCCCGGTGCCGGGCGGCGCATGAACACAAGCTGGCGGCACGGCACGGCACGGCGCGGCACCGGCCGCGATCTGCGGACACTTCGGCGCAAGGGGAACTCACTATGGCACTCAAGGCCACCTGGTTCCGGGACAGGCTCAAGAAGAAGGCGGGTCGGGGTTTTCGGGGCTACCCCGTGGCCAGCGTCGCCTACTACGGCCCGGACAATCTGCGCGCGAGCAAAGTGGCGGTGGGCATCACCTACGAGGAAGGTGGCGAACCCGAGCTGAAGCGTTGGTTCAGCGAGCGCGGCGACATTCGAGCCGACGCTTCGGTCAACGAAGAGCTTGTGCACTTTCTCCGGCAAAACGGCGTCAAGTCGGTGGTCTCGCCCGACCGCATTCTGGGTTGCCCGCACGAGGAAGGCATCGACTACCGGAGAGGCGAAAAGTGCGCGGCCTGCCCCTTCTGGGCCGACCGCGACCGATTCACCGGCGAGATCAGCCCGGCATGAACCTGCCGTTCTTCCGCCAGGCCGGCAGCGTGGGTGAAGGTGTGGTCTGCATCCACTCCAACGCCAGTTCATCCTCGCAGTTCCGCTCGCTACTCGAGCGCCTGGCGCCGCGCTACCGCGCCTATGCGCCCGACGGCTACGGTGCCGGCAAGGGGCCGCCTTGGCCCAGCGACCGCACGCTCACCCTGCGCGACGAGGTGGCGTTGCTGGAGCCGGTGCTGGCCCTCGCCGGCAGCCCGCTGTGCCTGGTCGGGCATTCCTACGGCGGCGCGGTGGCCTTGATGGCGGCGCTGGCGGCGCCCGAGCGCGTGCGCGCGCTGGTGCTCTACGAGCCGACGCTGTTTTCCCTGCTGCTCCAGCAAGGCGCGTGGGGGCAGGAAGCGGCAAGCGGCATTCGCGCCGCGGTGGCCGCCGCGGCGCAGGCACTCAGCGCGGGCCACGCACTCGCCGCGGGCAGGAGTTTCATCGACTACTGGATGGGCGCGGGCAGCTTCGCGGCCATGCCGCCGGCGCGCCAGGCGGCGGTGGCTGAGGCCACGCGCAACGTGCGCGGCTGGGCCCAGGCATTGACGAGCGAGCCCACGCCCTTGCAGGCGTTTGCCGCACTGCGCATGCCGGTGCTGTTGATGGTGGGCAGTGCCACCACCGCGTCGGCGCGCGGCGTGGCGCAGTTGCTGACGCAATCGCTGCCCCAGGTCACGCTGCGCGAGTTTGCCGGCCTCGGCCACATGGGGCCGGTCACACATCCGGCGGCTGTGGACGAAGCGATCGACGAATTCCTGAGCGCCGCGGCGCCCTGATGGCACGGGCCCTGATGGCACGGGCCCTGAGCACATGCGCCCAGATCGTTTGAGCAGCGGCACGCTGCGCCAGGCCCTGCGCGCCGACGTGCCCGAGATCCAGCGTGTGCGCCACGCGGTACGCGAAAACCGGCTCGTCTCCACGGTTATCAGCGACGCCGACGTGCTGGAGGCGATCGAGCGCAGCGGCCGCGGCTGGGTGGTCGAGTGTGTGCATGAGGATGCCCGCGACGGCGAGAGTTGTCTGCATGAGGATGCCCGCGGCGGCGAGAGCATGGGCCAGCCCGTGCTCGCGGGCTTTGCCATCGGCAACACCGAGACGGGCAACATCTGGGCCCTCTTCGTCGACCCGGCCTTCGAGGCGCGCGGCGTCGGCCGCCGCCTGCACGACGAGATGGTGGCTTGGCTGTGGTCGCGCGGCCTGCGCCGTCTTTGGCTCACCACCGAACCCGGTACCCGCGCGCAGCAGTTCTATGAACGTGCCGGCTGGCGCAACTGCGGCCCCACGCCGCGTGGCAACGAGATCCACTTCGAACTCGACGCGCCGTGACCCCGCCGCGCATTCGGGTACGCCCGCTGGAACCGCGGGCAGCGGGCCTCTATCGTGGGCGCTTGAGCGCAGCGGCGGAGGGCCGCTGCGGCACCACAAGCGCTTCACTGGAGCCGCGCCATGAACAAGAAGTACCTGATCGCCTGCGTGCTCGTCTTCGTGGTCTGGATGCTCGGCAGCTTTGTCGTGCACGGCACGCTGCTCTACGCCGACTACGCCAAGCTGCCCGCGCTGTTCCGCCCCGAGGCCGACTCGCAGCAGTATTTCCCGTTCATGCTGGCGGCCCATGTCCTCCTGTCGGGCGCGTTGGTGTGGGTCTATGCACGCGGCGTCGAAGCCAAACCCTGGCTCGGCCAGGGGCTGCGCTTCGGCGGGGTGATCGCGCTGCTCACCGTGGTGCCCACCTACATGATCTATTACGCGGTGCAGCCAATGCCGGGGCTGCATGTGGTCAAGCAGATCGTCTTCGACGGCGCGCTGCTGCTGGTGCTCGGTGCGGTGGTGGCCTTCATGTACCGCGACCATCGCGTCGCGGCCTGAGCGGCCGAAGTCAACCGGCGCGCGCCGAGACCCCGGCATGTTCACGCTCTTCGGCGCCCAGGGCAGCGGCAGCGCCGCGGTCGAGATGGCGCTCGAGCGTTGCGCGCTGCCCTACCGCATCGTGCGCGCGGCCACCTGGGAGGCCGACTCCGCGCTCGCCGAACTCGCTCGCGTCAACCCCTTGCAGCAAATCCCCACGCTGCAGTTGCCCGACGGCAGCGTGCTCAGCGAAAGCGCTGCGATCCTGATCCACCTCGGCCTGGCCTACCCCGCGGTCGCGCTGCTGCCGGCTGAATTGCCGGCGCGTGCGCAGGCGATCCGTGGCCTCGTCTACATCGCGGCCAACTGCTACTCGGCCATCGGCGTGATCGACTACCCCGAGCGTTGGCTCGGGCCTGCGGGTGAAGACGACGACGCCACCAGGAAGCGCCTGCGCCGAGGTGCGCGTGAACGCCTGCACCTGCACTGGAGCCACTTCGCCGACCAGTTCCCGCTCTCGACATCGCGGCCGTTTTTGTGCGGCGGCGACGCGCCCGGCGCGCTCGACATGCTCGCTGTGGTGGTCTCCCACTGGTCGGGCGCACGAACATTCCTGCGCGAGAAGCGCCCGCAGTTTCACGCGCTGCTCGAGCGCATCGAAGCCGACCCGGGCGTGGCACCGGTGTTCGCGCGGCACTGGCCCGGCTGAGTTGAAACCCCGTGGTACCCCGCTGATCTCCCGCCGACACCGCTGACCCACAGATCACTTGAGGAGACCCACCGATGCCCGCTTACCTGATCGCCAATGTCACCCTGCACGACAGCGCCGCCTACGAGGAGTACCAGCAAAAGGTTCCGGCGATCATCGCCGCGCATGGCGGCCGCTACCTGGTGCGTGGCGGTGCGGCGCGCGTGCTCGAGGGCAGCTGGTTGCCGCAGCGCGCGGTGGTGCTCGAGTTCCCGAACATGGCCGCGCTCGAGACCTTCTGGGCCTCGCCCGAGTACCAGCCGATGAGGGCGCTGCGCGAGCGTGTGGCGCGCTCGAACATCATCGTGGTCGACGGGGTGTAGCCGGCCCGGTGCCGTCGGCGCATCGCAGCGGATTGCCGCTGAACACCGCAAGGGAGCATCACCCATGGCCACCGTTCGCTACCTGGTCGACGATATCGACGTGGCACTGCCGTTCTACCGCGCCCTCGGATTTCGGCTGAGCGAGCGCTGGGGCCCGCCGTTTGCCATCGTCAAGCGGCGCGGGTTGGCGCTGTGGCCTTGCAGGCGCAGGGCGCCGGTTTTCGCAGCGCGCCCGTCAAAGGGCCGGGCGGGCGACAGGTGCTGGTGGACGACCCGTCGGGCAACCCGGTGGAGTTGTTCGAAGCGCGCGAGTGAGGTGGCGGCGCTCGGTTTGCTCCTTCCCCCTTGATGGGGGAAGGCTGGGATGGGGGTGAGGGCTTGGGCCACCCTCACCCCAATCCTCCCCCGTCAAGGGGAGGGAGAAGAAAGTCAATCGCGCCAGCTGCGGTCGCCGCGGTCCACCAGCCGCACCATCGCGTCGAACACATCGCGCCCGAACTCGTCGCCGCTGCTCACCTTGAGTGAATCGGCGGCGCAGGCGCGCTGAACTTCCGGCGAGATCGGTATCGCCGGCCCGAGTGCGGCGCCGGCCACCTGCACGTCGCAGGCGCGTTGCAGCGTCCACAGCGTCAGGAAACACACCGGCAGCGTCGGCCCCCAGGCCAGCAGTCCATGGTTGCGCAGGATCACCGCGGGCTTGTCGCCGATGCTCTTGAGCAGGCGCGGTCCTTCGTCGGCATGCACCGTGATGCCCTCGAAGTCGTGGTATGCGAGCCGGCTGCCGAGCTGCGCGGCGTAGAAGTTGGTGATCGTCAGGCCGGCCTGCGACGAGGCCACCGCCATGCCCGAACTGGTGTGGGTGTGCATCACGCAATGCGCATGGGCCACGCCGCGGTGCAGGGTGGCATGCGGGGTCACGCCGGCGGCGTTCACCGGGGCGTCGTCGGGTGCCACCACGCGGCCGTTCAGGTCCACCTTGACCAGGTTCGAGGCGCGGATTTCGCTGTAGTGCAGGCCGAAGCGGTTGAGCAGGAAATGCTGCCCGCCGCTGCCGGGCACACGCAGCGAAATGTGGTTGTAGACCAGCTCGGACCAGCCGAGCAGGTGGAAGACGCGGTAGCAGGCCGCCAACTCCTGGCGCGCGCGCCACTCGGCGGCGCTGCAACCGAGCCGATTGCCGGCATGTTCGTCGAGGTCGCCGAATTGCGAGGGCTTCATGGTGCGCACTCCGAGGGCTGGTGTTTGACGCGGCTGGCCGGCACCGTAGCACAGGCGAATCCGCGGCATCGGCGGGCGCGATGCGGCGATGCAGCCGCCGGCCGAGTTGTACCAGTTTGTGATGTGTGCGCTATGTGCGCCAACCGCTTGACTCGGCGGCCGTCGCTCCAGACACTCGCGCCCTGTCACTTCGCGAGAGAGAGGTACTGCATGGAAAGTGCGCGACTGGCCTGTGTCGAATGGCATTCGCTGCGCCCGCGGGCGCTCGGCGCCGACTCGGTGGTGCTGGACCTCGGCGCCAACCGCGGGCGCTTCTCGCAGAAGATGGTGGACCGCTTCGGCAGCCGGTGTTTTGCCGTGGAGGCGTCGGCGCAGATGTACGACACCCTGCACGACACCGACCGGATCCAGAACTTCCACTGCGCCATCACCGGGCGCAACGGGCAGGTGGCGATCTACCCGGGCGACAACGAGCTCGCGGCCAGCACGAGCAGCGGCGACGGCTCGCGCCAGCCGAGCGAATTTGTCGACTCGATCCGGCTCGACGATTTTGTCGATGCGCAGGGCATCGGCCGGATCGACCTGCTGAAGATGGACATCGAAGGCGCCGAAGTGGAAGTCTTCGACTCGCTCTCGGACGAATTCCTGCGCGGCATCGCACAGATCAGTGTCGAGTTCCACGACTTCTGCGGCCTGGTCTCCGAGGACGACGTGGCGCGCATCGTCGCCCGGCTCGAAGGGCTCGGTTTCCACGGCTTCAAGATGTCCCGCAACGGCCACCAGGACACCTTGTTCGTGAACCGCGCGCTGCTGCCGATGAGCGAGCTCGAGGCCTTCTACATCCGCCATGTGGCCCGCCATGCGCTCGGCGTGATGCGGGTGGTATTGCGGGCGATGAAGGTGGACCCGGACCGATACCCGTACTACAACTGATTCGATCCGCAGGCCGCTTCCAAAGGGCGGGCCGCGGGGTTCAGAATGTGCGGGTCGCTCCTTCGCCGCACCCGGACACCGCCATGAAAAAGACCGCCAAATCGATGGTCGATGAGGCCATGCAGGCCATCACCACCTTCGGCCTGGAAGAAGCGCGCGACCTGCATGGCCGCGACGACGTGCAGTTTGTCGACATCCGCGATGTGCGCGAGCTGGAACGCGAGGGCGTGATCCCGGGTGCCTTCCACGCACCGCGCGGCATGCTCGAATTCTGGGTCGACCCCGAGAGCCCGTACCACCACGCCGCGTTTGCCAACCCGAACAAACGCTACGTGCTCTTCTGCGCGATGGGCTGGCGCTCGGCATTGGCCACCCAGACCTTGCAGGAGATGGGGCTGCCGAACGTGGCGCATGTGGAAGGCGGCTTTACCGCGTGGAAGGGTGCCGGGCTGCCGGTGGCCGAGAAGGCGGCGAAGAAGCCGGCCGATCAGTCGGCCAAGCAGCCCGCCAGGCAGCCGGCGACGCAGCCGGCCCAGCTATCAGCCCAGCAGGACGAGCCCAAGCCCGAGTGAAGGCGCCGTGGACCTCAGCCACTACCTGCGCATCCAGGCCCGCGCCAACCGGCTGAGCAACTTCAGGTTGCACCAGGCGATGGGGCGGCTCTCGCGCACCGAGTTCCACGCCCCGCGGGTGAGCTTTTTCCCGAGCCTGGCGCAGACCCTGAACCACATCCTCGAAGTCGACCTGTTCTATGTCGGCGTGCTCTACCGCGAGCCGAACCTGCGCGCCATCTTCGACCACTTCGTGCCGGCCGACGAGCCGGGCTCGCTCGCCGCGCGCCAGGCCACCAGCGACGAGCGCTTGATCGTGTTCTGCGACGGCCTGGACGCCGCCGGTTGCGACGCGGTGGTCGAGATTCCGCGCAGCGACCACACCCAGCGCGACCGCGCGGGCCACCTGCTCGCGCACCTGTTCAACCACCAGACCCACCACCGCGGCCAGGCTCACGCGATGCTCGCGGGCACACAGGTCGCGCCGCCGCAGCTCGACGAATTCATGATGCCGAGCGAGGCGCATCTGCGCCGGCCTGACATGGCCGCGCTCGGCTGGAGCGAGGACGCGGTCTACGCCGACCCGGCCTCGCCGAGCTAGCCGCGTCGCGCTCGGCGCAGGCGCCATCACAGGGGTGCAAACCGGCCGCACTGGGCTACACCGGGGCTGGGTGGTGCGGGTGGAGTTGCCGTTTCGGGTCGTACTCCAGCGTGGTCACCGGCGTGGGTGACGCTCTGTGATTCAGTGGACAGGGCATGGCCAAGAGCCCCAGTGGCGAACCCCGGGCTAAGGCCGGCGCTGGTCGATCAGCACCGAGACATCGCCGGCGCCCGGCTTGACCACCGGGCCGACGCCGATCAGGTCGTTCGCTGCCGGCGTGGCGCTGCCGCTGCGCGATATGCGCGCTTCGATGCGGACCTCTGTGGCACCGGAGAGCTTGAGCTCCGGCGCCATCGCGCTCGAATCGTCGAGTCTGAAGCTGAGCGGCAGTTCCGAGACGCGCGCGCGCTGTAGCGCCAGCGGCATGCGCGGGCCCTGCACCGCACGCGCGAACACGAACACGGTATCGGTCGGCAGCACCTCGGCGGCGAGCGCCGGGGCGAGGCTGACGCGCCCGCGGATTTCCGACGACGCGGCAGGCGCGGACTTCGGCGCCGCGGCGGAAATCGACGGCGGCATGGCGGCACGGGCCGCAGTGACCGCGCCGGCAACAGGCGCCGCGGCCGGCGCCGCGCCGCTGATAGCACCCGCGCCGCGAATCTCGGCCAGGCGGCTCGCGACCCAGCTCGCGTCTTCCGAATCGGGTGGCAGCGAGGGCAGCAGCCGCTCCCAGTGTTGGGCCGCGAGGGCGAAGTCCTGGCGCTTGAACGCCGCCGTCGCCGCCAGTGCCAGCGCCATCGGTTGGTTGGGGTCGAGCGCCAGCGCGCGCTCGACCAGCGCGAGCGGTTGGCCTTCCAGGTTGCCATTGGCGGTCGTGGCCAGCGTGTCGGCGTATTCGACCAGGAGCACCGGGTCGGTGTTGATCGTGGGACCGACCCGCGCGAACGCGGCCTGTGCCTCCCGGGTGCGCCCCATCAAGCGGTAGGAGCGGCCCAGCATCGCCCAGCCCTTCGGGTCGTCGGGGTTCTTCTCGAGCCGGGTGGCGAGGCCCTGCACCATCTGCTCGACATCGGCTTGGGTCAGGCCCTGGCGGACCCGGGGGTCGAGCGCGGCAGGCTGGCCGAGCAAGGCGTAGAGCGAGCCCGCAACCAGCGGCACCACCAGCACGATCGCCAGCGAGGTCTTGCGCACACCGACCGCCGCCGCCGCCGGCGCGTCGCGTGCGCCGGCATCCTCGAGCAGGCGGCGCTGCAATTCGGCGCGCGACTGCGCGTGGTCGGCCGCGGCAAGGGTGCCGGCGGCGAGGTCGCGGTCGAGTTCGAGCAGCTGGTCGCGGTAGAGGCTGGTGTTGATGTCGAGCGCCAAGCTCGCCGCGACCTTTCGGTCGGCGCCGCCTCGACGCCACGGGCGCAGCAGCAGCAGCAGCGTGACGATGACGAGCAGCGCCGCCGCAAGCAGGAACCCGGTCATCGGTCGGCTCCGCCGAGCAGGGCCGCGGCCTTTCGCTCCTCTTCGGGCGACAGCGCCTCTGCGGCGTCTCCAGCCTGGCGGCGCCGGCGCACGAACATCAGCAAGCCCACGACGCCGGCGGCGAGCAGGGCGAACGGCCCGCCCCACAGCAGCCAGGTGGTCGGCTTCACCGGCGGCCGGTAGCGCACGTAGTCGCCATAGCGGCTGACCAGAAACTCCATCACCTCGGCATCGGTCTTGCCCTGGCGGATCAGCTGGCGGATCTCGCGGCGCAGGTCTTGAGCGAGGTCGGCGCGCGAGCCGGCAAGCGACTCGTTCTGGCACACCAGGCAGCGCACTTCCTCGGCGATGACGAGCAGGCGCTGCTCGACCACCGGGTCGTCGGCGAGCGGCAGCGCGTCGGCGGCGCCGGCGGGCAGCGGGCACACCAGCGAACAGACCAGCGCGGCCGCCCCCAGCAACGGCCCGGCCCATCCCCGCAGTGCGATCGTCATTTTTTCAGTTCCTCGATCAAGGGCAGGATGCGCGAGCGCATCACCTCGGTCGTCACCGGGCCGATCTGCTTGAAGCGGATCGTGCCGGCCTTGTCGATCACATAGGTCTCGGGCACGCCGTAGACGCCGTAGTCGATGCCGACGCGGCCGTCGGCGTCGACTGCCGACAGCACGTAGGGGTTGCCGTGCCGGGCCAGCCAGGCCTGCGCATCGGCGGGCACGTCCTTGTAGTCGAGGCCGACCAGCGGCGCGGCGCCCGACTTCGCGAAGGCGAGCAGCACCGGGTGCTCGACGCGGCAGGACACGCACCACGAGGCCCAGACGTTGAGCAGCCAGACCTTGCCGGCCATGTCCTTCGGGCTGAAGGTTGCGGCCGGCGTTCCTGTCTGCACCCCGGCCTGCACCCCGGCCTGCGGGGCGGCGTCCAGCCGCGGCAGCGTGAACGCCGGCGCCGGTTTGCCGATCAGCGGCGACGGCACCTCGTGCGGGTCGCGGTTGAGGCCGATGGCGAGAAAGATCGCGAGCGCGAGGAAGAGCCCGAGTGGGATCAGGATCAGGAAGCGTTTCACGCCACGGCTCCCTGCACCACCGCTTCGCGTGCTTTCTTGAGCCTGTAGCGCCGGTCGCTTGCCGCGAGCGCGCCACCCAGCGCCATCAAGAGGCAGCCGCTCCAGATCCAGACGATGAAGGGTTTGTAATAGACGCGGACGCTCCAGACCGGTGCCTCGCCCTTCGCGTTCAGCGGCTCGCCGAGCGAGACGTAGAGGTCGCGCGTGAAGCCCGAATCGATCGCGGTTTCGGTCATCGGCATCTGCGAGGAAAAGTAGCTGCGCTTCTCGGGGCGCAGCGTGTTGACCACCTGCCCGCCCTTGGAGAGTTCGACCTCGCCGCGCTGCGCCACGTAGTTCGGCCCCGGCACCTGGCTGACACCCAGCAAGCGCACCGTGTAGCCACCGAGCTCGACGGTGTCGCCGAGCGCCATGCGCACGTCCTTCTCGACTTCGTAGCCCTTGACCATGGTGACGCCGACGACAAACACCGCGATGCCGAGGTGCGCGGCGTGCATGCCCCAGTACGAGCGCGGCGGCCGGCCCGATTTGAGGCGCTCGCGAATCTGGAACGCCGAACTCGCGGCGATCCACACCGCGAGCAACAAGCCGAGCGCGACCAGCGGCGTCCACGCGCCGACGAGCAACGGCAGGCCGGCACCGGCGACCAGCGCGAGCACCGCCGCCAGGCGCAGGCGCTGCGCCATGTCGCGTGCGTCGGCCTGCTTCCAGCGCGCCAGCGGGCCGACGGCGATCAGGAACAGCAGCGGCAGCATCAAGGGCATGAAGACCGCGTTGAAGTACGGCGGCCCGACCGAGAGCTTGCCCAGGCCGAGCGCGTCGATGATCAGCGGGTAGAGCGTACCGAGCAGCACCGAGGCCGCGGCCACCATCAGCAGCACGTTGTTGACCAGGAGCAGGGTCTCGCGCGAGAGCAGCGCAAACGCGCCGCCCAGGCTGACCTTCGGCGCGCGCCAGGCAAAGAGCGCGAGCGATCCGCCGATCACCACGGTGAGGAAGAGCAGGATGAAGACGCCGCGCTTGGGGTCGGCGGCGAAGGCATGCACCGAGGTCAGCACGCCCGAGCGCACGAGGAAGGTGCCGAGCAGCGAGAGCGAAAACGCGCAGATCGCGAGCAACACGGTCCAGTTCTTGAAGCTGCCGCGCTTCTCGGTGACGGCCAGCGAGTGGATCAGCGCGGTGCCGACGAGCCAGGGCGTGAAGGAGGCGTTTTCCACCGGGTCCCAGAACCACCAGCCGCCCCAGCCGAGTTCGTAGTAGGCCCA
>JANNGZ010000321.1:0-7948 GCA_031404155.1 Burkholderiales bacterium
GCGTCTAGGCGCGCCGAATCAGATCCTGGCGCGGCATCGGTCCGCGCCATTTTTTTGCCACCGGTTCATCTCTCCACATGAACGCCCCGCCTGGCCTCGTCAACGCCGGCCCTGCAAATCCGGGCCGGGACATGCCCGAGCTCGTCACGAGCCGCGGCCCGTTTGGCGGTTACCCGGACAACGGCCTGTCGCTCTTTCTTGAGAAGCCGCTGTGAGCAGCGGCCCGGGCGCGCAGATGAACCTCAGCGACGACGACTTCACCCTCTTCGGCCTGCCGCAGCGCTTTGCGCTCGACCGCGACGCGCTCGACGGCCGCTGGCGCGAGCTGCAATCGCAGGTGCACCCCGACCGCTTCGCCGCCGACGGCGCGGCGTCGCAGCGCGTGGCGATGCAATGGTCGGTGCGGGTCAACCAGGCCTACCGCCGCTTGCGCGACCCGCTCAAGCGAGCGGCCTACCTTTGTGAGCTGCGTGGCGCACCGATCGAGGCCGAGAACAACACGGCGATGCCCAAGGCATTCCTGATGCAGCAGATGGCCTGGCGCGAGGCGCTCGACGACGCGGCCGATGTGGACGCTGTGCAGCAACTCGACAGCCGGATCGCCGCCGCCGAGCAGGGCCTCCTCGACGAACTGAGGGAGCAGCTCGACCAGCGCGGCGACGCAGCTCCCGCAGCCGCGCAGGTGAGAGCCCTCATGTTCGTTGCGCGCTTTCGCGCCGACATCGATCGCCGGCTCGACACGCTGGGACAATGAAAGAGCGCGCCGGACACCAGCGCCGAACACCAGCACTGAACACCCGCACCGAACACCAGCGCTGAGCATAACCACCCGATGGCACTCCTCCAGATCTCTGAACCCGGCCAGGCGCCCGACCCGCACCAGCGCCGAGTCGCGGTCGGCATCGACCTGGGCACCACCCATTCGCTGGTGGCCTCGGTGCGCCATGGCGTTGCCGAATGCCTGCCCGACGAGCAGGGCCGCGTGATCCTGCCCTCCGCGGTGCGCTACCTCGACGCCGGCCGGCGGCAGATCGGCGCCGACGCGCTGGCGCTCCAGGGCGAGGACCCGGAGAACACTGTGGTGTCGGCGAAGCGCTTCATGGGCCGTGCGCTGAAGGACATCGCCGGGCGCGACGGTCTGCCTTACCGCTTTGTCGACCGGCCCGGTATGGTGGCGATCGAAACCCGCGACGGTGTGAAGACGCCGGTCGAGGTCTCGGCCGAAATCCTGGCGTCGCTGCGCCAGCGCGCCGAGGACACCTTCAACGATGACCTGTTCGGCGCGGTGATCACCGTGCCGGCGTATTTCGACGACGCGCAGCGCCAGGCCACCAAGGACGCCGCGCAGCTCGCCGGCCTGAACGTGCTGCGCCTGATCAACGAGCCCACCGCCGCTGCGGTGGCCTATGGCCTGGAGAACGGCAGCGAAGGGCTCTACGCGATCTACGACCTTGGCGGCGGCACCTTCGATATTTCGCTGCTGCGCCTGTCGCGCGGTGTCTTTGAAGTGGTGGCCACCGGCGGCGACGCCGCCCTCGGTGGCGACGACTTCGATGCGCTGCTGGCCGACTGGGCGCTGGCGCAGGCGGGGCGCGAGTTCACCGGCACGGGGGCCGGCGCAGCGGCTGATGCGCAGACCAAGGCGCAGGCCAAGGCGCAGGCCAGCGCGCAAGACAAACGCGCGGTGCTGGTGGCGGCGCGTGCGGCCAAGGAAGCGCTCACCGCGGGCGAGGGCACGGTGTTGCGCTGCACGCTCGCGGGCGGCGACATCGCCGTCGCTGTGACCCGCGCCCAATTCGAAGCGCTGACCCGCCCGCTGCTCGAACGCACCCTGGCCTCCGTCAAGCGCGTGCTGCGCGACGCCAAGATCGGCCGCGACGAGGTAGCCGGGGTGGTGATGGTCGGCGGCTCGACCCGCATGCCGGCGGTGCAGACCGCGATCGGCGAATTTTTCGGCCGCCCGCCGCTGGTGAATCTGAACCCGGACGAAGTGGTGGCCTTGGGCGCCGCGATCCAGGCCAACCAGCTCGCGGGCAACTCGCGCGATGGTGAAATCCTGCTGCTCGACGTGATCCCGCTTTCGCTCGGCCTGGAGACCATGGGCGGCCTGGTGGAGCGGGTGATCGAGCGCAACGCGACGATTCCGGTGGCCAAGGCGCAGGACTTCACCACCTTCAAGGACGGCCAGACCGCGTTGGCGGTGCATGTGGTGCAGGGTGAGCGCGAACTGGTCAGCGACTGCCGCTCGCTCGCGCGCTTCGAGCTGCGTGGCATTCCGCCGATGGTGGCCGGCGCGGCGCGCATCCGCGTCACCTTCGAAGTCGATGCCGACGGGCTGCTGAACGTGTCGGCCAAGGAGCTGACCTCGGGTGTCGAAGCTGCGATCGTGGTCAAGCCGAGTTACGGCCTCGCCGACGACGACATCGCACGCATGCTGCGTGAAGGCTTCGCCTCGGCCGACGAGGACGCCGCCGCGCGCTCGCTGCGCGAAGCGCGGGTCGACGCCGAGCGCATGCTGCTCGCCACCGCCTCGGCGCTCGCGGCCGATGCCGACCTGCTCGACGATGCCGAGCGTGCCGCGGTCGACGCGCTGCTGCTAAAAGCCCGCGATGCCAGCACGCTCGCCGACCACCACGCGATCAACGCGGCCGTGCAAGCGCTGGCCGCGGGCACCGAAGACTTCGCCGCGCGGCGCATGAACCGCGGCATCCGCCAGGCGCTTGCGGGCAAGAGCATCGACGAGATCTGATCGAAACCCAAGAGCGCCGCATGCCCGTCATCAAGATCCTGCCCCACGCCGAGTACTGCCCGCTCGGCGATTCGATCACCGCCGACAGCGGCACCTCGATCTGCGAGGCGCTGCTGGAAAACGGCATCGCGATCGAACATGCCTGCGAGATGAGCTGCGCCTGCACCACCTGCCATGTGGTGGTGCGTGAGGGTTTTGATTCGCTCGGCGAGATGGACGAGAGCGAAGAAGATTTGCTCGACCGCGCCTGGGGGCTGGAGCCCAGCTCGCGCCTGTCGTGCCAGGCGATCCTGAGCAACCGCGATGTGACGATCGAGATACCGAAGTACACGATCAACCACGCGAAAGAAAATCACTGAGCCCGGCGCCGCGTCCGGCGATTTCAGGAGCCGCGAAATGAACGCTCGCACGCCAGCGACCCCGCAGGCCACCCAGGTGCTGCACCGCCACCTGCACCAGCTGCCGCCGTGCGCGGTGTCGGGGCAGGGCGTGTGGCTGACTGACCGCGAAGGCAAGCGCTACATCGACGCGTCGGGCGGTGCCGCGGTGTCCTGCCTCGGGCATGGCCACCCGGACGTGCTCGCGGCGATGCACGCGCAGATCGACCAACTCGCCTACGCGCACACCAGCTTCTTCACCACCGGTGTGGCCGAGGAGCTGGCGGCGCGGCTCGTGGCGAACGCACCGGCCGGCATCAGCCACGCCTACTTCGTCAGCGGCGGCTCCGAGGCGATGGAGGCGGCGCTGAAGATGGCGCGGCAATACTTCGTGGAGATCGGGCAGCCGCAGCGCACCCACTTCATCGCACGGCGCCAGAGTTACCACGGCAACACGCTCGGCGCGCTCGCGGTCGGCGGCAACGCCTGGCGCCGCGAGCCGTTTGCGCCGATCCTGATAGCGGCCACGCATGTGGCGCCCTGTTATCCGTACCGCGAGATGCATGAGGGCGAAACGCCGCAGGCCTATGGCCAGCGGCTTGCGCAGGAGCTCGACGAGACGATTCAACGCTTGGGTTCGGACCGGGTGATCGCGTTTGTGGCCGAGACGGTCGGCGGCGCCACTGCCGGCGTGCTGGTTCCGGTGCCCGGCTACTTCAAGGCGGTGAAAGAGGTTTGCGACCGCCACGGCGTGTTGCTGATCCTCGACGAAGTGATGTGCGGCATGGGCCGCACCGGCACGCTGCACGCGTGTGAACAGGACGGCGTGGTGCCCGACCTGATCGCGATCGCCAAGGGCCTCGGCGGCGGCTACCAGCCGATCGGCGCGGTGCTGGCGCAATCGCGCATCGTCGACGCGATGTCGCGTGGCAGCGGCTTCTTCCAGCATGGCCACACCTACCTCGGCCATGCCGTTGCTTGCGCAGCGGCGCTTGCGGTGCAGAAGGTGATCGAACGCGATGCGCTGCTGCCTCAGGTGCAAGCGCGCGGCGAGTACCTGATGGCCGCGCTGCGCCAGCGCTTCGGCGCCCACCCGCATGTCGGCGACCTGCGCGGTCGCGGCCTCTTCATCGGCGTGGAGTTGGTGCGCGAACGCGAGTCGAAGTCACCCTTCGAGCCGGCGCCGAAACTGCATGCGCGCATCAAGAAAGAAGCCATGTCGCGCGGCTTGATGGTTTACCCGATGGGCGGCACGGTGGACGGACTTCTCGGCGATCATGTCCTGCTGGCGCCGCCGTTCATCAGCAGCGAGGCCGAGCTGGACCAGATCGTGTCCCGTTTCGGCGCCTCGCTCGATGCGGCCATCGCCTCCATTTCATGACCCACCGGAGAAACGCAAGATGTTCTGCAAATCGACCCTGGGCGCCCTCGGCGCCGCCGCGATCATCGGCTCCACGCTCGGCGCTGCGCCCGCCGTGGCGCAGCAGAAGTTCGTCACCGTCGGCACCGGCGGTGTCACCGGCGTGTACTACGCCGCCGGCGGCGCCATCTGCCGGCTGGTCAACAAGGACCGCGCCAAACACGGCATTCGCTGCTCGGTGGAATCCACCGGCGGCTCGGTGTTCAACATCAACACGATCAAGGCCGGCGAGCTGGACATCGGCTTCGCGCAAAGCGACGTGCACTACAACGCCGCCAAGGGCCTGAACCAGTTCAAGGACGCGGCCTACGGCGACCTGCGCGCGGTGTTCTCGGTGCACCCCGAGCCCTTCACCGTGCTGGCGCGCAAGGAAGCCAACATCAAGACCTTTGCCGACTTCAAGGGCAAGCGCTTCAACATCGGCAACCCGGGCTCGGGCACGCGCGCGTCGATGGAAGAACTGCTCGGCGCGATGGGCTGGAAGCTCGGCGACTTCTCTCTTGCCTCGGAGCTGAAGGCCGACGAACATGGCTCGGCGCTCTGCGACGGCAAGATCGACGGCTTCTTCTACGCGGTGGGCCACCCGAGCGCCAACATCCAGGACCCGACCACCACCTGCGGCGCCAAGCTGGTGGCGCTCAGCGGCCCCCACGTCGACAAGCTGGTCGGCGAGAAGCCGTACTACGCCAAGGCAGTGATCCCCGGTGGCCTGTACCCCAACAACAGCGAAGGCGCGCAGACCTACGGCGTGCTCGCCACGGTGGTCGCGTCGAGCAAGGCGCCGGCCGAAACCGTGTACCAGGTGGTCAAGGCGGTGTTCGACAACTTCGACGAGTTCAAGAAGCTGCACCCGGCGCTGGCCAACCTGAAGCCCGAGGACATGGTCAAGGACGGGCTCTCGGCGCCGCTGCATGACGGGGCGGTGCGCTACTACAAGGAAAAGGGCTGGATCAAGTGACAGCCCCTCGCCTGAGGATGACCTCAGCCGGTCCCCCGAGGGGAGCGAAGGCCGCGGCTCCATGCCCGCCCGCGCGGGCATGGACGGCCCGAGCGCCAGCCGCGTCCTGCGGCTGGCGGGGGCCGGCTTGGCAGCTGAGTGCCGCGGCTCCGAGTCCGCCTGCGCGGACTTGGACGGCACGAAGGCCATTGGCCTCTGGACGAGGGCGGCCCGGCGCTCGGCCCGCATGCCGCGCTCGGCTCGGTTGAGGCGCGGGCCGCTTCGGTGAACGCGACGGCCGAGCCGGCCTCGGCCGCCGACCTCGACCAGCTTGTCAAGGAGGCCGACCTCGGCGGCCGTGAGCCGGCGGGCGCGGTCGGTGTTGCGCTGGCGGCGGTCGCGGGCGCCTGGTCGCTGTTCCAGCTCTGGTACGCGTCGCCGCTGCCCTTCATGTTCGGCTTCGGTGTCTTCAACGACACCGAGGCGCGCGCGATCCATCTCGCGTTTGCGGTTTTTCTCGCCTTCTGCGCCTTTCCGGCGTTCAAGCGCTCCTCGCGCCGCGTGATTCCTCTGGCCGACTGGCTGCTCGCGGGCGTCGGCGCGTTCTGCGCCGCCTACCTGTTCCTGTTCTACAAGGAAGTGGCCACGCGCCCCGGCCAGCCCTCGCCGCTGGACCTCGCCGCGGGCGCGGTCGGCGTGCTGGTGATGCTCGAAGCCACACGCCGCGCCATGGGCATGGGCATGCTGATCACCACCGGCGTGTTCCTCGCGTTCATCTTCGCCGGGCCCTTCATGCCCGACGTGATCCAGCACAAGGGAGCGTCGCTGTCGCGCTTCCTCTCGCACATGTGGCTCACCACCGAGGGCGTCTACGGTGTGGCGCTGGGCGTCTCGGTGCAGTTCATCTTCCTGTTCGTGTTGTTCGGCACGCTGCTCGACATTGCGGGTGCCGGCAACTTCATGCTGCAGATGTCGCTCGCGCTGCTCGGCCATTTGCGCGGCGGGCCGGCCAAGGTGGCGGTGGTGTCCTCGGCGCTCAACGGCGTGGTCTCGGGCTCGTCGGTGAGCAACGTGGTTTCGGGCGGCATCTTCACGATCCCGCTGATGAAGCGAACCGGCTACTCGGGCGTGAAGGCGGGGGCGATCGAAGCGGCCTCGTCGGTCAACGGCCAGATCATGCCGCCGGTGATGGGCGCGGCGGCCTTCCTGATGGTCGAGTACGTGGGCATCCCGTACGCCGAGATCGTCAAGCATGCGGCGCTGCCGGCCGTCATCTCCTACATCGCGCTGTTCTACATCGTCCACCTGGAAGCGCTGAAGCACGACATCCAGCCGCTGGCGCGCGACGTGATACCCACCTGGCGCCAGCGTTTGCTCGGTTGGGCGCTCGGGGTCAGCGGCACGCTGGCCGCGTTGGCGTTGATCTATTTCTCGATCACCGGCTTGAAAGCCCTGGCCGGCGACGCGGCCGCGTGGGTGCTCGCCGCCTTCGGGCTGCTCGCCTATGTCGGCCTGATGGCGTATTCGTCCCGCCACCCCGACGTGCCGCTGGACGACCCGAACAACCCGGCGGTGAAGCTGCCGCTGCCCTGGCCCACGGCGCGGGCCGGCTTGCACTTCTTCATTCCGATCGTGGTGCTGCTCTGGTGCCTGATGGCCGAGGAGTTGTCGCCCGGCCTCTCGGCGTTCTGGGCCACGGTGGCGGCGATCGTGCTGGTGCTCGCGCAGCCGTGGATGCTCTATGCCTTCCGCGGTACCGGCACCGCGGCCGCGGCCTGGCGCCAGGGCCTCGCGGACCTGTGGCGCGGCCTCGTGCTCGGCGCGCGCAACATGATCGGCATCGGCGTGGCCTGTGCAAGCGCGGGGCTGATCGTCGGCGCGATCACGCTCACCGGCGTCGGTTTGATGATGACCGACTTCGTCGAAGCGGTTTCCGCGGGCAACGTGCTGATCATGCTGCTGCTCACCGCGTTCATCTGCCTGGTGATCGGTGCCGGCGTGCCAACCACCGCCAACTACATCCTGGTGGCCACGCTGATGGCGCCGGTGGTGGTGGAACTCGGCGCGCGCAGCGGGCTGGTCATTCCGCTGATTGCGGTGCACCTGTTCGTCTTCTACTTCGGCATCATGGCCGACGTGACCCCGCCGGTGGGGCTGGCCTCCTACGCCGCCGCCGCGATCTCGGGCGACGACCCCAACGCCACCGGCTGGCAGGCCACCTGGTACAGCCTGCGCACCACGGTGCTGCCGTTTGTCTTCATCTTCAACCCGCAGTTGCTGATGATCGGTGTCGGCTCCTGGGTGGACGTGGTGCTGGTCTGCGTCGGCGGCACGGTGGCCTCCTTGCTCTTCGCCGCGGCCACCATGGGCTGGTTCCGCCAGCGCTGCTCGTGGCTGGATATCGGCCTGCTGCTGCTGGCCACCTTCCTTTTCTTCCGCCCCGACTGGGTGGTCGACCGCTTTGC
>JANNGZ010000322.1:0-4368 GCA_031404155.1 Burkholderiales bacterium
CCCGAGGTGCGCTACACGGTGACCACGATCAACAGCGGCTTCCAGCAGGGAAAAATCTACGGCTCGGTGTATGTGCGCCTGAGCGACCGCAAGGACCGCGAGCGCAGCGTGACCCAGATGGCGCTGCCGATGCGCGAGCGCCTGGCGCGCATCCCCGGCATCACCGTCACCAACATCGGCGTCACCGACCTCGGCGGCGGCAAGAGCCTGCAGTTTTCGGTGCAGGGCGCCGACTTGGCCGAACTCGAGCGGCTGACGCTGCCGGTGGCCGCGAAGCTGCGCGAGATCCCCGGCCTGGTCGACCTGGACAGCACGCTCAAGCCGAACAAGCCGACGCTGGCGGTGGATATCAAACGCGACGCCGCCGCCGACCTCGGGCTCAATGTGAACGCGGTGGCGAACACCTTGCGCTCCCTGGTGGCCGGCCAGACGGTAGGCAACTGGCGCGCCGGCGACGGCGAGAACTACGACATCAAGGTGCGCCTGGCGCCGGCAAGCCGCGACGCCGCCGCGGATTTGCAGAACCTGCCGCTGGTCGTGGCCAATGCGGCCGACGGCAGCACGCGCATCGTGCGCCTGGCGCAGGTGGCCGACCTGCGCCCCTCGACCGGGCCGAACCAGATCAACCGCCGCGACATGAACCGCGAGATCAACTTCGACGCCAACACGCTCGGGCGCAGCAGCGGCGAGGTATCGACCGAGATCCGCCGCGTGCTCGACGCGGTGCCCTGGCCGCCGGGCTACCGCTATTCCTTCGGCGGCTCGACGAAGAACATGCAGGAGTCCTTCGGCTACGCGATCGGTGCGCTGGCGCTGGCGATCGTGTTCATCTACATGATCCTGGCCAGCCAGTTCAAGAGCTTCCTGCAGCCGCTGGCGCTGATGAGCTCGCTGCCGCTCACCCTGATCGGCGTGGTGCTCGCGCTGCTGGCCTTCGGCTCGACGCTGAACATGTTCTCGATCATCGGCGTGGTGATGCTGATGGGCCTGGTGACCAAGAACGCGATCCTGTTGATCGACTTCGCGATCCGCTCGCGTGAAGGCACCCTGCGCGCGGACGGCTCGCGCGAGCCCGGCATGGAGCGCAACGCCGCGCTGCTGCATGCGGCCAAGGTGCGCCTGCGCCCGATCCTGATGACCACGCTGGCGATGATCTTCGGCATGGTGCCGCTGGCCTTCGCGTTGAGCGAGGGCTCCGAGCAGCGCGCGCCGATGGGCCAAGCCGTCATCGGCGGCGTGATCACCTCGTCGCTGCTGACGCTGGTGGTGGTGCCGGTGATCTACTGCTGGCTCGACGACCTCGCGGCCTGGGCGCAGCGGCGGTGGCGGCGCATGCCGAAGGTCGCCATCGCCGCAGCGAAATAAAATCGTGCCTGTTCCCCCCATCCTTCCTGCCAGTCTCGCCAGTCAGCCCCACCCCTCAGCCCCGACACCGCCGCTTCGGCGCAGCCCAAAAAATGGACATCGAACAAGCCCGCTACCTCATGATCGAACAGCAGATCCGCCCCTGGGACGTGCTCGACCAGGGCGTGCTGTCGCTGCTCTCGGTGGTGCGGCGCGAGGAGTTCGTGCCGGCGGCGCAGCGCGCGCGGGCCTTTGTGGACACCCAGATCCCGCTCGGCCATGGCGGCTTCATGCTCGAACCGAAGGTCGAGGCACGCCTGCTGCAGAACCTGCAGCTCGTGCGCCACCACAAGGTGTTCGAGGTCGGCACCGGCTCGGGCCACATGGCCGCGCTGCTCTCGCACCGGTGCCAGCATGTGCACACGCTGGAGCACCAGCCGGCGCTGGCCAAACTGGCGCGCAGCAACCTGCAGCGCGCCGGCATCGCCAACGTGACGGTGCACGAGCTCGACGGCAGCGCCGGCCTGCCCGCCGAGGCGCCGTTCGACGCCATCCTGCTCTCGGGCTCGGTGGCCGAGGTGCCGCAGCTGTTGCTCGATCAGCTCAAGCTCGGCGGCCGACTGCTAGCCATCGTCGGCGCGCAGCCGATCATGCAGGCGATGCGCATCACCCGTGCCGGCGACAACGACTTCCGCCGCGAAGCGCTGTTCGACACCGTGGCGCCGCGCCTGGCCGGCTTCGCCGAGCCGAGCCGCTTCAGCTTCTGAGCACCCCCAGGAAATGACTTCGTCGTTCCCGCCCGACGTCAGCTTCATGCAGGTGGGCGAGCTTCACTCCCTGGCGGCCGGCGGCGGTGGAGCCGTCTTGCTCGATGTGCGCGAGCCCTGGGAGTTGCAGGCCGCGCGCATCCGGCTGCACGGCACGCAGTACTTGGACATCCCGATGCAGCAGATACCAGGTCGCATGGCCGATATCGCAAGGCTGGGCGATGCCGAGCTCGACAGCGCCGGCCCGCCACCCGTCGTCTGCATTTGCCACCATGGCGTGCGCAGTGCGCAGGTCGTCGCATTCCTGCGACGGCAGGGCGTGCAGAACGTGTACAACCTCGACGGCGGCATCGACGCCTGGTCGGTCGAGGTGGACCCGTCGGTACCGCGCTACTGAGCGCCCCCAGGAAATGACTTCGTCATTCCCGCCCCCAGGGGTCAAGCAAAGTGGCGAAGCCACATTTGCTTGAGAGCGCAAGCCAGAATCTCAAACCCGAAGCTCAAGCAAACCCCCGAAGAAAACGACATGAGGAAACCCATGCAGCCTTGCCAGCCCTCCCGCAAAAATCTCTGTTCGCATGCTCTGCCGCGGGCTTTGCCGCCTTCTTCGCTGAACAGCCTGCCCAAGGCGGCGCTCGCAGCCCTTGCCGCCGTCACGCTGGCCTGGGCCGGTGGCGCGCAGGCGCAGAGCCTGCAACAGCTCTATGACGCCGCGCGCACCTATGACGCGGCCTACCTCGGCGCCCGTGCGCAGGCGCAGTCGGCCGAGTTCCGCGCCGCGCAGAGCGACGCGCTCAACCGCCCCGTGGTGAGTGCCAACGCCAACGCCACGGTGCAGGAAGAGAAGGTGCCGGTGGTCGGCACCGGCGGCCGCAACACCGTGGGCGGCTCGGTCGGTGCGCGCTACCCGCTGTTCAACCTGGGCAACAACGTGACGATCGCGCAGGCCGCGAAGTCGGTCGAGCTGGCCCGAGCGGACCTGCGCACCGCCGAGCAGGACCTGATCATTCGCCTGTCGCAGGCCTACTTCGACGTGCTCGCGGCGCAGGACGCGCTGGGCACCACGCAGGCCAGCAAGACGGCGATCACCGAGCAGCTGGCCTCGGCCAAGCGCAACTTTGAGGTCGGCACCGCCACCATCACCGACACCCGCGAGGCGCAGGCACGTTTCGACCTCTCGCGCGCACAGGAGATCGCGGCCGAAAACGACCTGCTCACCAAGCGCATCGCGCTCGACCAGCTGGTTGGCCGCACCGCGGTGGCACCCAAAGGCCTCGCGGTGCCGGTGGCGCTGCCCGCCACCGCGCCGGCCGAGGTGCAACCCTGGGTCGACGCGGCCGATTTGAACCACCCGGCGGTGCGCCGCGCCCAACTCGCGCTGGACATCGCGAGGCTCGAAATCGACAAGGCCCGCGCCGGCGACAAGCCGACCCTGGACGCGGTGGCCTCGGTGGGCACCAGCCACCTCAGCGGCAGCTCGCGCGCGCTGACCCCCGGCACCAGCAGCAACGCGCTGGTGGGCGTGCAACTGGCGTGGCCGCTGTACACCGGCGGCGCGGTGAGCAACCGGGTGAAAGAAACCGTGGCGCTGGAGGAGCGCTCGCGCAACGACCTCGACGCCGCGCGCCGCGGCGTGGCGCAGGTGACGCGGCAGGCCTTCTTCGGCGTGCAGTCCTTGCAAGCGCAGGTCAAGGCGCTGGAGGCGGCCGAATCGTCGAGCAAGCTCGCGCTGGAGGCCACGCAGCTCGGCTACAAGGTCGGCGTGCGGGTGAACCTGGACGTGCTCAACGCGCAGACCCAGTTGTTCACCACCCAGCGCGACCTGGCCAAGGCACGCTACGACGTGCTGATCGGCAGTCTGCGACTGCGCCAGGGCTCGGGCCAGCTGTCGCCGGAAGACCTGGCCGCGCTGAACGCGGTGCTGGCCAAGTAAGGCGGCGAGCCAAGGCCGCCAGGCGAAGCCTCGACGCTGCGGCGCGACGTCCGGGCACCCCCGCCCGGCTCCACCGCCTCGGCGCCCGCATGCCCGCCCGGCAGCGATCATTTGCGCTGGCGGTCGGCGGCCGGACCCGCCGACACGTTTCTTCATCCAGCCGCCATCTCGGCGAACCTGGCGCGGCGCACACTCGCCCCGGAGATCAACGCGGCGCAACGTGGAGACAGCGCATGGCTTCTGCCAACAATGCATCCGGGCCACAAGCAGCGCGCATCGCCGCGCACCGCTTCGGCCTGGGCGAGCCATCGCTCAGCCCGATCG
>JANNGZ010000323.1:0-2770 GCA_031404155.1 Burkholderiales bacterium
CATGACGGACTGCAATACGGCGCAAGTTGTCTTGAACGTGACGCAATCCTTGGGCATGCAAGTGTGGTTGGGACTCTGGGTTGGACCAGATCAATTCGGCTTTGCAACGGCACGCTGGTCAGCAGCGGCGCCTTGCCCACCACGGTGCAGGCGCCGCCGCTGTTCGTGAACTGAGCTGGCAGGTTCGGCGCAGACGGTTCTGCGCCTGAGGTGGGCCTGCTTGTGCGGCAGCCACCGCACCCCGGCCTTTCAGCCCCGCGGTGGCCAGACGAAGGACAGCGGCGCGCGCCGCACCCGCGCCAAGACGGCATGGCGGATCCGCGCACGGTCGCGCATGCGCACCCCGCGTGAGGCCAGCGCCACCTTGAACGCGAGCCAGAAGCTCACGCCCAGGTTGAGCATGCCGATGACCACGATGCCGGCCACGCACCACCAGAACTCGGGCTCGCGCAGCACGTCCACGCCGAGCGCACCCGCGGCCGCGGCGAGCTGGCCGGTGGACAGGGTCACATGGCGCACGTCCAGCGGCAGCCCGAAAAACAGCAACAGCACCGGCACGATGCCGAGCATGAACCCGAGCGACACATTCGCGGCCACGCCCGAAATGTTGGCCCGCCACCAACTCGCCCAGCGCACCGCACGCGCCGGCCCGAGCGTGGCCACGATGCGCGGGTTCAGGGCCAGCGCGCTGTCCAGGCGGTGGAAGACAAACCAGTTCTCGGTCCAGCCGGCAATCAGTGAACTGGCAAACAGCAGCACCCCGGTGAACGCGGCATAGAGCGCCGTGGGGCCGAGCAGGGTGAGTGAATGCAGCACATGCTCGGCGTCCTGCACGCCCACCAGCGGCGCGCCGCTGGCCCATGCCGCGGCGGCCTGCACCGCCAGCACCAGCGGCGCCACCAGCGCCACGTTGCCGAAGATGCCGGCGGCCTGTGAGCGGATCAGGTTGGCCACCTCGTCGACAAAACCTTCGACGGCGGCGTCGGGGCTCGCCGCGTCGGCAGCGCTTGCGCCGGGCGCGGGGTCGCGTATCGCGGCCAGCTTGGCGGCCATCGCCGGTGCGGTCATCGCCGGCTGTTTGGTGGCCACGGTCCAGTGCAGCAGCATGATCGCCATGAAGGTGGCCGCGTAGACCACGCCGGCCCAGAAGCCGCCCCAGAACAGCGACAGCCCGAGCGCCATCAAACCAAACTTGGCGAAGGTGGTGATGCACATCAGCGCGCCACCACCGGCCGCGCGCGCGAGCATGTCGCGGTACTCGGCGCGGCTGCGGGTGATGTAGTGCTCGCCGGTCTCCGCGCTGCGCTCGGCCACCTGGCGCGCAAGCTGCGAATAGTGCCGCGCGAGCAGGCGGCCGATGCCCTGGCGCTCCTTGTCGGTTTGCGCCAGCGCCGCGACCAGGCGCTGCCACTCCTGCGCCGGCGCATCGGACAGCAGCGTCAGCAGCAACTGCTCGATGCGCACGCAGCGGGCGTGCAGCTGGTCGACCTCGTAGACGATGTCCACCGAGACGCCGTACGCCTCCAGGTGTTCGGCCACGCTGTCGGCTGCCACCTGGCAGGCGCCGAGCAGGGTGCGCAGGTACAGCGCCTCTTGCACCACCCGGCGCGTGGTCTCGTCGGGGTCGCCGGTGGGGGGTGCGAGGGTGGGCGGCGTGATCCGCTCCAGCACTGCCAGCCGCAAGCGCTCGGCGGCGGCGGCGAGCTGTTTGAAGGGTTCGTCGGCGAGCAGGCTGCGGTCCATGCGCTGGCGCAGCGCGCTGGAAAAGCCAGCCGCGCGCACCGCGGTCACCAGGTAGGTCATCGCGTCGAGCAGCACCACCTGCCAGCCGCTGCTCTCCTCGGCGCTGAACAGCAGCCGCGCGACGCGCGCCAGCGTCGGCTCGGGCAGGGCCTCGATCCAGGGCTCGTCGTCGCCATGCACGATCAACGGGAAGAGCGCGGCGAGGTCGCGGGTGTCGGGGGTGGCCGGCAGCCAGCGTGAGCGCAGGCGTTGCCATAGCTCGGAGCGCAGTGCCATGCGCGGGCCGAAGCCGAAGTCGGCAAAGAGCGCGGCGGCATCCACGCCCTGGCGGAATTCGCGCAGGCAGCCACGCACCCGCGCGCTCGCGGCAGGGTCGCCTTCGAGCGTGTCGAGCAAGAGCAGCAGCCGGTCGGCCGGCGTGCCGACCACCGCGCCGCCGGCGCGCAGCCAGTCGAACAGGCGCACCAGCCAGAGGTGGCGCTGCGGCATCTCGGCGGCCGGGTCGGCGTCGTGCAGCAGGCTCGACAGGCGCTCGGGCAGCGGCTCGGGTGCGTCGCCGGGCCGGGGGTCCGCCGCGCGCGCAGGCCGCTGCGGCGCGGCCTCACTGTCCCGCCGCATGGCCGCTGTCAGCCGCTCAGTGCAACGCGCTTTGTTGCGCGAGCATGAACTCGGGCACCGGCGCGTCGAAGGGGTGCGCGTCTTCGCTCATGCAAAAGAAGGTGCCGCGCATCGTGCCCTGCGGCGTGCCGATGCGGGTCCAGCTGGTGTACTCGAAGCTCTCGCCGGGTTTAAGCACCGGCTGGTGGCCGACCACCGCCAGCCCGCGCACCTGCTCGGTGTGGCCGTTGGCGTCGACGATCACCCAGTGCCGCGCAATCAACTGCCCGGTCACGTTGCCGGTGTTGTTGATCGTGACCGTGTAGGCAAAAGCCTGCTCGTCGCCCTTGGACTGCTCGGGCAGGTGCTGCACGCGCACGCTGCAGGTGAACTCGGGTTTGCTCATGCGCGGCATTCTAGGAGCCTCGTG
>JANNGZ010000324.1:0-3269 GCA_031404155.1 Burkholderiales bacterium
ATGCGATGAATGGGGTCAGGTCGGGTGTCTGACACCAGTTTTTTACGCGGCGGCGACGGCACGCTGCGCCAGCACCGTGATCAGGTGCGCGCGGTACTCGGCGCTCGCGTGCAGGTCCGACTGCAGCCCGCTCGAGGGCACGGCGATGGACTTGAGGGCGTCGGGCGACCAGTTGCGCGCGAGGGCATCCTCCATCGCCTTCACGCGGAAGACGCCGCGCATCCCGGCGCCGGTCACCGCCACCCGTACGCCGCTCGCGGTTTGCGCCACGAACACGCCCACCACCGCGAAACGCGAGGCCGGGTTCCTGAACTTCACGTACGCGGCCTTCTTCGGCACCGGGAACGACACCGAGGTGATCATCTCGTTTCCATTGAGCGCGGTCTCGAAGAGCCCCTTGAAGTAGTCGTCGGCGGGAATCTTGCGCTTGTTGGTCGCGACGGTGGCGTTGAGCGCGAGCACCGCCGCCGGATAGTCGGCCGCGGGGTCGTTGTGGGCGAGCGCGCCGCCGAGCGTGCCGCGGTTGCGCACCTGCGGATCGCCGATCATTCCGGCGAGCTCGGCAAGCGCGCGGATACGCGCGCCCACTTCGCTCGACATCGCGACTTCCGCGTGGCGCGCCATGGCGCCGATGGTGATGCCGGCACCGCCGCCCTCGACCTTGATGCCCCTCAGGTCCGGGATCTGGGCGAGGTCGACCAGGTCGCTGGGCGCAGCCAGGCCCAGCTTCATCGCCGCGAGCAGCGATTGCCCGCCGGCGATGTATTTCGCCTCGGCCTTGTCGGCGGTGATGCCCGCCGCCTTCTGTACCGAGGTCGGGTCGTAGTATCCGAATGCTTGCATGGCAGGTCTCCTCAGGCTTTCCGCGTTTTCATCGCGCGCCACACGCGCTCCGCCGTCGCCGGCATCTCGACTTCCCTCACGCCGATCGCATCGCAGATCGCGTTCATGACCGCGGCCGGCGCGCCGATCGCTCCCGCCTCGCCGCAGCCTTTCACGCCGAGGGGGTTGTGGGTGCACGGGGTTACGCGCGTATCGACCTTGAAATTGGGCAGGTCCGCGGCGCGTGGCATCGCGTAATCCATGTAGGTGGCGGTGAGGAGCTGGCCGCTCTGCCGGTCGTAGACGCAGCCCTCGAGGAGTGCTTGTCCGATGCCCTGGGCGAGCCCGCCGTGCACCTGCCCCTCGACGATCATCGGGTTGATGATGTTGCCGAAGTCGTCCACCGCGGTGAAGGCCGCGATGGTGGTGACGCCGGTGGCCGAGTCCACCTCGACCTCGCAGATGTGCGTGCCCGCGGGGTAGGTGAAGTTGGTCGGATCGTAGAACGCGGTCTCGTCGAGCCCCGGCTCGAGCTTGTCGAGCGGATAGTTGTGCGGCACGTAGGCGGTCAGCGACACTTGGGCGAACGGCACCTTCTTGTCGGTGCCGGCCACCTTGAATTCACCGTTCTCGAACACGATGTCGGTGTCGGCCGCTTCCAGCAGGTGGGCTGCGATCTTCTTGCCTTTGGCGATGATCTTGTCGACCGCCTTGACGATCGCGGTACCGCCCACGGCCAGCGAGCGGCTGCCGTAGGTGCCCATGCCGAACAGCACGCGTCCGGTATCACCATGCACGATCTCGACGTTCTCGACCGGAATTCCCAGGCGTGCGGCGACTACTTGCGAGAAGGTGGTCTCATGCCCCTGGCCATGGCTGTGCGAACCGGTGAATACCGTCACCGTGCCGGACGGGTGCACCCTCCCTTCGCCGGCTTCGAACAGGCCCGCGCGCGCGCCGAGTGCACCGGCGATATTGGAAGGCGCGATGCCGCAGGCTTCGATGTAGCAGGAGTAACCCAGGCCACGCAGCTTGCCCTTGGCAGCCGAAGCTGCCTTGCGCGCCGCGAAACCGGCTACATCGGCCAGGGCGATCGCCTTGGTGAGAGTGGCGTTGTAGTCGCCGACGTCATAGGTCAGGCCGACCGGGGTGGCGTAGGGGAAGGTGGTGATGAAATTCAGGCGGCGAATCGCCGCCGGATCCATTTTCATTTCGCGCGCGCATTGCTCGACCACCCGCTCGACCAGGTAGGTGGCTTCCGGCCGTCCGGCACCGCGATAGGCATCCACCGGCGCGGTGTTGGTGAATACCGCCTTCACCTCGCAGTAAATCGCCGGCATCGCATACTGCCCGGCCAACAGCGTGGCGTACAGGATGGTCGGCACGGCGGAGGCGAAGGTCGACAAATAGGCGCCCATGTTGGCGGTGGTGGCCACGCGCAGGGCAAGAAACTTGCCGTTCGCATCCATCGCCATTTCGGCCACGCTCACATGGTCGCGGCCGTGCGCATCGGTCAGGAACGACTCGCTGCGTTCGGCGGTCCACTTGATGGGCCGACCGACGCGCTTGCTGGCCCACACCAATGCCGTGTCTTCGGCGTAGAGGAAAATCTTCGAGCCAAAGCCGCCGCCGACGTCCGGTGCGATCACCCGCACTTTCGATTCCGGCAGACCGAGAACGAAGGCGCACATCAGCAAGCGCTCGACATGCGGGTTCTGGTTCGCCACATGCAGGGTGTAGCTGTCGTCGTGCTTGGTGTAGGAGGCGATGGCCGCGCGCGGCTCCATCGCATTGGGGATCAAGCGATTGTTTGTGAATTCGAGTTTGGTGACATGCGCAGCTTTGGCGAACGCCGCATCGACCGCGGCCTTGTCGCCATGGCCCCAGTCGTAGCAGAGGTTGTGCGGCACTTCGTCATGTACCAGGGTGGACGCGATGTAGGCACTGGCGGTGTCGACCACCGCCGGCAGCACTTCATAGTCGACCTCGATCAATTCGCAGGCGTCCTTGGCCTGCCATTGGGTCTCGGCCACCACCAGGGCTACCTGGTCGCCGACATGGCGCACCTTGCCCTGGGCTAAGGCCGGGTGCGCCGGCTCCTTCATCGGCGTGCCGTCCTTGTTGTTGATCAGCCAGCCGCAGGGCAGGCCGTTCACCTTGGCGTCGGCCAGATCTTGGCCGGTAAAAATCGCCACCACGCCAGCGGCTTTTTTTGCTGCATCGAGATTGATCGACTTGATGCGCGCGTGCGCATGCGGCGAGCGCAGGAACACGCCGGCGGTCTGGCCGTGCAGGGTGATGTCGTCGGTGTACTGGCCGTTGCCGGTCAGGAAACGCTGGTCTTCGCGCCGCAGCATCGGTTTGCCGATCGGGCTCATGGACATGTCGGTCATGGTTTTTCCTTTACGCGGCTGTGGCGGCTTGCTGCACCGCACGCACGATGTTGT
>JANNGZ010000325.1:0-5803 GCA_031404155.1 Burkholderiales bacterium
TGCGTGTCAGCGCGCTTGAGCCTGTCAGCCAGGCGCGCAACGGTCGCCTTGTCGCCCACGATCAGAGTCTTCATCCACGGCTCCTGGTAGTCCGTGGAACGACATGATATCTAAATTATTGAACGCGAAATGGTATCAGGCCTTCCCGGTCGAGCCGAAACCGCCTTCCCCGCGGTGCGACGACTCGAAGTCGTCCACGCGCCGGAACACTGCCTGCACCACCGGCACGATCACCATCTGCGCGATGCGCTCCATCGGCTGCACCGTGAACGCCGCCGCGCCGCGGTTCCAGCAGCTCACCATCAGCGGGCCCTGGTAGTCGCTGTCGATCAGGCCGACCAGGTTGCCGAGCACGATGCCGTGTTTGTGGCCCAGGCCCGAGCGCGGCAGCAGCATCGCGGCCAGCCCGGGGTCGCCGATGTGGATCGCCAGGCCGGTCGGGATCAAGGTGGTCTGGCCGGGCTCGACGGTGATCGCGGCGTCGATGCAGGCGCGCAGGTCCAGGCCCGCGCTGCCCGGGGTGGCGTAGGCCGGGATGTGCTCCGCCATGCGTGGGTCGAGGATTTTCAGGTCGATCTGTTGCATCGGTTTTGGCCCGGTCGCGTCGAAGCGGGTTTGCATTTGCCCTCCTCCTTGACGGGGGAGGGTTGGGTGGGGGTGGGTATTTGCGGCCTTCCCTCGTCGAGGGGGAAGGAGGTGTGCCACTCTCACGTCGGCGACAAGCGCGCCGCGATGTCGCGTACCAGTTCGCGCGCCAGGCTCAGCTTGTCCGCCGTCGCCAACGCACGCTCGCCGTCCGCGTCCACCAGCAGCAGCGTGTTGTCGTCACGCCCGAAAGTTGCCGGGCCGAGGTTGCCGACGATCAGCGGCACGCCTTTGCGCGCCAACTTCTCGCGAGCGTGTTTTGCAACGTCCTGGCTCTCGGCCGCGAAGCCGACGCAGTACGGCCGGTCGGGCAGCCGGGCCACGCTGGCGAGGATGTCGGGGTTTTCGGTCAGCTCGAAGCTGGGCACCGCTTTCCCGGCCGCCTTCTTGATCTTGTGGTCGGCACTCGCCAACGGGCGCCAGTCGGCCACCGCGGCGGTGGCGATGAACACGTCCTGCGACGGCGCCACGGCCATCACCGCGTCGAACATCTGCTGCGCGCTGGTCACGTCCACGCGGGTCGCGCCGCGCGGCGTGGGCAGGTGCACCGGGCCGGCGACGAGGGTGACGATCGCGCCCGCTTCGGCAGCGGCACGCGCCACCGCAAAACCCATCTTGCCGCTGCTCAGGTTGGTGATGCCACGCACCGGGTCGATGGCTTCGTAGGTCGGCCCGGCGCTCACCAGCACCCGCTTGCCGGCAAGCAGCTTGGGCTGGAAGAAAGCGATGAGTTCGTCGCGCAACTCCACCGCTTCGAGCATGCGGCCGTCGCCGATTTCGCCGCAGGCCTGGTCGCCGGCGGCGGGGCCGAGCACTAGAGCGCCGTCGGCGACGATCTTCATCACGTTTCGCTGCGTCGCCGGGTGCGCCCACATCTCGCGGTTCATTGCCGGCGCCACCAGCAGCGGGCAGTTGTGGAGCGGACGCGCCAGGCAAGCCAGGCTGAGCAGCTCGTCGGCTCGGCCCTGCGCCAGCTTGGCGATGAAGTCGGCGCTGGCCGGCGCCACCAGCACCGCGTCGGCATCGCGGGTCAGGTTGATATGCGCCATGTTGTTCGCGATCTCGCCCACCGCGCGCGGGTCCCACTGGCTGGTGAACACCGGCCGGTTGGACAGCGCCTGCATCGTCACCGCGCCGATGAACTGCTCGGCCGCTTCGGTCATCACCACCTGCACCGTGGCGCCGGCCCTGACCAGCTCGCGGGTAAGCTCAGCGGCCTTGTAGCAGGCGATGCCGCCCGAGAGTCCGAGCACGATGTGGCGGCCTTGAAGTTGCTGTGTCGAGTCCATGGGCGGGCAATGTAGCGCAGGCCGCAGGGGCTCGCGCGCGAACCGGCTTCCCTGCTGCCCGCCGGTACGACACAATCGCGCCAAGAAGGACTAGAACAAGATGGACGCCCTGCTCCTGGCCCGCATGCAGTTTGCGGCCAACATCACCTTCCACATCCTGTTTCCCACGATCAGCATTGCGCTGTGCTGGGTGCTGCTGTTCTTCCGCTGGCGCTGGCGGCTCGGCCACGACACCGCCTGGCTCGGCGCCTACCGGTTCTGGACCAAGGTGTTCGCCTTGACCTTCGCGCTCGGCGTGGTCTCGGGCATCACGATGAGCTTCCAGTTCGGCACCAACTGGCCGGGCTTCATGGAACGCACCGGCAACATCGCCGGGCCGCTGCTCGGCTACGAGGTGCTGACCGCGTTTTTCCTCGAAGCCACCTTCCTCGGCGTGATGCTCTTCGGCCATGGCCGGGTGAGCGAGCGGGTGCAGATGCTGGCCACCTTCCTGGTCGCCTTCGGCACCACGATGAGCGCCTTCTGGATCCTGAGCCTGAACTCGTGGATGCAAACACCGAGCGGCTACCGCATCGAAAACGGCGAGTTCTTCGTGGTCAGTTGGGCGGCGGTGGTGTTCAATCCTTCGTTCCCTTACCGGCTCGCCCACGTGCTGTTGGCCTCTGGCTTGACCGTGGCCTTCCTGCTCGCCGGCGTGAGTGCCTGGCAGTTGCTGCGCGCTTGCGCCAACACCTCCACGCCGAAGGTGCTGCGTGTGGGCCTCACGCTCGGCGCGCTGCTGATCCCGCTGCAAATCTTCGTCGGCGACCTGCATGGCCTGAACACGCTGGAACACCAGCCGCAAAAGATCGCGGCGATGGAAGGGGTGTGGAAAACCGAACGTGGCGCGCCGCTGCTGCTGTTTGCCTGGCCGAGCGAGGCCACGCGCAGCAACCACTATCAGATTGCAATTCCCAAGCTCGCGAGCCTGATCCTGACCCACCGCGCCGACGGCGAAATCAAAGGGCTGGATGAGTTCAAAGGCGCGCACCCGCCGGTGGCGCCAGTGTTCTTCGGCTTTCGCATCATGGTCGGCGTGGGCGTGTTGATGCTGCTCGCAAGTTGGCTCGGCCTGTGGGCCTATCACCGCCGGCGCTGGAACGCCGACGCGCTGCCGCGGCCGCTTTTGTGGCTGCTCACCACGATGACCTTCGCCGGCTGGGTGGCCACCGTCGCCGGCTGGTACGTGACCGAGATCGGCCGCCAGCCCTTCGTGGTGCATGGCCTGCTGCGCACCGCCGACGTGGCCTCCAACGTGGCACCGGCGCTGATCGCGCTCACGCTCGCGGTCTACGTCGCGCTGTACCTGGCCCTGATCGTGGCCTACATCGGCGTGCTGATCCACATGGCCGGCAAGCCGCTGGACCTGAGCGTGCCGCCGCTGAATCCGGCGCTGGCGCGGAGCCCAACATGAACTGGACCGACACCCTGCCGGTGATCTTCATGGGCCTGATGGGCCTGTCGATGCTGGCCTACGTGGTGCTCGACGGCTTCGACCTCGGCGTGGGCCTGCTGCTGCACCGCGCGTCCGACATTCATAAGGACACCATGATCGCGTCGATCGGCCCCTTCTGGGACGCCAACGAAACCTGGCTGGTGCTCGGTGTCGGCATCCTGCTGATCGCGTTCCCGAAAGCGCATGGCCTGGTGCTCGGCGCGCTGTACCTGCCGGTGGCCGTGATGCTGGTCGGCCTGATCCTGCGCGGCGTGGCCTTCGACTTCCGGGTCAAAGCGCAGGATGCACGCAAGCCGATGTGGAACTTCCTCTTCTTCGCCGGCTCGGCGCTCGCCGCCCTGAGCCAGGGCTGGATGCTCGGGCGCTACATCACCGGCTTTGCCGAGGGCTTGCAGTTCACGCTGTTCGCGGCCGCGATCGCGCTGTGCCTGGCCGCGGCCTACGTGCTGCTCGGCGCCTGCTGGCTGCTGCTGAAAACCGAGGGCGGGCTGCAGGAGTTGGCACGCGGCTGGGCGCGCACCGCGTGGTGGCCGGTGGTGCTCGGCATCGTGTTGATCTCGGTCGCCACGCCCTGGGTCAGCCCCACGGTGCGCGACAAGTGGTTCGTGATGCCGCAGTTCATTGCGCTGCTGCCGATACCGCTGACCACCGCGGTGGCGCTGTTCGCGCTGCGCGCGCTGCTCGGCACGCCGCGGGTGCTTGGTGCGCTTTGCTGGATTCCGTTTGCGCTGGTGGTGTCGGTGTTCGTACTCGGCGCCATCGGCCTGGCCTACAGCCTGTACCCCGACGTGGTGATCGACCGCCTCACGCTCTGGCAGGCGGCGAGCGCCACCGAGTCGCTGGTGGTCATCCTCATCGGCTGCGCGATCACGGTGCCCGCGATCGCCGGCTACACCGCATTTTCGTTCTGGGTGTTCCGAGGCAAAACCAAGGCGCTGAGCTACGGTTGATGCGCCCTGGCATCGGGAGCCTGCTGATGAGCATCGACCTCGACCACACCATCGTGCCCTCGCACACCGCGCGGGCGTCGGCGCAGCGGCTGGCCGAGTTGCTCGGCGTGAACTGGGCGCCCAGCGGCATGGGGCCGTTTTCGCCGGTCTATCTGAACGAGGGGCTGACGCTGGACTTCATCCAGACCGATGAAGAGTTTCCGATCCACCACTTCTGCTTCCGCGTCGACGAAGCGCGTTTCGACACCATCCTGGCGCGGCTCACCGCCGCCGGCATCCGCTACCGCAGCGCGGTGCGCGGGCCCGAGGACTTCCAGGTCCACCCGCAACTCGGCAACATCTACTGGAACGAGCCCGACGGGCACCAATGGGAGATGCTGACGGTGAGCTATGCGCGGCAGTCGGGCTGAGCGAATGCGGTGCTGCACGTGACGGCATCGCGTGCGCGAAGCCGACTGCGGTGCTGTGCTCCGCTCATGTCCCCCGATGCCGGCCTGCGGCCGACATCTCCTCCTTTACTTCGCTGCGCACAGCACCACAGCCGTCTTCGCTCGGGCCGCCGCGGTGGCGGTTGGCCCTTTCGAATTTAAACCCAACGGTGACAGCCGAGGAGGGCGGGCGACCGGCGTAGTGAAGCAAAGGAGGAGGCCGGGCAAAGCCCGGACGGGGGACATGAACGGAGCTGGTCGCCCGCTCTCCTCGGCCCGCGCGGCGCGGATGTGTTCAGCTGCCTACCCCGCTCGAATCTGCAAGATTGAACACAGATCGGCACGTACAGCCGCGGCCCATGCTCAATGCACTGCCGCCCCATGGCACTTCTTGAACTTCTTGCCGCTGCCGCAGGGGCAGGGGTCGTTGCGGCCGGGCAGTGCGTCCACGCGCACCGGCGCGGGTTTTGGCGCGTGGTCAAGCCAGTAGATGCGCAGGTCCTGCACCGCATAGCAGGCCTCGTCCACCAGCTCTTCGCGCGGCAGCGGCTTGCCTTCGTACTGCTCGTCGAAGTGCGCAGCCAACTCGGCCTCGTCGAAGGTGAGCGCGGCCACACGCGCCAGGCAGGCGTCGTACCACTGGCCCTCTTCGTTGCCGAGGTCGGGCTCGGGCCAGTCGAGCGGGAAGGCGTCGAGCGCATCGACAAAACCCAGCGCCCAGATTTCGCCGGTGCGCGGCAGGTTCTTCAGCTCCTCGTCGCTGAGCCGGCCCTCGCCCTTGAGCTCGGCGCGTAGGTCCGCGTTGTCGTAGTCGAGCATCAGCGGCGTGAGGCGCAGCGCTTCGGGGTCGTCGAGCAGAGGCTCGGGGTCGAGCTGGCTCGCGATCGTGTTCCAGCGGCTCATCAGCGCGTTCATCGCCTGCTGCACGTCGGCCGGGTCGGCAAACGCGCGGCCGAAACTTTCGCCGCAAACATGCGGCAGCCATTCGCTCGGCAC
>JANNGZ010000326.1:0-37243 GCA_031404155.1 Burkholderiales bacterium
GTGCCCGGGCCCGGCAGCCCGGCAGCGGCCATGCGAGCGGCCTCGGCCTTGACTGCATGGGCCACCTTGTCGGCCTTGCGCTGCTCGCTCGGGTCGTTGCCGGCCGCAAGTGCGCTGCGGGCTTTGTCGCGCCGCTCACGGGCCAGCTTCAGCGGTACATCGGGGTACGTGCCAAGGCTCAGCATGCCCTCTTTGCCGCCACTGAAGTAGCGCAGCCGCCACCAGCCCGCGCCGGTCGGCCGCGCGTCGAAGTACAACCCACCGCCGTCGCTTGCGCGCTTGGGCTTGCCTGCGGTGCCGGCTTCCTTGAGGGCCTTCTTGATCGCCTTGTCTGTGAGGGTGTCGGTCGCTGCCATTCTGGGTAACTCGCTTCCGCTTTGGGCCACTCGGGGCCAGTTACCCAGATTGTTACCCAGCCATTGCCTGGGTTCAAGCGACGTTACCCAGCCCTATGCGGACATGAAAAAAGCGCTAAGTGATTGATTCACATAGCGCTTTCGTCGTTTCTGGCCCCTTGTGGAACCGTGTTTGGTAGGCCGTGTTGGACTTGAACCAACGACCAAAGGATTATGAGTCCTCTGCTCTAACCAGCTGAGCTAACGGCCCGCGAGGGAAGCGGCGATTCTAGGCGGAGCTGCTCAGTCTGCTCCTCGGCGCCGCCGCCTTCGACGACGCGGCCGCGTCCGCTGCGCTTGGCGGCGAGTGCGGCGTCGTCGGCGCGGCGCAACAGGGCTTGCCAGGAGGCGTGCGCGCTGTCGCCGGCGCTGTCGGCCACGCCGGCAGAAAAGGCGCTTTGCAGGGCGACGCCGTCGCCCAGATCGAAATGCTGTTTACGCCACTCGCGCAGCAAGGCACGCACCTTGCGCGCGGCCGCGGCGCGGCCGGTGCGGGGCATCAGCACACAGAACTCCTCGCCGCCATAGCGGCAGGCCACGTCGCTCTTGCGCATGCGCGCCGCGAGCAAGGCGCCGAAGGCTTGAAGCACGCGGTCGCCCACCGGGTGGCCATGTTGGTCGTTGACCTGCTTGAAGTGGTCCAGGTCGATAATCGCGGCGCTCAGGGGCTGGCCGTCGCGCATTGCCATCGCATGCATCGCCGGCAGCATGTTGTTCAGGTGCCGGCGGTTGAACAGGCCGGTGAGCCCGTCGCGCAACGCCTGCTCGCGCAGCTCGGCCTGTAGGGCCTGCACTTCGTTCACCTTTTCGTTCAGGCGCTGGTTCAGCGCCTGTAGCTCGTCGCGGGCACGTTGAGCGGCCCGGCGCCGCGCGTCGATCACGTCGCGCTCGCGGGAGAGTTCAAGCAGCTCGGTTTGCAGGGACGCGGCCTGAAACCGCGCCCGCGACGCGAGCAGGCTGCGTTCGCTGTGCAGCGCCTGCCAGGTGCGCAGATGAGCCAGTGCTTCGCGCTCGTGGCCGAGCTGCTGGTGCAGGTCGGCGAGCAGCGCCAAGAGCAGGCAGCGCTCGCGCAGGCTCAAGCCCTCCTGAGGCAGCGGCAGCTCACGTTCGAGCCGCATCGCAGCGTCGTGCGGCGCGCCGCGAGCGCGCAGCACCACGGCTTCGGCCACCGCGAGCTCGAGCCGCTTTTCGGCCAGGGCGCGCTCGGGCCAGCAGCCCAGCGCGTGGTTCACGCAGTGTTCACCGAGCTCGCTGCGGCCGGCGCGCACCGCCGCGATCGCCATCGCCTCGAACGCGGTGGTGTCGCGGCCGACCGCATCGGCCGGCAGCGCCAGCAGGCGCTGAATGTCCGCCAGCGCCTCGGCCGGGCGCGCGAGGTCGGTGAGGCAGACCACGCGGTTGAGCAGCAGCACGCCGAGCAGGCGCGGGTTGCGCTCGCCGGCGCAGCGGGCGATGCCCACGTCGAGGTGGCGCAGGGCTTCGAGGTAGTCGCCCAGGTGGTAAAGCTCGTGCGCCAAGTTGCAGTAGATGACCGCGTCGTAGCCGCTTTCGGTGCGCGGGTTGAGCGAGCGCAAGGCCTGGAAGAGGTATGCGAAGGCCATCTCGGCCTCGCCCAGCGCCGAGTGGCAACCGGCCACGGTGTTGAGCACCACCGCCAGTTCGTCGTGGCGCAGCGTTCTCAGCGCCTCGTCGCGCAGCGGCGCCACGATCGCCAGCCCTTCCCGCGCCTGCCCTTGCGCCCAGCAGCAGCGCGCACGGCCGGCCAGCGCGAGCAGCTCGCCACGCCGGTCGGCCACCTCGGCCAGCGTGGCCTGCGCGCGCCCGAACTCGGCCAGGCCCTCGGTCGGGCTGCGATGGCGCATGCGGTGGTAGCCGAGCGTCAGGCGCGACCAGCCCTGCGCGAGCCGGTCCTCGCCGCTGGCGGCCAGCGCACGTTCGGCCAATGCCACCGAGGCGGCCACATCCAGGTATTGCAAGGCCCAGGCCCGGCGCGCCAGCCTCATCGCATGCGGGGCCGGGCGCAGGCCGGGGCTCATCGCGGCTGCGAGAGGGCGTTGCTCACCAGCCGCGAGGTGATGTCGACGATCTGGATCATGCGGTCGTAGGGCATGCGCGTCGGCCCGATCACACCCAGCGTGCCCACCACCCGCCCGTCCACTTCGTACGGCGCGCTCACCACCGACAACGACTCGAAGGGCACCACGCGGCTCTCCCCGCCGATGTAGATGCGCACACCTTCGGCGCGGCTGCTCACATCGAGCAGGCGCATCAACTGCGTTTTCTGTTCGAACATGTCGAAGAGCTTGCGCAGGCTGCCCAGGTCGTTGCCGAAGTCCTGCACCGCGAGCAGGTTGCGCTCGCCGCTGACGATCACCTGCTCGGTGTTCTCGGCCAGCACGTCGGTGCCGGCCTGCACTGCCGCCTGCATCAGAGCCGCGATTTCGCTGCGCAGCGCATCGACTTCGCTCTTCACCCGCTCGCGCACCGCCTCGATGGTGAGGCCGGCGTAATGGGCATTGACATAGTTGGTGGCCTCGACCAACTCACTATGGGTGTGGTCGCGCGCGGTGAGGATGACCCGGTTCTGCACATCGCCGTCGGGCGCCACCAGGATCACCAGCACCCGCCGCTGGGCCAGGCGCATGAACTCGATATGGTGGAACACGCTGGCCTTGCGCGGCGCGGTGACCACGCCGACAAAGTTCGACAGGTTCGACAGCAAGTGCGCCGCATGGGCGATCACCCGCTGCGGCTGGTCGGGCTGCAGCTGCTCGCGCGCCGCGGCGGCCAGCACGTCGGGCGCGTCGAGTTCAAGCGTGCGCGCGGTGAGCATGGTGTCGACAAAGAGCCGGTAGCCGCGGGCGGTGGGCACCCGCCCGGCGCTGGTGTGCGGGCTGGCGATCAGGCCCAGATCTTCGAGGTCGGCCATCACGTTGCGGATCGTGGCCGGCGAGAGCTCGAGCCCCGAGGCGCGCGACAGCGTGCGCGAGCCCACCGGCTGGCCGTCGGCGATGTAGCGTTCGACCAGGGTCTTCAGCAGCGATTTCGAGCGCTCGTCGAGCATGCGATCCATTCTACGTACCGCTGCAAGCCAGCAGCCGTGTCGGCGGAGCCCGTGCGGCCGGCGGCGCTGGACGCGGCTCGCCGCGGCACCCTATGCTCTAATCATTCGCATGCCGACGGAAGCCTTCAAACACGCCGCGATCGTGGGCAAAATCCAGGCCCAGAGCATCCGGGGTTTGCTCGTCGAAGTGGCGCAGTTCCTGGTCCACCAGGGGCTCGATGTGTCCTTCGAACGCGAGACCGCGAACATCACCGGCCTGGCCTCGGACTACCCCGCGCTCACCGCGGCCCAGCTCGGCGCGCAATGCGACCTGGCCGTGGTGGTGGGCGGCGACGGCACCATGCTCGGCATCGCGCGTGAACTGGCGCGCTACGACGTGCCGCTGGTGGGCATCAACCAGGGCCGGCTCGGTTTCATCACCGACGTGAGCGCCACCGGCTGGCGTGAAGCGCTGGCACCGATGATCGCCGGTGACTACACCGAAGACCCGCGCGCGATGCTCGAAGGCGGTGTCTGGCGCGACGGCGAATGCATCTTCGAGGGCCTGTCGCTGAACGACGTGGTGGTCAGTCGCGGCGCCGCCGCGGGCATGGTGGAGCTGCGCATCCAGATCGGCGAGGAGTTCGTTGCCAACCTGCGCGCCGACGGCCTGATCGTGGCCTCGCCCACCGGCTCCACCGCCTATGCGCTGTCAGCGGGCGGGCCGATCCTGCACCCCGGCATCGCGGGCTGGGTGCTGGTGCCGATTGCGTCGCACACCTTGTCCAACCGGCCGATCGTGCTGCCGGCCAAGGACGACGCGGCCGGCGAGATCCGCATCGACATCGTGGCCGGGCGCGACGCGTCCTGCAACTTCGACATGCAGAGCCTGACCAGCCTGCTTCACGGCGACCAGGTGCGGGTGCGCCGCTCGGCGCAGAAGGTGCGCTTCCTGCACCCGCGCGGCTGGAGTTACTACGCCACGCTGCGGCGCAAGCTGCGCTGGTACGAAGGCGTCGGATGACCGCGCCCGTCTCGTTTCACTCGCGCCAGCCGCCAGACGCTTCCGGCGGCCCGGCGCTGGCCTGAGGCTGAAGCCAGTTCATTCGACATGCTGAGACGCCTGACCCTGCGCGACTTCGTGATCGTGCCCACCCTCGAGCTGGAATTCGACGCCGGCTTCTCGGTGCTCACCGGCGAGACCGGCGCGGGCAAGTCGATCCTGATCGATGCGCTGCAACTCGCGCTCGGCAGCCGTGGCGACGCCGGCGTGGTGCGCGAAGGCGCGTCGCGCGCGGAAATCTCCGCCGAGTTCGACACGCCGGTGTCGCTGCGGCCCTGGCTCGAAGACGGGGGATTCGCGGTCGACACCGAGTTGCTGCTGATGCGCCGCGCGATCGACGCGCAGGGCAAGAGCCGCGCCTGGATCAACGGCAGCGCGGCCACGATCGCACAGCTGCGCGAAGCAGCGGACCACTTGCTGGACATCCACGGCCAGCACGCCTGGCAAAGCCTGACCCGGCCCGCCGCGGTGCGCGCGTTGCTCGATACCCAGGCCGGCATCGACCCGCATACGCTTCAGGCCTCATGGGCGAACTGGCGCGACGCGCAGGCGACGCTCGATGCGGCCCGCGCGAAACAGGACGAACACAGCCGCGAGCGCGAACGCATGGCCTGGCAGGTCGGCGAGATCGACAAGCTCGCGCCCGGCGACGCCGAGTGGGACGAGCTCAACGCCGAGCACCAGCGGGTGGCGCATGCGCAGTCGCTGATCGATGGCGTGCGCCGGGCGCTCGCCGCCTTGAGCGAAGGCGACGACGAGCGGGGCGCAGGGCGTTCCAGCGGTGGCGCCGACACCCTCACCTCGCGCGCGCTCGACGCCCTGCTCGCGGTGCGCGACTACGACACCCGCCTGCTGCCGACGATCGAGGTGCTGCAAGGCGCGCTGGCGCAGATCGAGGACGCCGCCCACACCCTCGGCGGCTACCTGTCGCATGCCGATGTCGACCCGCGCCGGCTGGCCGAACTGGATGCGCGGCTGTCGGCCTGGGTCGGGCTGGCGCGCCGGCTGCGCCGACCCCCGGCCGAACTGCCCGCGCTGCGAATCCAATGGCAGGCCGAACTGGCGGCGCTCGATGTGCTTGGGGACCTGGCGGCTCTCGAGTTGGCGGTGGCAAATGCTGAACAGAGTTATCGGCTCGAAGCCCGCCGGGTGAGCGCGGCACGTGCGGCCGCGGCCCCCAAAATCGCCGACGCAGTCACGCTGGCGATGCAGCTATTGGGCATGCAGGGCGGGCGCTTCGAGGTCGCGTTGCTGCCGCAGGCCGCACCCCAGTCCTTCGGGCTGGAGACGGTGGAGCTTCTTGTCGCCGGCCATGAAGGCAGCACACCGCGGCCGCTGGCCAAGGTGGCCTCGGGCGGCGAGCTGAGCCGCCTCGCGCTGGCGATTTCGGTGAGCACCGCAACCGGCCTCACGAAACACGACGCCGCCGGCGCGGGCACGCTGATCTTCGACGAAATCGACGCCGGCATCGGCGGCGGCGTGGCCGATACCGTGGGCCGCCTGATGAAGCGCCTGGGCGGCGGGCGGCAGGTGCTCGCGGTGACCCACCTGGCCCAGGTGGCCGCCTGCGGCGACCACCATTTTGTGGTGAGCAAGGCGTCGAGCGCCGGCGTCACCGCAAGTGCGGTGCGGCCGGTCAACGGCGAAGCGCGGGTGAGCGAAATCGCCCGCATGCTCGGCGGCGAGCGGTTGGCCGACACCAGCCGCGCCCACGCGGTGCAGCTGCTGGCTCAGGCCGGCGAGCCTGCCGGCGAGACCACGCCGCCGTCACCACCGGAACCCCCCCGCACGCGGAAGTCCAAGGCATGAACTTTGGCCGCAGCAACGGTTCCCACGCGGGTGTGCGGCTTTCGAGCGGCAGGCTTGTCTTCAAGGCCCGCGCCGCCCGCATCCGCCACCGCCCCGCCGCAAGATGATCACCACCGAGCCCCCCACGCTGGCGGGCGAAACCCGCGAGGTCGTGCTCGTCACCGGCATCTCGGGGTCGGGCAAGTCGGTGGCGCTGCACGCGCTGGAGGACGCGGGCTACTTCTGCGTCGACAACCTGCCGCCGGAGCTGTTGCGCGAGTTCCTGCGCGTCGAGAGCGAGCGCAAGGAACGCCGCGTGGCGATCGCGGTGGATGTGCGCAGCGCCGGCTCGCTGCCGCACCTGCTGCCGCTGATTGCCACACTGCGCGAGGAAGGGGTGGCGATCCGCTGCGTCTTCCTCGACGCCAGCACCGACGCGCTGGTGCGGCGATTCTCCGAAACGCGCCGGCCGCACCCGCTCACCTCGCCGAACCCGAGCGACGCGCGCCACGCGCTGGTCGACGCGATCGAGCTCGAGCGCGGCTTGCTCTCCGAACTGCGCGAGGTCTCCACCGTGATCGACACCAGCCAGCTGCGCCCGGCGCAGTTGCGCCAATGGATGCGCGAGCTGGTCGGCGTGGGCGACGGCCGGCTGACGCTGGTGTTCGAGTCCTTCGCGTACAAACATGGTGTGCCGCTGGACGCCGACTTCGTGTTCGACGTGCGCGTGCTGCCCAACCCGTATTACCTGCGTGAGCTGCGCCCGCTCACCGGGCGCGACGAACCGGTGGCCGCCTACCTGCAGGCGCAACCCGAGGTCGGCGAGATGCTGGCGCAGATCGAACAGTTCCTCGCCCGCTGGCTGCCGGCGTTCGAAGCCGACCAGCGCAGCTACCTCACCGTGGCCATCGGCTGCACCGGCGGCCAGCACCGCTCGGTGTACGCGGCGCGGTTGTTGGCCGAGCGCTTCGGAGCGCGCGGCGCCACGCTGGTACGGCATCGCGAATTGGACGCACGGGAGTGAGCGCCGAGCCGAGCGAAGGGGCCAACCCGGAGTTGCCCCTCTTCCCGCTGCAGGCGGTGCTCTTTCCCGGAGGCCGGCTGACGCTCAAGGTCTTCGAAGCGCGCTACCTCGACCTGATCGGCCGCTGCCTGCGCGAGCGTTTGCCCTTCGGCGTGGTCTGCCTGCGCCAGGGCGCCGAAGTGCGGCGCGCCGGCCGGCGCGACCCGGCGCAGTTCGAGATGCGCGGCGTCAACGCCCATCTGGACGATGTCGACGCCGAACAGGCCGGCATCCTGCGTGTGGTGGCGGTGGGCCGGCAGCGTTTTGTGCTCGATGCGCCGCGCCAGCAAAGCGACGGACTCTGGCTCGCCCGCACCGAACCCCTGCCCGACGACGAGAGTGTTGCGCCGCAAGCGAGGCACCTGGCCACGGTGAAGGCCCTGGCCAACGCGATCGCCACGCTGCGCCAGCAAGGCTCGCAGCCCTTCATCGAGCCGTTCCGCTTCGACGACGCGGGCTGGGTCGCCAACCGCTGGTGCGAGATCCTGCCAATCTCGCTGGCGGCGAAACAAAAACTGATGGAGCTCGACCAGCCGCATCTGCGCCTGCAGCTCGTCGACGAGTTCTTGAGAAGCAAGGGCGTGGTGGCTTGAGCGCCTATTCGCTCTCGAGCAGGCGCCGCACCGGCGCCGGCAGGCCCATCTTCAGCGCCGCGTCGAGTTCAAACCAACGGCCGGGTGGCAACGCCGACCCGAGCGCTTGCATGCGCGCCGCGCCAAGGCGTGCCGGCAGTTGATGGTGCACCGGCAGCAGCGTCCAGTCGAAATGCGTCAGCGCGTGTTCGACCGGCGGCAGCGTGTGGCCGGCGCCGGGCCAGCCCGCCACCAGGGCCTCGATGGCCGACATCGATTCGAACTCCGGCAGGCTCCACAAGGACGCCCACACCCCCCGGGCGGGCCGCTGCGTCAGCCAGACCCGGCCCGCGTGTTCGAGCCAGAGCAGGGCGTGGCGGCGCTCCCCGCGTTTGAGCTTGCGTGTCTTGACCGGGTAGCGCTGCGGCTGGCCTTGCGCATGAGCCACGCATCGGGCCACGAGCGGGCAGGCCTCGCAGCGTGGTGCGCGCGTGCCGCACAGGGTCGCGCCCAGGTCCATCAGTCCCTGGGTGTAGGCCTCGATGCCCCGCGCCGGCAGCAGTGCTTCGGCCTGCTGCCACAGGCGCCGTTCGTTGGCCGCCTCGGCAAGGTCGGCATCGAAGCCGAGGACCCGGGTGAGCACCCGCTTGACGTTGCCGTCGAGGATCGCGGCCCGCTCGCCGAAGCAGAACGCGGCCATCGCCGCGGCGGTCGAGCGGCCGATGCCGGGCAGGGTTTGCAAGGCCTGGCTGCTCGCCGGAAACCGGCCGCCGTGTTGCTTGACCACGGCCTGCGCGCAGAGATGCAGGTTGCGCGCGCGGCTGTAGTAGCCCAGGCCGCTCCACAACGCGAGCACGTCGTCCAGCGCGGCGGCTGCCAGGCGCTGCACATCGGGGAAACGGGCCAGGAAGCGCGGGAAGTACTCGAGCACGGTCGCGACCTGGGTCTGCTGGAGCATCACCTCGGACAGCCAGACCCGGTACGGGTCCTTCGTGCCCTGCCACGGCAGGCCGTGCCGGCCGTGGCGCCGCTGCCAGCGGATGACGGTCTCAGCCAGCGACGGTAGCGTCACCCGATCGGAGGCTTGGCGTGGCACTCAGGCCGGCCTGCCGTCACGCTGCTCGCTCGGCGCCGCGCGGCAGCACCAGGGTCAGCGTCGGCGGGTCGCGTTCCGCAGAACCCGGCACCTCGCGCGCCAGCGGCATCGGCCGCGACGCACCGTCGGCCTCGGGCTCACGCGCGGCCTCGGCGCGCACCGCGTCGACCGCGTTCATCAGCCCGGCCTGCAAGCCACGGAGCCGTTCGTCGTGGGCTTCGATCTCGCCGATGCGCTGCTCGAGTTCGCCGGCGGCTTCCTGGATCCGCTCGAGCGCTTCGCGGCGGCGCTTGAAGCCACGCCGGCGCTCGCGCAACTGGGCATCCACTTGGGAGGTCGCGGCCTTGTTCCAGAGTTCGACATCGCTGCTCGCGTTCTCGAACACGATGCGCAGCTTGGACAGCAGCATGCGGCGCAACTGCTCCATGAAGCGCGGCTCGGAGAGCTTGATCGCATTGGACAGTCCGAGGTACTGGCCGTAGTTGGCCTCCAGGGTGTCGATCTCGCTCATGTAGTTCGACAGCGCCGGCGGCTTCACCAGCGCGAGCGCGAAGCCGTAGTCGCCGTTGAGCTGCAGAAAGCTCGCGTTGAGCATTTCATGCGTCTCTTCCAGCTTGGCGATCGCGCCCGCCACACGCGCTCGCAGGCGTGTGCACAACTGCGAGAAGGCCTTCTTCGCGCCCAGGTTGAACATCGTCGCGGCGATGTCGCGCTGCATCTGCGCCACCTGGTCGCGCAGCTTTTCGCTGGCCAGCGCTTCCAGGGTGTCGCGCTCGATGCGCAGGTGCACCGAACGCAGCGCGGTCAGGCGCGCGGTGCAGCGCTCGAACTCGGCGGTCTCCTGGTCGACACGCCGGAGCATCAGCGTGACCTTGCCGCCGCTCTTGCCGCGCAAACCGCGCAGCTCGAGCATCTGCTCCGACAACTGGCGCCGCTGGTCGTTGAGGCGGCGCAGCGCATGCGCCTGCAATTGGCCGGCGCTTTCGAGCACGGTTTGCACCAGCACTTCGCGGCGGCGCGGCAGCAGCTCGTTGGCCAGCGCCGCTTCGAGTTCGGGCAGGCGGCTCGCGGTGAGCGCCATGCGCTGGCCGTCGATGCGCGCGGCCAGCGCCTGGCGTGCCGAGAGCGGGAACACCTTGTCGATGCTCACGCCCAGCGTGGCGGCGCTGTCGCGACGCTGGCGGTCGATCTGGGCGCTGACTTGCGCAGCGTCGAGCAGCGGGTCAACCAGGGTGTCGATCTTGTTCAGCACCACGTAGCGCGCCACCGACTGCGCACCCAGATGGTCGCGCCACATCGTCAGGTCGCTCTTGGTGACACCGGTGTCGGCGCCGAGGATGAAGACCAGCGCATGTGCCGCCGGCAGCAGGCTGAGCGTGAGCTCGGGCTCGGCGCCGATCGCATTCAGCCCCGGGGTGTCCAGCACCACCAGGCCGCGGCGCAGCAAGGGGTGCGGATAGTTCACCACCGCGTGGCGCCAGGCCGGCACCTCGACCAGGCCTTCGGCAATCAGCGGCGGGTTGTCGTCGGGGCGATCGTCGTGCCAGAAACCGAGCGCACGCGCTTCGCGCAGCGTGACCGCCTTGGTGCGCATCACCTCGCTCATCGCCTCGGCGAGTTTGTCGGGCGATGCGGCGTCCAGGCGAACCCGGGTCCAGGCGTCGGTGCGCGCGCGCATCTCGGCCAGCGAATGGCCGTCCAGGCGCGAGTCGATCGGCAGCAGCGAGAGCTGCGGCGGCTCGCCCTGGGTGCAGCTCAACTCCACCGGGCACATGGTGGTGCGCCCGGGGGTGGCGGGCAGGATGCGCCGCCCGGTGTCGGCGAAGAAGATGGCGTTGATCAGCTCGGACTTGCCGCGCGAGAACTCGGCGACGAAGGCGACGACGAGACGGTCCGACGCGAGGCGCTCGCGCACCGACTCGACGATGCCGTGGTTCTCGATCAGCTCATGGTCGCCGAGGAAACGTGCCAGGTCGGTGAGCCGCCGGTCGACGGCCCGTCGCCAGCCGGCCAGGGCGTCGAGTTGACCGGCAAAGGTAGGCTCCATGCGATACGTGGCTCAGGCTATCAATCGAGCGGGGATCGTAGCTCAGCGAAATCGCCTGGGCCATCAGCGAAACATCTGCTGACGCCGGCGCAGGAACAATGTCGCAACGGCGCACGCTGCGGTGGCACGGCGCCGTCATCGCGCGCGGCGAAACCTCCTTGCGCGGTATTCAGCGGCGTTGGCAGACGGCGCAGAAGAACGTCGAGCGCTGAGCGGTGACGATGCGCCGAACCGGCGTGCCGCAGCGCCCGCAGGCCTGACCTTCGCGGCCGTAGACCTTGGCGCTGTTCTGGAACGCGCCGCTCTGGCCATGCGCGTCGCGAAAGTCGCGCAGCGTCGAGCCCCCCAGCTCGAGCGCACGGGCCAGCGTTGCGCGCACCGCGGCGAGCAACCGGCTCGCGCGGGGCCGGCTGATCGTGTTGCAGCGGGCGTGGGGGTGGATGCCGGCGTCGAACAGGGCCTCGCAGGCGTAAATGTTGCCGGCACCGACCACAATCTCGCCGCCGAGCAAAGCTGACTTGACATGGCAGCGCCGCAGCTGGAGCGCGGCGTGAAAGCAGGCGCCGTCGAGCGCCGGATCGAAGGGCTCCTGGCCCAGGCGAGAGAGCAGCGTCGAGGCCGGCGGCGCATCCAGCGCGCTGGACCACAACACCGCGCCGAAGCGCCGCGGATCGGTCAGGCGCAGGGTGCCGTGTGTGGTGACCAAATCGAAGTGGTCATGCTTGCCCGGTGCGGCCACCGCAGTGCGAAACGCCAGCGAGCCCGACATGCCCAGGTGCATCAGCAGTCCACCACCTGGGTCGAAAGGCGGTTCGTCCGCGCCGCGAGCCCGCTGCAATGGCAACCAGAGGTATTTGCCGCGGCGCGTGACCAGCCCCGCGCGCAGGCCGACAAGCCGCTCCGGCGCCACGCCCAGCGGCCAGCGCAGTGGCGCGCCCAGGCGCAAGGCCTGCACCGTAGCGCCGGCGATGCGCCCGGCAAACGACTGGCGCGTGACTTCAACCTCGGGCAGCTCGGGCATCCGACGATTATCATGAGCTCCAACAGGCGGTCGACGCGCCCTTGCGCAGCCGCAAGGCGTGATTCAGCGGCCTGAGGATTCAGGAGACGCCATGCCCCGCCGACTTGTTCGTGAGTTCTCACGCGTGGCCGCGGCCGCGGTGCTGGGCGGTGCTGCGTTCGGCGGCGCGTTCGCGCAGGCCACGGCCGCCGAGCGGATCGCCAATTCAACGCTCGACGCGCCGCTTTTCTACCAACTGCTGATCGGTGAGATCGAGCTGCGCGGCGGCCAGGCCGGCACCGCCTACGAGGTGCTGCTCGACGCCGCGAGGCGAACCCGCGACGAGGCGCTGTTCCGGCGCGCGGTGGAGGTTGCGCTCCAGGCCCGCGCCGGCGAACAGGCCCTGTCCGCGGTGACCGCCTGGCGCGCCGCGCTGCCCGAGTCCCTGGATGCCTTGAGATTCCAGGTTCAGTTGCTGGTCGGCCTGAACCGGGTGAGCGAGGTGTCGGAGCCGCTGCGTGCGCTGCTCGAACGGACACCGGCCGCGGAACGCGCGGCGGTGATCGCTTCGCTGCCACGATTTTTCCAGCGCAGCGGGGACCGCAAGCAGGCCGCCTCGGTGCTCGAACCGCTGCTCGAGCCCTACCTCAACAACAACGAAACCCGAACCGCGGCGAGCGTGGCCCTTGGCCGCACATGGCTGGCCTCGGGCGAGCTGCCACGTGCGCTGGCCGCCGCGGAGCGCGCCGCCACCGACGACCCGTCGTCCACCGGCCCGGTTTTGCTCGCACTGGACCTGTTGCCGACCAACCCGGCGGCCGAGCGCCTGGTGACCCATTACCTGCAAGGCCCGAAGGCCGAGGTGGCGCTGCGCGTGGCCTATGTGCAGGTGCTCGCGGCGGCACAGCGCTACAACGACGCGGTGGCGCAACTGAAGATCGTCACGCGGGAGCAGCCGACCCTCGCGCCGCCCTGGCTCACGCTCGGCGCGCTGCTGGTGGACCTGCGCCAGCCCAAGGACGCCGAGGCTGCGTTGCAGCGCTTTGTGCAACTGAGGCAGGGCGCAGCGGCGGCGCCTGCGGCGGCGGATGACGACGGCGACGAGGCGTCCTCCTCCGACGGTGGCCTCACCCAGGCCTGGCTGCTGCTGGCACAGGCCTGCGAGCAGCGCGGCGACTTCGCCGCTGCCGAAGCCTGGCTGCGCCGCGTCGACAACCCGCAGCGCGCACTCGAGGTGCAATCGCGCCGCGCCACGCTGATGGCAAGGCAAGGGCAGTTGCCCGCGGCACGGGAGCTGATCCGCCGCGTGCCCGAACGCGGGCCCGACGACGCGCGCGCCAAGCTGGTGGCCGAGGCGCAGGTGCTGCGCGAAGTCAAGCGCTGGAGCGACGCGCACGAGGTGCTCGCGCAGGCCAGTTCACGATTCCCCGCCGATGCCGACCTGCTGTACGAACAGGCGATGGTGGCCGAGAAGCTGAACCGTGTTGACGAAATGGAACGAACGCTTCGCCGGGTGATTGAGCTCAAGCCCGAGAACCAGCATGCCTACAACGCACTGGGTTATTCGCTGGCCGATCGCAATGTGCGCCTGCCCGAGGCGCGCGAGCTGATCCGCAAGGCGCTGGCGCTGGCGCCGGGTGACCCGTTCATCACCGACAGCCTGGGCTGGGTCGAGTTCCGCATGGGCAACCGTGAGGAGGCCATCAAGCTGCTGCGGCAGGCCTACCAGAGCCGGCCGGACACCGAGATCGCGACCCACCTCGGTGAGGTGCTGTGGGCGAACGGGCAACGCGACGAAGCGCGGCGCGTCTGGCGCGACGCCAGCCAGCGCGACACCCAAAACGAGGTGCTGCGCGAAACACTCGCGCGGCTCAAGGTCAGCCTGTGACCCTGGCGGCGGCGCGCGCCGCCACGGGGCTGGCCGTGCTGGTCTGCGCCGGGATCGTGTTGGCCGGCTGCGCGACCACGGCAGCGCCGAACAACGGGCTCGGTGCGGTACTCGCGGGCCGGCTGTCGATACGGGTCGACGAGCACAACGGCGAGGCGGCGCGAAGTGCCAGCGCCAGCTTCGAGTTGCGCGGCGACGCGCGGCGGGGCGAGCTCACTCTGGACACGCCTCTGGGCACCACGCTGGCGCGAGCGCGTTGGTCGCCAGGGGGCGCAGAGGCGGTCACACCGGACGGCTCGACGCGCCACGCCGACCTCGACGCGCTGTCACAGGACCTGTTTCAGGAACGGCTGCCGCTGGCGGCCCTGCTCGACTGGCTGCGCGGTCGTCCTTGGGCTGGTGCGCCATCGGTCGCGTTGAGTTCGGGCAGCGGCTTCGAACAACTCGGCTGGCGCGTCGACCTGTCCCGTCAAGCCGAAGGTTGGGTGATCGCGACGCGGGCCGCGCCACCGGCGATCACCCTCCGCGCCAAGGTGACCGGCCCGCAATGAGCACGCCGGGCCGCCACCGACCAGAGTCCGATGGCCTTCGTGCCGCCCAAGTGCGCACAGGCGGACTTGGCGCCGCGGTACTCGGCCGCAAGCGCGAATGCTCCTGCTCGGCGGGACCGAGCCCGGACCCAGTCCGTCCCTGCGGACGGGCTGAGCCTGGCGAAGGCATGGCTCCTCCGCGAACCGGGCGGCACGCAGCGTCCGGGGTGAACCCATGAGCCTGCGCTCGCTGGTCGACGTTCCTGCGCCGGCCAAGCTCAACCTGTTCCTTCACGTTGTGGGGCAGCGCGAGGATGGCTACCACCTGCTGCAGTCCCTGTTCGCGCTGATCGACTGGGCCGATACCCTTCACCTCGAGCGTCGCGGCGACGGCCTGCTGCGGCGCCACGACCTCGGCCCGGCGTTGCCGGCCGACGACCTGACACTGCGCGCGGCCGGGCTGTTGCAATCGAAGAGCGGCGCACGCTGGGGTGCCGACATTTCGGTGCTCAAGTCGGTGCCCTGGGGCGCCGGCATGGGCGGCGGCAGTTCGGACGCGGCCAGCGCCCTGCTCGCGCTGAACCGGCTCTGGGGCTTGAACTGGCCCCGCAAGCGCCTGATGGCCCTGGGGCTCGAGCTGGGCGCCGATGTGCCGTTTTTCATCGGCGGCGACAACGCCTTCGTCGAAGGCATCGGCGAGAGGCTCACGCCGGTGGCGCTGCCGGCGCAACGGTATGCCGTGCTCAAACCCCCGGCGACACTGGACACCCGGGCGGTGTTCGCCAGCCCGGAGCTGGTCCGCAGCACCGACGCTGCTATAATTTCAGGCTTTCTTGAGAACGAAGCAAAGCTCGTTGCGTGGGCTGCGGACGAGGCGCGAAACGACCTTCAAGCCGTGGCCCAAATGCTCTGCCCCGAGGTGGCCCAGGCCGCCGAATGGCTGGGCCAGCGCTTCGGCAACAGCCGGATGACCGGTTCGGGCAGCGCGGTGTTTGCAAGAGTGCGTGAAGAGCCGGAACGCATCGGTACTGAATTTGTAGGCGTTGACACCCCACCTCGGGCGACTTGGCCGGCGGACCATGAAATTCAGACGGGCTGGGTGGGTCGAATCTGCCGCGGTTTGCCGCAGCACCCGCTTCAGAATTGGGCAACGGACTGAGAGATTGCAAGTTGGCGGCGCATTCCACGACCATTTGAAGGTCGAGGCGCGAGCCGCAAAAGTTTGAAGGTTGCGGCGCAAGCGGCAACCGGTGTAGGGGAGTCGCCAAGTTGGTCAAGGCATCGGATTTTGATTCCGACATGCGAGGGTTCGAGTCCTTCCTCCCCTGCCAAATCCTCAGGATCGAGCGCTGACGCGCGGCACGAGGCGCCGCTGACGGCCAGGCTCGCCGCGCTGGCCCAGCCGGCCGGTCGCTCCCGACGAAAGTCACGCGAAAACCACTACGAAAATCACGACGAAAGTCACAACGAAAGACCGGCGACGTGCTGTTCAACACCCTTCTCTTCACCGGCAACGCCAACCCGGCGCTGGCGCAGGAGATCGCGTCGAACCTCGGCGTCGAACTCGGCAAGGCCATGGTCGGGCGCTTCTCGGACGGCGAAGTCACCGTCGAGATCCAGCAGAACGTGCGGGCGCGCGACGTGTTCGTGGTGCAACCCACCTGCGCGCCGACCAACGAAAACCTGATGGAACTGCTGATCATGGTCGATGCGCTGAAGCGTGCCAGCGCGCGCCGCATCACCGCCGTGATCCCCTATTTCGGCTATGCGCGGCAGGACCGCCGGCCTCGCTCCACTCGGGTGCCGATCAGCGCCAAGGTGGTGGCCAACATGCTCGAAGCCGTGGGCGTGGATCGGGTCCTGACGATGGACCTGCACGCCGACCAGATTCAGGGTTTCTTTAACATTCCGGTGGACAACATCTACGCCTCACCGGTGCTGCTGTCCGACCTGAAGAGCAAGAGCTACAGCGACTTGGTGGTGGTGTCGCCCGACGTTGGCGGCGTGGTGCGCGCGCGTGCGTTGGCCAAGCAGCTGGGCTGTGACCTGGCGATCATCGACAAACGCCGCGCCGCGGCCAATGTGTCGGAGGTGATGCACGTCATCGGCGAGATCGAGGGCCGCAACTGCGTGATCATGGACGACATGATCGACACCGCCGGCACCCTGGTGAAGGCGGCCGAGGTGCTCAAGGAACGCGGCGCGAAACGCGTGTATGCGTATTGCACGCACCCGATTTTTTCCGGCCCGGCGATCGAGCGCATCAAGAATTCGATGCTCGACGAGGTGGTGATCACCAACACGATTCCGCTCGCCGCGGTTGCCGAGGGCACCAAGAAGATCCGCCAGTTGTCGGTGGCGTTCCTGTTCGCCGAGACGATCCGGCGCATCAGCGACGGCGAGTCGGTGACCTCGTTGTTTGCCGAGCAGAACAATAATTTTTAGGAATGCGGGCGAGTCCCGAGTCGAAGAGCGGGCTCCCTTCGGGAGCCCTTTCAGAAGGGGCCGTCAGCGTTTTGTTGTCGGCCGTCATTAACGAAGCACCTGGTCGCGGGGCTTCGACACATTGGAGTGAAACCATGAATTTCGTCGCTTTTGAGCGGAAGCTGCAGGGGACCGGAGCGAGCCGCCGCCTGCGCAACGCCAGCAAGGTTCCGGGCATCGTTTACGGCGCGGGTGAACCGCGCCTGATCGAGCTCGATCACAACGCCCTCTTCTTCGCGCTGAAGAAGGAAGCCTTCCACTCGTCGATCCTCGACATGGAGCTGACCGGCAAATCCGAGAAGGTGCTGTTGAAGGACTTCCAGATGCACGCCTGGAAGCCGATCGTGTTGCACGTGGATTTCCAGCGCGTGGACGCCACCACCAAGATCCACAAGAAGGTGCCGCTGCACTTCATCAACGAAGAAACCTCGCCCGCGGTCAAGACCGACCATTGTCTGGTGAACCACAACACCACCGAGTTGGAGATCCAGTGCCTGGCCTCGCAGCTGCCCGAGTTCCTTACCGTGGACTTGGGTCACCTGGTCAAGGGCCAATCGCTGCATGTCAGCGACCTGAAACTTGGCGAAGGCGTGAAGGTGCTGCTGCGCGGCAAAAAGGATCTCGTGATCGCGTCGACCACGATGCCGAAGGAAGAGGCCGAAGAAGCGCCGGCCGTGCCGGTGGTGGTGGCCGCCGCCGCGCCGGCCAAGGCCAAGAAGACCGAGAAGCAGAACAAGAAGTAAGACGCGCACTGCTTCTTTGTTCGAGCCGCGGCCCCACTTTGGTGGGGCTTCGGTTTTTTGGGGCGCCCCGTATCATCGCTTCGACATGATTCGACTCCTCGTTGGCCTAGGCAACCCGGGCCCGGACTATGACGCGACGCGACACAACGCCGGCTTCTGGTGGGTCGACGCCACGGCCCGCAAACTCGGCGCAACGCTGCTGCCCGACCGGGCGTTCCACGGCCTCGTGGCCCGGGTGAACCGGCCCGCAAGCGACGGCGGGCCGCTTTGGCTGCTGCAGCCCCTCACCTTCATGAACCTCTCGGGCAAATCGGTCGCGGCGCTGGCGCGCTTCTTCAAGATCGAGCCGGGCGAGATTCTGGTTGCGCACGACGAACTCGACGTGCTGCCCGGCCAGGCCAAGCTCAAGCTCGGAGGCAGTGCCGCGGGGCACAACGGCCTGAAGGACATCCACGCGCAACTCGGCACGCCGGACTTCTGGCGCCTGCGCCTGGGCATCGGCCACCCGGGCGTCAAGTCCGAGGTCATCCACTACGTGTTGAAGAAGCCGTCGACGGAGCACCGCGTTGCGATCGAGCAGTGCATTCACAAGTCGCTCGACGCGCTGGACCTGCTCTTGGCCGGTGAAATGGAGCGCGCGATGATGAAGGTGCACAGCAAACCGCCGCGGCCGAAGCCGCCGCCGGCGGCGCCATCACCCGAGACGGCCGCGGTCCGACCGTCCAGGGCCACGGAGCTTCCCAAATGAGGGCCATCACGACGAGATGGCCCGCCGCCGTTGCCGCTGCGCTGCTTGCGGCATCGACATGGGGGCCCGCCGCCGCTCAAACCGTCTACCGCTGCGGCGCCGACGGGCGCGAGTATTCGCAGCAGCCTTGCAAGGACGGCAAGCCGGTCGATGTGAGCGACGAGCGCTCGGGCGCGCAACAGCGCGCCGGGCTCGCCGCGGCGAAGGACGATGCCCAGTTGGCGAAACAATTGGGCCGCGAGCGCCAGCAACGAGAAGCCGCTGCCAAGGGCCAGCTGGCGGCCGGCCTTCACACCGCGCCGAAGCCGGCAAGCCCGGAGGCCGGCAAACTGAAAAGCCGCGACGCCAAGAGACGCAAACACCGGGTTGAAGCCTACGGGGCCAGCGCCAAAGCGTCGCCCCGGCAACCGCCGGCTGGCGCGTCAAGCCCCGGGCGTTGAGGGTGGCGGCGCCGCTAGCGCCGCGCCCGCCTCGGCCTGCAGCCGCCGGTACTTGGCCCACAGCGTCTCTTTCGATTCAACGAACTGCGGGTGGATCGGAATGCAGCTCACAGGGCAGACCTGCACACATTGCGGCTCATCGAAATGGCCGACACATTCGGTGCAGCGCTGCGGGTCGATCTGGTAGAACTCCGCGCCCATCGAGATCGCCTGGTTCGGGCACTCGGGCTCGCAGACATCGCAGTTGATGCATTCGTCGGTGATCAGCAGTGCCATGGGCCCTCCTGACCGGCGACGAATGCAGCCTCGGCATGCAGGCCTCGGCTGCGCCCGGCGGGGCAACGCATGCGTCGCCAATTTCCGCTTCCCGCGGCGGTGATCAGGCGTTTCATCTGTTCACTCGCCAGGTTGCGCCACACGATCCTTCAGGCGCTGCAACACCGACGGCGAGACGAACTTCGACACATCGCCGCCGAGTGTCGCGATTTCGCGCACGAACGTGCCGCTGACAAACTGGTACTGGTCGCCGGGGGTCAGGAACAGCGTCTCCACATGCGGCATGAGTTGCCGGTTCATCCCGGCCATCTGGAACTCGTAGTCGAAGTCGGTCATCGCGCGCAGGCCGCGCACCACCACCTGCCCGCCGATCCCGACCACGAAGTCGCTGAGCAGGCCGCGAAACGGAATCACTTCGACATTGCCGTACTCCGCGCAGGACGCGCTGGCGATGTCCAGCCGCTCGGCAATCGTGAACATGGTGCGCTTGTGGTGCCCGGCCGCCACCGCAACCACCAGGCGCTCGAACAGCCGGCTGGCGCGGCGGATCAGGTCCTCGTGACCGAGCGTCATCGGGTCGAAGGTGCCGGGGTAGACGGCGGTGAGGCGGGTGGCGGAGGTCATGCGCGCGGCTCCGGTGGGAGGAGGTCGAGGAGCGGAGGTAACAAGCGGAGCGGCGATTATTCCCCGGTACGCAAAAACAGGTGCGCATGCACCGCGCCCGCCCTCAAATGCCGATGGGCCTCGAACCCCGCAGGGGCGTGCGCCAGCGCACGCCCCGCTTCGAGATAGAGGGCACCGCCGGCGGCCACCAAAGGCGCTGCCGCGGCAACCGCGCGGTCGGCCCAGGCCACATCGAAGGGCGGGTCGAGCAACACGAGGTCGAAACTCGCGGGCGCAGCGCGCTCCATCCAGACCAGCGCGTCTGCGGTTTGCACCGCCACCGCAGCCGCACCCAGCCGCTGCTGCGTGGTGGCAAGGCTGCGCACCAGCCCCGGGTTCGATTCGAGCATCAGCACCCGCGCCGCGCCGCGCGAAGCCGCCTCGAAGCCGAGCGCACCGCTGCCGGCGAAGGCGTCGAGCACCCGGGCGCCGCTCAGGTCCTGGCCGAGCCAGTTGAACAGCGTCTCGCGAACGCGGTCGGGGGTGGGCCGCAGCCCGGGCGCGTCGGCCACCGGCAAGCGGGAACGCTTCCAAGTGCCGCCGATGATGCGCACCTCCTGCGGCAGGCGCCGGTTCATGGTGCCAACCCGTCGAGCCGCATGAACTGGCCGGCGGCGCGCCGGCGCCTTCGCCAGGCACTGCCGGACGTTGCGCTCACAACCTCACCGCGATGCCGTCGCGCGCGAGCAGCGCCTTGGCCTGGCCCACGGTGAACTCACCGTAGTGAAAGATGCTCGCGGCCAGCACCGCGTCGGCGCCGCCGATGCGGATGCCGTCGCGCAGATGTTCCAAGGTGCCAACGCCGCCGGAGGCGATCACCGGCACCGGCACCGAGTCGCTCACCGCACGGGTGAGAGCCAGGTCGAAGCCGATCTTGGTGCCGTCGCGGTCCATGCTGGTGAGCAGGATCTCGCCGGCGCCCTCGGCGGCCATGCGCGCGGCCCAGGCCACCGCGTCCAGGCCGGTGTTCTTGCGCCCACCATGGCTGTACACGTCCCAGCCCGGACCCCGCGCGGCGAGTTCGTCGCCGCGGCGGGCCTTGGCGTCGATCGCCACCACGATGCACTGCGCGCCGTACTTGTCCGACGCATCGCGGATCACCTGCGGGTTGGCCACCGCGGCCGAATTGAAGCTGACCTTGTCGGCCCCGGCATTGAGCAGCCGCCGCACGTCCTGCACGCTGCGCACGCCGCCGCCCACGGTGAGCGGAATGAAGACCTGCGAAGCCACCGCTTCAATGATCGGCAGGATCAGGTCGCGGCCGTCGCTGGTCGCGGTGATGTCCAGGAAAGTGAGTTCGTCCGCGCCCTGTTCGTTGTAACGGGCGGCGATCTCCACCGGGTCGCCGGCATCGCGCAACTCGACGAAGTTGACGCCCTTGACGACACGGCCGCCGGTGACGTCAAGGCAGGGAATGATGCGTTTGGCGAGCATGGTGGGTGTCGTCTGGGGGTCGTCGACTATAGCGACGCGACCCTGGTGCGAGGGCCGCGCGGGATGCGCAGGTGACGCGGCCGCCAGGGATGGCCGCGACGGTGGCGCGCGTATACGATGTTCCACAACCCAAGGCTGGAAGGAGACGATCATGACCCTGTACAAATCCCTGGCCTGTTCGCTGATCGCGCTGGCGGCGCTGCCCACAATGGCAGCGACGACGATCTTTGAGGCCGAACTCGATGGCCCGAGCGAAGTGCTGGCCGCCGGGGTGTTGCCGTCGCCCGGCCTGGGCTCGGCGATCGTCACCCTCGACACCGACAGCTTGACGATGCATGTGCAGGCCAGCTTCAGCGGCTTGCTCGCCGGCGTCACCGCCGCCCATATCCACTGCTGCACCGCGGCTCCGAATGTCGGCACCGCCGGCGTGGCCTCCACGACGCCGACCTTCACCGGCTTCCCCAGCGGCGTGACCTCGGGCGTCTACGACCACACCTTCGACATGAGCCTGGCCTCCAGCTACAACGCCGCGTTCATCACCGCGCGGGGCGGCACCGTGGCCGGCGCGTTTGCCGCGCTGGCGGCCGGGCTGGACGCGGGTACCTCCTACTTCAACATCCACAGCAGCCTCTACCCCGGCGGCGAGATTCGCGGCTTCCTGGCTCCGATTCCCGAACCCGAGACCTATGCGCTGATGCTGGCCGGGCTCGCCGCCGTGGGCTTCGCCGCGCGCCGTCGCGGCGCGATCTGACGCGCGATCTGACGCGCGTTCGGGCACCCGATCCGGCGCGCGACCTGGCGGCGCCCAGCCCGACGCCGGTTTGACGGCCCGAAGGCGGTCCACAAAAAGAACCGGCCCGCGCCGCGTTACAACGCGGCGCCGTTCATTTGATCGGCCCGCGCCTGCGCGCCGGCAAAGTCCAGCGCGCCGGTGTAGATCGAGCGGCCGCAGATCACGCCCTGCACGCCGTCGGCTTCCACCGCACAGAGCCGCTCGATGTCGGCGAGCTTGCTCAGCCCGCCCGAGGCAAATACCGGAATCGTGAGCGAGCGCGCCAGCTTGACCGTGGCCTCGATGTTGATGCCGCTCAACATGCCGTCGCGCCCGATGTCGGTGTAGACCACGCCTTCGACGCCGTAGTCCTGGAACTTCTGCGCCAGGTCCACCACCTCGTGGCCGGTGAGCTTGCTCCAGCCGTCGGTGGCCACCTTGCCGTCCTTGGCGTCCAGGCCGACGATGATGTGGCCGCCGAACGCGGTGCAGGCGTCGCGCAGGAAACCCGGGTTCTTGACCGCGGCGGTGCCGATGATCACGAAGCTCAGGCCGTCGTCGAGGTAACGCTCGATGGTGTCCAGGTCGCGGATGCCACCGCCGAGCTGCACCGGGATCTCGCCGTCCACTTCACGCAGGATGGCCTTCACCGCGCCTTCGTTGATCGGCTTGCCGGCAAACGCGCCGTTCAGGTCCACCAGGTGCAGCCGCCGCGCGCCGGCGTCGAGCCAGCGCCGCGCCATCGCTGCGGGGTTGTCGCCGAAGCTGGTGGCGGAATTCATCTCGCCTTGTTCGAGGCGGACACAGTGACCGTCTTTCAGGTCGATGGCAGGGATCAGCAGCATGGCCTTGGGCGTGCGTCGGGATGGGGAAACTGGGGGCGTCGCAGGGCGGCGGGGGGAGGGACGGCGGCCGAGAGGGAGTACGAAAGAGAACTCAGGGCTTCCAGTGCAGGAAGTTGCGATACAGGGCCAGGCCTTGCGCAGCGCTTTTCTCGGGATGGAACTGGGTCGCAAAAATATTAGCCCGAGCGAGCGCGCAGGTAAAGCGCCCGCCGTAGTCGGCCTCGCCGGCGCTGTCACGCGGCTCCGACGGGCTGGCGTAGTAACTGTGCACAAAATAGAAGTAGGCGCCGTCGGGTACCCCGGCCCACATCGGATGGGCCTGGCCGCCTGGCTGGCTCTGCCAGACCTGGTTCCAGCCCATCTGCGGCACCTTGAAGCGGCTGCCGTCGGCCTGGGTTCGGCCCTCGAGCCGGAAGCGCAGCACCCGCCCCGGGATCAGCCCGAGGCCCGGCGTGTCCTGCTCCTCACTGTGGTCGAGCAACATCTGCATGCCGACACACACGCCCATCAGCGGCTTGTTCACCGCGGCGTGCCGCACCGCGTCCTCGAGTCCGGAGTCGCGCAGCTCGCGCATGCAATCGCGCATCGCGCCCTGGCCGGGCAGCACCACGCGGTCGGCGGCAAAGACTTCCTCGGGCCGGGAGGTGACCCGCACCTCGACGCCAGCGCCGGCAGCGGAAACCTCGCGCGCCACATGCAGCACCGCCTGCGACACCGAGCGCAGGTTGCCCATGCCGTAGTCGACGACCGCCACCCGCATCGCTGCCACGGCCTAAAGGCTGCCCTTGGTCGACGGGATCGAGTCGGCGGCGCGCGGGTCGATCGCCATCGCCATGCGCAGCGCACGCCCGAAGGCCTTGAAGATCGTCTCGCACTGGTGGTGCGCGTTCTGGCCCTTCAGGTTGTCGATATGCAGCGAGACCAGCGCGTGGTTGGCGAAACCCTGGAAGAACTCGAACGCGAGCTGGGTGTCGAAGCCACCGACCATACCGGACTTGAAGTGCACATCCATCGCCAGGCCGGGCCGGCCGGAGAAATCGACCACCACCCGCGAGAGCGCCTCGTCCAGCGGCACGTAAGCGTGGCCGTAGCGGGTGAGGCCCTTCTTCTCGCCAACGGCCTGGGCCACCGCCATGCCGAGGGTGATGCCGACGTCTTCCACGGTGTGGTGGCCGTCGATGTGCAGGTCGCCCTGGGCTTGGATATCGAGGTCGATCAGGCCGTGCCGCGCCACCTGGTCGAGCATGTGGTCGAAGAAGCCGATGCCGGTGGCGAGCTTGGCGGTGCCGGCGCCGTCGAGATCGACCCGAACGCGGATCTGCGTTTCCTTGGTGTTGCGCTGGATCTCGGCCACACGCGCGGGGAGCGGGTTCATCTACAGGCTCGCTGAAAGTGAAAGTTCGAGGGCCTTGATCATCAAGGTGTTTTCTTCCGGCGTGCCCACGGTCAGGCGCAGGCAGTTGGCGAGCAGAGGGTGCAGCCCGGCAATGTGCTTCACCAGCACGCCGCGTTGTTTCATGCCCTCGAAGGCGCGCTTGGAGTCGGGCACCCGCACCAGGATCATGTTCGCGTCGCTCGGGAAAGGTGTCACGCCGGCCAGCGCGGCCAAGGCCGCCTGCAGGCGTTCACGCTCGGCGCAGAGCACGGCGGCCTGGCGCGCAAATTCTTCGGCATGTTCGAGTGCGAACAGCGTGGCCTCGGCATTGAGCACGCTCACGTTGTAGGGTGGGCGCACCTTCTCGATCTCGTCGACCAGCGCGGCGGCCCCGGCCAGGTAACCGAGCCGAACGCCGGCGAGGCCGAACTTGGACAAGGTGCGCATCACCAGCACATGCGGGTGTGCGGCCATGCGTTGCATCCAGGTGCGCGAGGAAAACGGTTGATACGCCTCGTCGAACACCACCAGCCCGTCCTGCGCACCCACCGCGGCGACGATGCGGTCGATGACGGCATCGTCGAACAGGTTCGCGGTCGGATTGTTCGGGTAGGCGATGTAGGTCAGCGCCGGGCGCTCGCGTTCGACCGCCGCGAGCATCGCCGTGGCGTCGAGCTGAAAGTCCGCGCACAGCGGCACGCCCACGAAGCGCAAGCCGCGCAGCTTGGCCGACATCTCGTACATCACGAAGCCGGGCAGCGGCGCGAGCACCACCGCGCCGGGCACGTCGCAGGCCACCGAAAGCATGTCGATCAACTCGTCCGAGCCGTTGCCGAGCATCAGCTTGCAGCCCGCGGGCACCTGGAAATGGCGTGTCAGCGATGCCACCACGTCGGCGGCACATTGGGCGGGGTAGCGGTTGATCGCGACGCGGCCCAGGCGCTCGCCGAGCGCACTTTGCAGCGCGGGCGCCAGGCGGAAAGGGTTCTCCATCGCGTCGAGCTTGACCAGGCCCGCGCTGGGCTGGATCGCGTAGGCGTGCATCGAGTGCACGTCCTGCCGAATCACACGCTGGATGCGCGCGGCCAGCGGCATCGGTGCGGCGCGGGTGCTGTCGTTCATGCCCCTGTCCTTGAGCCGCTGCGCTTGCGACCCCATGTATTACATACTATATTGCACCCAGGCATCGAAAGGCTCTTCATGTCCGCCGTCCTGACCAACCTGTACCTCGAACCCGCGCAGCGCAAGTTCCTCGAAAAGCGCGCCAAGTCCAACGGCACCAACCTGTCGGTGGAGGCACGCTCGGCGATCGATTTGTACAAGGCCGGCGTCTCGCTCGGCGAGCTGGAACTGCTCGACCTGGCCACGCGCAAGACCAAGGACGACCTCGACGCGATCAACGCCACGCTGGACAACGCACAGCGGCGCGCCGAAATGTTCTTTGCGCAGATCGAGTCAATCAAGGCGGGCACTCCTGCATGAGCCGCCGGGCCGTTCCCAAGGCGAATACCGCAGTGCGCAGCACGGAGGTTGCCTGATGAGCCTGGTGGCCGAGATTCTCGACCGGCTCTCCGGCGTGGCCGCGCTGCGCGAGAAGGTCGGGCAGCAGGACAAGGTGCTCGACGGCATGCAGCGCATCATGCTCGACCAGCAGCGTGAGCTGGCCGAGTTGAAGGGCACGCTGCGAGCGCTGGTCAGCATGCAGGCGCCCCAGGGCCGGAAGTAGTCTGGCGCATCGGCGCTCATCGCTTCAGCCGCATTTCTGCGGCGCGGGCGTGGGCCTGCAGGCCTTCACCATAGGCCAGTTCCGCGGCAATCGGGCCCAGGGTTTGAGCGCCCGCCTCGCTCACCCCGATCAGGCTGCTGCGCTTGACGAAGTCGTACACCCCCAGCGGCGACGAGAAGCGCGCGGTGCCCGAGGTGGGCAGCACATGGTTCGGCCCGGCGCAGTAGTCGCCCAGGCTCTCGCTGGTGAAGGCGCCGAGGAAGATCGCGCCCGCGTGGCGCAGCAGCGGCTCCCAGCGTTCGGGCTCGCGTGAACTCAGCTCCAGGTGCTCGGGCGCGATGCGGTTGCTGATCTCGCAGGCCTCGTCCATCGAGCGGGTGAGGATCAAGGCGCCGCGCCCTTCGAGCGAGGCGCGGATGATCTCGCGCCGCGGCATCCCGGGCAGCAGGCGCTCGATCGAAGCGCGCACCTGCTCGATGTAGCCGGCGTCGGGGCACAGCAGAATGCTCTGCGCGAGTTCGTCGTGTTCGGCCTGGCTGAACAAATCCATCGCCACCCAGTCGGGTGCGGTGCTGCCGTCGGCCAGCACCAGGATTTCGCTCGGGCCGGCGATCATGTCGATGCCCACCAGCCCGAAGACATGTTTTTTCGCCGACGCCACAAACGCGTTGCCCGGCCCGGTGATCTTGTCCACCCGCGGCACCGTCGCGGTGCCAAAGGCCAGCGCGGCAATCGCCTGCGCCCCGCCGAGCGTGAAGACACGGTGCACACCGGCCACAAACGCAGCGGCCAGCACCAGCGGATTGCGTTCGCCGTCGGGTGTCGGCACCACCATCACCACTTCGCCGACGCCGGCCACCTGCGCCGGCAGGGCGTTCATCAACACGCTGGACGGATAGGCCGCCTTGCCACCCGGCACATAGATGCCCACGCGGTCCAGCGGCGTCACCTTCTGGCCGAGCAGGCTGCCGTCCTCGTCGCGATAACTCCAGCTGCGCGCGCAGGCGTCGAGCTGGCGCTCGTGGTAGCTGCGCACCCGTTGTGCGGCGGCTTCGAGCGCACCGCGCTGGCGGTCGCCGATCGAGTCGTAGGCCGCGCGCAGGGTGTCGTGCCCAATTTCCAGCGCTGCCACCGACGGCGCCTTGAGCCGGTCAAAGCGCTCGGTGTACTCCAGCAACGCCGCGTCGCCACGGGCTTTCACGTCGGCGAGGATTTGCGCCACGCGCTGCTCGATCAAGTGGTCGGTCTCGGCCGACCAGTGCAGCACCCGCGACAACTCGGCTTCGAAGTCGCTCGCGCGGGTGTCCAGCTGGCGCAGGCGCAGGCTCACTGGTGTACCTTCGTCCTGCGCACTCCGGTATTCGCCCAAAGGCCACGAAGTGGCCCCTACGGGTCCATGGCGGCCCGGCGCGCTCATGCCGCCCTCCGCCGGGCCGCCCCAAGGTGGGCGGGCGCCCCCTCGGCGGGCCGATGGCCGCCGCTCCAAGTCCGCCTGCGCGGAGTTGGACGGCCCGAAGGCCCGGCACCTGCGTCGCAGGGCAGCGAACGAAGGTGAGCGTGGGGGCTCATTTTGCCGCCCTCTCGAACGCGTCGATCAAAGCGCGCAGCGGCTCGCGCTTGAGCTTCAGCGCCGCCTGGTTCACCACCAGCCGCGACGAGATGTCGATGATGTGCTCCACCTCAACCAGCTTGTTCGCCCGCAGCGTGCTGCCGCTGGACACCAGGTCGACGATCGCGTCGGCCAGGCCGGTGAGTGGCGCCAGTTCCATCGAGCCGTAGAGCTTGATCAGGTCGACATGCACGCCCTTGTCGGCGAAGTGCTGGCGCGCAATCGTCGTGTACTTGGTTGCCACGCGGATGCGCGAGCCCTGCTTCACCGCGGCGGCGTAGTCGAAGTCGGCCCGCGTGGCCACGCTCATCCGGCAGCGCGCAATCTTCAGGTCCAGCGGCTGGTACAGGCCGCTCATGTCGTGTTCGAGCAGGGTGTCCAGGCCGGCCACGCCGAGGTCGGCGCCGCCGTGCTGCACATACGTCGGCACGTCGCTCGCACGGACCAGCACCACGCGCACATCGGCCCGCGAGGTGGCCAGGATCAGCTTGCGCGAGGTCTCGGCGTCTTCGGTGACCTCGATGCCCGCCGCATTCAGCAGCGGCAGGGTCTCGTCGAAGATGCGGCCTTTGGAAAGTGCCAGGGTGATCATCCCGGGGGCCGTCATGGGATTCGCTCGATGTCCGCACCCAGGGCGCGCAGCTTGGCTTCCATGCGGTCGTAGCCGCGGTCCAGGTGGTATATGCGGTCGATCCAGGTCTCGCCTTCGGCCACCAGGCCGGCGATCACCAGGCTGGCCGAAGCGCGCAGGTCGGTCGCCATCACCATCGCGCCGGACAGGCGCTCCACACCCTGGATCAGCGCCGAGCGGCCGTCGACCTCGATCTTCGCGCCCAGTCGCACCAGTTCGTTGACATGCATGAAGCGGTTTTCGAAGATGGTTTCGGCCACCTGTGCCGCGCCTTCGGCAATGCAGTTCACGACCATCAGTTGCGCCTGCATGTCGGTGGGAAACGCGGGGTACTCGCTGGTGCGAAAGCTCACCGCCTTCGGGCGCGTGTCGGCCCTCACCCGGATGAAGCCGTCGCCGGCCTCGATGCTCACGCCGGCCTCGCGCAGCTTGTCGATCACCGCGTCCAGGTGTTCGGCGCGCGCGCCGCGCAGCACCACGTCGCCGCCGGCCGCGGCCACCGCGCACAAGAAGGTGCCCGCTTCGATGCGGTCGGGGGTGATGCGGTGTGCCAGCTTCGGCGCGTGCAGCCGGTCAACACCCTGGATATGGATGCGGCTGCTGCCATGGCCTTCGATGCGCGCACCCATCGCGATCAGCATCGCTGCCAGGTCCGGGATCTCGGGCTCCTGCGCCGCGTTCTCGAGCAGGGTTTCACCTTCGGCCAGCGTGGCGGCCATCAGCAGGTTTTCGGTGCCGGTGACGGTAACCATGTCGGTGGTGATACGCGCCCCGCGCAGCCGCTTGGTCTTGGCCAGGATGTAGCCATGCTCCACCGAGATTTCCGCGCCCATCGCCTGCAAGCCCTTGATGTGCTGGTCCACCGGCCGCGAGCCGATCGCACAGCCGCCGGGCAAGGACACCGTGGCCTCGCCGAAGCGCGCCAGCAGCGGGCCGAGCACCAGGATCGACGCGCGCATCGTCTTCACCAGCTCGTACGGTGCTTCAGGGGAGGTGACGCTGCCGGCGTCGATCAGCACCTCGTCGGGCCGCTCGGGCGAGCGCTCGCACGCGGCGCCCATGTTGCGCAGCAGCTTGAGCATCGTGGCCACGTCCTGCAGCTGCGGCACGTTGGCCAGCCGCACCGGCTCGGCGGTGAGCAGCGCGGCGCAGATCTCGGGCAGCGCCGCGTTCTTGGCGCCGGAGATCGTGACTTCGCCCTGTAGGCGTTGCCCGCCGCGAATCAGGAGTTTGTCCATGGGGCTCGGGTGTTGGCTTGAGTGCCAGCGCCGCACGGCAGGAGGACCGGGGCGCCGAGCGTTGGCGGCGCACCCGCCACCCGCAGCGCGCCGCGGGTGGATGTCAGTGGTGGTGGTGCGCCGCGGCGTCGGCCGCAGGCTGGGCCGCAAACTCTGAGGGGGTGAGTGTCTTCATCGACAGCGCGTGAATCTGTTCGCGCATTCTATCGCCGAGCGCAGCGTAAACCCGCTGGTGACGCCGCACGCGACTGGTGCCTTCGAACTCGGCCGAGACGATGGTGGCAAAAAAGTGGCGCCCGTCGCCTTCGACTTCGAGGTGGGCGCAGGCCAGCCCGGCGGCGATGAATTCGCGGACTTCGGCGGCGGTGGGGTCGGCCATGGTGGTGTCGATTCTAGGCGCGCTCAGTGCCGCAGCTTGTAGCCGACCGCGAGCAGCCGCAACGCGATCGCCGAGACCAGCGCAAAGCTCGCGCTCACCACACCCAGGCTCAGCCACGGCGAGACGTCGCTCTGGCCGAAGAAGCCGGCGCGGAAGCCGTCAACCATGTAGAAGAAGGGGTTCAGGTGGCTCAAGCCCTGCCAGAAGGCGGGCAGCGATTTGACCGAGTAGAAGACGCCCGAGAGAAACGTCATCGGCATGATGATGAAGTTCTGGAACGCGGCCATCTGGTCGAACTTCTCGGCCCACAAGCCCGCGATCAGCCCGAGCGAGCCGAGCATGCCAGCGCCGAGTGCGGCAACGACGACGATCCACCAAGGCGCGGCAAACGTTGGCGGCGCAAACCACACCGTCACCAGGAAAACGCCCAGCCCCACCGCCAGGCCGCGCACCAGCGACGCGCCGACATAGGCCGCGAACCAGGCCCAGTGCGACAGCGGCGAGACGAGCAGGAAGACCAGGTTGCCGGTGATCTTGCTCTGGATCAGCGACGAGCTCGCGTTCGCAAACGCGTTCTGCAGCACGCTCATCATCACCAGCCCCGGGATCAGGAAGCTGGTGTAACGCACGCCGGGGAACACCTCGACCTTGTCCTCGAGCACATGGCCGAAGATCAGCAGGTACATCACCGCGGTGAGCACCGGCGCGGCCACGGTCTGGAAACCCACCTTCCAGAAGCGCAGCACTTCCTTGTTGAAAAGCGTGCGCGCGCCCGCAAGCCGGATCACGCCGCCACCTCCAGCGCACGCGCCGCGCGCGGTGTGCCCTGCATGATTTCCAGGAACACGTCTTCGAGGTCGGCGCGGCCGATCTCCAGGTCTTCCACCCGCACGCCGCCGGCACGCAGGGCCGCGAGCGTGCTCTCCACCTCGGCGGCGTCGTGCGCGCTGGCCTGCACGATGCGGCCGGTGACCCGCGCGTGTGCCGCCACCGCGGCGGGCAGTGCGTCGTCGGTCTTGAAGCGCAGCATCTGGTGCGCGGTGCCGGCCAGCAGCGCCGAGGTCTTGTCCAGCGCCACCACACGCCCCCGCTTCAACATCGCGATGCGCCCGCACAGCGCCTCGGCCTCTTCGAGGTAATGCGTGGTGAGCAGCACCGTGTGGCCCTCGCGGTTCAGGCGCGCGATGAATCCCCACAGCGTCTGCCGCAGCTCCACGTCCACCCCCGCGGTCGGCTCGTCGAGCACGATCACCGGCGGGCGGTGCACCAGCGCCTGCGCCACCAGCACCCGCCGCTTCATGCCGCCGGAAAGCTGGCGCATGTTTACGTTGCCCTTGTCCGCCAGCCCCAGGCTGGCGAGCAGTTCGTCGATCCAGGCGTCGTTGTGCCGGAGGCCAAAGTAGCCGCTCTGGATGCGCAACGCCTCGCGCACGCTGAAGAAGGGGTCGAACACCAGCTCCTGCGGCACGATGCCGAGCGACTGGCGCGCCGCGGCGTAGTCGGCCACCACGTCGTGGCCCATCACGGTGACACGCCCGCTGCTGGCGCGGGTGAGGCCGGCGAGCACGCTGATCAGCGTCGTCTTGCCCGCGCCGTTGGGGCCGAGCAGCCCGAAAAACTCGCCCTGCGCGATATCAAAGGAAACATCGTCGAGGGCGCGGGGCCCGTTGGCGTAGGTCTTGGCGACGTTCTGGAACGAGACGGCAATGGGCATGGGCATCGGAGCGCATTCTAGGCAGCGCTCCCAAACCCCACGTCGATGCCAGATTGCAGGTGCTAGATTGCCACCCATCCCGAGCCGCCCCACAAGACGCGACATGCCCGCCAAGAAGCCACCGCGCCGCACCGCCGAACGCATCCTGGAGGTCTCGCTCGACCTGTTCAACCGCTTCGGCGAGCCCAACGTGAGCACCACGCTGATCTCGGCCGAACTCGGTATCAGCCCGGGCAACCTGTACTACCACTACCCGGCCAAGGACGAGCTGATCAACTCGCTGTTCGCGCGTTTCGAAACCAGCCTGAACGAGCTTCTGCACGCGGCCGACGGGGTGCGCAACGTGGAGGATGCCTGGTTGTTCTTTCACATGCTCTTCGAGCTGATCTGGAAACACCGCTTCCTCTACCGCGACCTCAACGACCTGCTGAGCAAGAACCGCAAGCTCGAAACCCATTTTCAGTACGTGCTGAAGAACAAGAGCCGCGCGGTGGCCGCGGTGCTCGACGGCCTGACCCGCGGCAGTGCGATCAAGATCGACAGCCGCGAGGCCGAGCCCACCGCCACCGCGATGGTGGTGGTGCTGACCTACTGGCTCTCGTACGAATATGTGCGCGACCCACGGCGTGCGCTCGAGCCCGAGAGCGCGGGCGCGGCGATGGCGCGCGGCGCGGTGCATGTGCTCAGCCTGCTGCTGCCCTACCTGGACGAGCCTTCACGCGCGCACCTGCACATGCTCGCGAGCAACTACCGTCTGGCCTGAATCACGCCACCCGCATCCAGCAACCCGCACCAGCAACATCCATTTCAACGAAGGAGACAACGATGGCCAAGTGGACCGCCTTCCCTCACGAGCTCTACCCCTTCGACGCTGCATCGGTGAAAAAACAATGGGCCAAGTTGCACCAGGGTGACGCTGAAGCCCTGCCCAAGGACGACAAGGTGCTCGCCGCCTGGGCGCTGTTCCACGCGGGCGAATTCCAGAAGGCCCACGACGCGGGGCTCAAGCTCGGCGGCCCAGGGTTCACCGTGGCCAACAAGGCGCAGGCGATCTACGCCAACTACCTGGAGGGTAACGAGGGTACCCAACTGGCGATGTTCCAGGAAGTGGCCGAGCGGGCCGAAGCGCAGGCCGCCGAAGAGCCGAAGAACCCCAATGCCCACTACTGGATGGCCTATGCGCTCGGCCGCTACAGCCAGGGCATCAGCATCGCCAAGGCGCTGACCCAGGGGCTCGGCGCCAAGGTCAAGGGTGCGCTGGAAACCACGATCAAACTCGCACCCAAACATGCCGACGCGCATATCGCGCTCGGTGCCTTCCACGCCGAGGTGATCGACAAGGTCGGCTCGCTGCTCGGCCGCACCCAGGGCGCGAGCAAGGACGCCGGCCTCACGATGTACAAGCAGGCGCTGAAGCTCAACCCGACGAGCGCGATTGCGATGATCGAGTACGCGAACGGCCTGGTGATGCTCGACGGCGACAAGAAGATGAAAGAAGCCGAAAAGCTCTACGAGCAGGCCGCCGCCTGCACCCCGCAGGATGCGATGGAGCGCCTGGATGTGGAGATGGCCAAGGAAGAACTCGACGAGTAGGTCGCAGCCCGCAGCCGGCGCCGCTTGCCACTTTGTTCGTCCCGCGCACATCGCGTCCGCCTGGCGTTGCGTGATCGACGCGTAACGCGCAAACCATAGAGCCGGGCTTGCCTGACTGCACGAAGAGTCGAACAGGCTGCTGCGCTACCGTGGCAGCGCAAGCGCTCAACGCAACCACACCCGGCGCCCAGTACCGACCGAATTCGAGGGGACAAGAATGCCGCAAGGATCTTTTGCGCAGCCGCGCCGCCGCTCGCCTGCCCTGTCGGTGCTGGGCTCCTTGCTGGCGTTGCCGCTGGCGTTCGCCGGCACGGCCGCGCGGTCGCAGGCCGTGCCGCGGGGCGGCGGCGGCGGCGCCGCCGAAAACCAGGTGGTGATCACCGCATCGCGCTTGCCGGCCACGCCCGGCGGCTTGGCGCAGAACGTCACGATCATCGACCAGAAGCAGGTCCAGGAGATGAACCCGGGCCGCGTCGAAGACCTTCTGGGCCGCCTCACCGGCGTCTATGTCGACCGGGCCGGCAAGTCCGGCGGGTTCTCGTCGCTGTACATGCGCGGCGCCGAGAACAGCCACCTGCTGCTCATGATCGACGGTGTGAAGGTGAACGACCCCACCACCACCCGCGGCAGCGCCTACGACCTGTCGTCGATCGACGTGAGCCAGATCGAGCGCGTGGAAGTGCTGCGCGGCCCGGCTTCCGCGATCCATGGCGGCGAGGCGCTGGCCGGCGTGCTCAACATCGTGACCCGGCGCGCCACGCAGCAAGGGTTCTCCGGCAGCGCCTACGCCGCGGTGGGGCAGCAGGGTCATCGCAAACTGGGCGGCACGCTCACCTTGGGCGCGGACTCGCTGCGCGGGCAGATCAGCGTGGGCGCAAGCCGCGACGGCAATCTCAGCGAGGGCCGCCAGCGCCTGAACGACCTGTCGGGCTCACTGCGCCTGACACCGGGGCCCTCGATCGAGGCCGAGGTCTTCGTGCGCCGCACCGAGCGCGCTAGCGACGCCTTCCCGGACGACAGCGGCGGGCCGCGGCTGGCCATCAACCGCGAGCTGACCCGGCGCGACGCCACCGACACCGCCTACGGTGCCAGCGTCGCCACCGGCCAGGCCTCGAGCCTGCGGTTGCAGGCGAGCGTCACGGTGTATGAACGCGATGAGCGGGCGAACAACGTCGCGGTGGATCCCGGTGTGAGGTTCCCGGTGCCAGCCTTCAGCAGCGACACGAACTTTCGCCGCACCACGCTCAACGCCACGGTTTCGCGCCAATGGGGCACCGCGGCCAGCGTCGTGGCCGGTTTGGAACGCCAGCAGGAAGACGGCGGCCTGAACAGCCTGGGCGACTTCGACTTCGATGGCAATCCCGATGCACTCGCCTTCAACCTGAAACGACGCACCGACTCGGTGTTTGCCGAAGGGCGCGTGCGGCTCGTGCCGCCGCTGTCGGTGCAGGTCGGGGTGCGCCGCGACCGGGTGCAGGGCCTGAGCGCGGTCACCACCCCGCACCTGGGCGCGGTATGGGACCTGCCCAACGGCGCCACCACGCTGAAGGCCACCTACAGCAAGGGCTTCAAGCCGCCGAGCTTCTTTGCGCTGGGCTTCCCGATCGGCGCCAACCCAAACCTCCGGCCCGAGCGCAGCAGCAACGCCGAGCTGACACTGGCGCATCGCTTCGGCAGCGACAGTTCGCTGGAGGTGAGCGTCTTCGAGATCGACTACAAGGACCTGGTGGACTTCACGGTCGACCCCAACACCTTCGTGCCGCTGAACATCAACCGCGGCACCATCGTCGTCAAGGGCGTCGAACCGGCGTTGACGCTGCGGGTGACCGAACGGCTGCGCGCGCAACTCGGCCTCACCCTGCTCGACATCAACGAGGAGGACGGCCTGGCCCCGCTGCGCAACCGGCCCGAGCGCCGGGCCCATGCCAGCCTGGTCTACGACTTCGATGCCGGCTCGTCGCTGTTGGTCGCGGCTTCGACCACCGGCAGCTTCCTCGACCGCTCGAACCCCACCGCCGACATCACGATGCCCGGCTTCACCACGGTCGACCTGGCCTACGCCCTGCAGTTCGGCAAGCACACGCGCCTCAAGCTCGCGCTGGACAACGCCCTGAACAAGCGCTACGAGCAGTTCGTGGGCTTTGCTGCGCAGGAGCGGCGGATTCGCCTGGAGCTGCGTTCGGGGTTCTGAGTTCGGGCCGGTCGCCGCGGTGGCGAGTGGATCGCCGCGCGGCGTAGCACCCGCGCCGCCGCGCGGCCAGCAAGGCCGCGCGCGGTGAAGGTCCATGCCCGCCGAGGCACGCTGCGACGTCCCGACTGCTGGATGACTGGCGGACGCAGCGATCAGCGCGCCGAGCTCGACGCGGCGGGTGCCGGCCGGCGCTTGTGCCAGCGAATCGTTTGTTCGGCTAGTGCGCGCTTGGGGGCGCCGTGAGCGACGAGCAAGCGGTCGAGCGCGGCGCCGCCTTCATCGGCGAGCGCGGCTTCGCGCGCTTGTGCAATCGCATCGGCACGCGATGCGGGCGAGTCGAACTCGGCGGCCCCGGCCAAGTGGTCGACGATGTGCAGCAGGTTGTTCTTGGCGCGTTCGTTGGTGCTGCCGTAACCCTTGATCAATCGACCGCAGCGTGCGAGTTCGAGCCCGAGCGCCGGGTGCGCCCGCGCCCCTTGTTCAACCGCGGCGAGCCAGCGTTCGATCAAGCGCTGTTCCAGCGCGAAGCGGCTGCCGCGCCGGCGCTGGTCCTTCAGGCTGCCGAGCAGGCGCAAAGCGATCGCGCCGAACACCGTGTGGCTTGCGACCTTCAGCGGCAGCGCCCAGGGCTCGTGGCCCGCCGCCTGGCGGCGTTTGTCCCAGGCCAGCAAGCGGTCGGCGAGCGAGCTCGGCAGCAGCGCGGCGAACTCGGCCACGCCGGGTTTGAAGTGCTCGAACACCTTGACGATCTCGTCGTCGCGCGCCGCCACTTCGCGGCGCACACGCGCGCTTCGACTGCTGCGCAGCTTGAGCTGGGCCACGCGGACGATGTCGTCGAAGGCCATCCACAACGCCAGCCAGCGCGAGGTTTCGTGTGTGGTGTCGGCGAAGCCGGTACCGCTGGTGCGGGCGTCGGCGTCGGCGCCGTCGCTGTTGGCGTCGCCGGCGCGGCCGGGCAGCAACCCAGCTTCGCACCCACGTTCCGCGGCGAGCACGCGTTCGAGCCGCTGGAGGTAGAGCGCCGCATAGTCGGCACCCTGGTACTCGACCAGGCGCGCATGGCCGAGGGCGAGCCGTTCATGCAGCACGGCCGGGAAGCGCGCCGCCACGTCGGCCGGCAGCATCGCAGGCACAGTTGCCGGTGTGATGTTGTGCTCTTCTGGCGGCGACGCTGCGCGCCGCTTCGCTTGCGTTATGGCCCGCTCCGCCGCCACAGCAGCGGCGGCCAGCGCATCACGCTGCGCCTGGGCCCGCGCCGGTGCCTGCGCCACCGCGTCGAAGCCGAGCACAAAACCGCGCAGGCTGGCCTCGACGCCGAAGCCGCCGCGGCGGATCGTGTCTTCAAATGCGGCACGCGGCAGCGGCAGCACGCCGCTGGCGGCCACCGCGCCGAACATCACCGCGCTGATCACGGTGCCGGCCTGCCGCGCCATCGCGCTCATGTCGAAAACCTCGGCGCGCAGCGCGTTTTGCGCGATCGCCGAAAGCAGCGCGGTGTCGTCGACACGGCCGTCGCCGAGCTGCACCTTTTCGATCACGGTGAGCGCGCGCGCACTGGAGGCGAGCAGCACGGTGCGCTGCGCGCTCGCCATGCCCAGGCCCACCTGGCGCACGGTTTCGAGCAGCTCCGAGGAGACGAGAAGATCGATCCCGCCGGGCACCGGATTCAGGCTGAACACCGGGCGTCGGCCGCCGAGTTCACGGTCGGGCCGGGAGAAGATTTCGACGTAGTAGGTGGTGGCGCCGGTGCGTTGCGCCACGCCAGGGATCGAGGTGCTCTGCGCGCTGTAGCCGCAGGCCAGCGCGGTGTCGAACAGCCACTGCGAGAGCACGCCGCCGCCCTCTCCGCCGAGGGCGCAGAGCAACACGGTGATCGGGCGGTCGGGGGACATGGTCA
>JANNGZ010000327.1:0-2823 GCA_031404155.1 Burkholderiales bacterium
GGCCGGCAAGCTGCGTTTGATCGCCACATCGGGCCGCACCCGTTCGCCCTTCGTCGAGGGCGTGGCCACGTTGGCCGAGCAGGGCTTCCCGGAGTTGACGGTGGAAGAATGGTTCGGCTTCTACGCGCCGGCGCGCACACCGGCCAACGTGGTGGCCGCGGCCAATGCGGCGATCAATGCGGCGCTGAAGGACAAGGCGCTGATCGACGGCATCGCGATCGTCGGGCTGATTGCACGCGGCTCCACGCCGGAGGAGATGGCGGCGAGCCAGAAGGCGGAAAACGAGCGTTGGGGGCCGCTGGTGAAGAAGATCGGGTTCACTGCGGAGTCGTAAAGCAACCGCTACGTCACCACTTCGCTCCAATGACAAGAGCGGGCGCCTTCGGGCGCCCTTTTCGTTTGTTCTTTGGTGGCGACGGTGCTGGCTCAGCCACGCACGAACAGCGTCACCAAGGGCTCGTCGCCCACCTGCCGGCTCCAGTGCCCATGCAGCTTGGGCTCGAACGTGGCGCCGGCGGGCAGTTCGTCGGCCGAGTAGAAATGTTGGCCGGGGTTGAAGGTTCGGGTGCTGCCGTCTTGCAGGCCGATCTCCATCACGCCGCCGAGGATGAACACCCATTGCGGCGTGCCGGTGCAATGGAAGCTGCTGCGAAAACCCACCGGGCTCATGCGCAATTGCGTGCCGCCGCTGGGCGCGAGTTTCGAGAGCATCGCCTGCGGCGTGCCTTCGCTGAGCGCGATGATTTCCTCGCGCCAGCGCGCGCGGCCGTCGTGGTCCGTGAAGAGGATGGTTTTGGTGAAGATGCTCATCCGGTGGCCTCGCGTTGGCGGTCGTTCAGGGCCTGAGATGCCGCCACCGTACCATCACCGCGCAACGAACCCACTCGTCCATGCCCGCTCGCAACTCCACCCCCGGCGGCCCGACGCCACACAGCTTCCAGCACGACGTCGTCACCTTCGGCGAAGCAATGATGTTGCTGATGGCCGAGGAGCCGGGGCCGTTGGAGCAGGTGCGAAGTTTCAGCAAACGCACCGCGGGCGCCGAGACCAATGTGGCTGTCGGCCTGGCGCGCCTGGGCTTGCGCGTGGGTTGGGCCAGCCGCCTCGGGCAGGACTCGATGGCGCGCTACCTGCTTGCCGAAATGCGCCGCGAAGGGGTGGATTGCAGCGCGGTGGCTTGCTCGCCGGGTGAACGCACCGGCTTCATGTTCAAGGGCCGTGTCGACGACGGTTCGGACCCGCCGATCGAGTACCACCGCGCCGGCTCGGCGGCCAGCCGCTTCGGCACCGCCGATGTCGACCAGCGCTGGCTCGCCGGCGCGCGCCACCTGCATGTGACCGGCGTGTTCCCGGCGCTGTCGAGCAGCACGCTGGCGGCGACGCACCAGGCGATCGACACGATGCGCGCGCTCGGCCGCAGCGTGTCCTTCGACCCCAACCTGCGGCCGGCGCTGTGGCCGTCGGCCGAGGCGATGCGCGACACGATCAACCAACTCGCGTCGCGCAGCGACTGGGTGCTGCCGGGCGTGGACGAAGCGCGGCAACTCAGCGGCCACGACAGCGTCGCGGCGATGGCCGCGTATTACCGCGAGCGCGGCGCCAAGCTGGTGGTGGTGAAGCTCGGCGCGCAGGGCGCCTACTTCGACAGCGAGGTGGCGGGCTGCGGCGAGGTGGGCGCGTTTGCGGTGAAGCAAGTGGTGGACACCGTCGGCGCGGGGGACGGCTTCGCGGTCGGCGTGATCAGCGGTTTGCTCGAAGGCCTGAGCGTGCCCGACGCGGTGCGCCGCGGTGCGTGGATCGGGGCGCGCGCGGTGCAGGTGCGCGGGGATACCGAAGGGCTGCCGACGCGCACGGAGTTGGAGGCCGGGTTGCGTTGATTCCTCCTTCCCCCTTGACGGGGGGGTGAGCCCATCAGGCAGCGTGCAGGGTGATGGTTCGCGTTTCTGGGCGCCCTGCCCGCGCCCGCAACTGCCCGCACCCACCGTCCACATCCTGCCCCGCCGAGCGGCGCAGGCGGGTGAGCACACCGCGCCGGTTCAAGGCACGCGCCATCGCCGCCGCGCGCTCCCAATCGGGCCGCTCGAACGCCAACCCCTCGACCCGGTTGTACGGGATCAAATTCATCATCGCGTGCCGGCCGCGCAGCAACGTGGCGATGCCCTCCACCTCGTCGTCGCCGTCGTTGACGCCGCGCAGCAAGGTCCACTGCACCTGTACCGGGTAGCCGGTGGCTCGCGCATAGGCGTTGGCCCGCGCCACCAGTTCGGCCGGCGCGATGCGCGGCGCGCGGGGCAGCAGTTGCTCGCGCAGCGCGGCCTTGGTGCTGTGCAGCGACAAGGCCAGCGCCGGCTTCACCGCACCGAGCGGCAACCGCTCGAAGGCACGCCGGTCGCCGACGGTAGAGAACACCAGGTTCTTGTGGCCGATGCCGCCCACGGTGCCGAGCGTGTAGATCGCTTCGAGCACCGCGTCCAGGTTGTGCGCCGGCTCGCCCATGCCCATGAACACCACCTTGCTCACCACGCGCCGGGTGCGCGCCAGCGCCACCTGGGCCACGATCTCGGCGCTGCCCAGTTGGCGCAGCAGGCCCTCGCGGCCGGTCATGCAGAACAGGCAGCCGACCGCGCAGCCGATTTGCGTGGACACGCACAGCCCGTCGCGCGGCAGCAGCACGCTCTCCACCGCCTGCCCGTCGGCCAGCGCCACCAGCAGCCGCGCCGAACCGTCGGGGTCGGGGTGCTCGGAGCGCAGGCGGGCCAGGGCGCGCAGCTCGGTTTGCAGCGCCGGCAGCGCCTCGCGCAGCACCCGCGGCAGCGAATGTTC
>JANNGZ010000328.1:0-2337 GCA_031404155.1 Burkholderiales bacterium
GGCGAACACCTCGGCGTAGTTCAGGGAACCGGCGAAGGTGACGATCAAACCGATGCCGAGAATGAAGCCGAAGTCGCCGACCCGGTTGACCAGAAAGGCCTTCAGGTTGGCGAAAATCGCGGTCGGCTTGGTGTACCAGAAACCGATGAGCAGGTAGCTCACCAGGCCCACCGCCTCCCAGCCGAAAAAGAGCTGGAGGAAGTTGTTGCTCATCACCAGCATCAACATCGAAAAGGTGAACAGCGAGATGTAGGAGAAGAAGCGCTGGTAGCCGGGGTCTTCCGCCATGTAGCCGATGGTGTAGACGTGCACCATCAGCGAGACGAAGCTCACCACCGCCATCATCATCGCGCTGAGGCCGTCGACCAGGAAGCCGACTTCCATCTTCAGGCCGCCCCGAAGCGGGTCGGAATCACCGAGCACCATCCACTCGTACACGGTGGCGTTGAAGCGGGCACCGTCGACGACGACATCCCTGAGCACCCACACCGACAAGACGAACGAGATCAAGACACCGAGGATGGTGACGCTGTGCGCGCCGCGGCGGCCGACCGGCTTGCCGAAGAAGCCGGCGATTACCGCGCCGGCCAGCGGCGCGAGCGCGATGGTGAGCAGGACGTTGGGGTTCAATGTGGCGGACATCGGGTCAGGTCTCCCGCCGGGCCGCCCCAAGGGAGGCCTGCTCCCCCTTGGGGGGGCGCGAACGAATGTGAGCTTGGGGGCCCATGCAGTCAGCCTTTTAGGTCGTCGAGTTCTTCGACGTTGATCGACGCGCGATTGCGAAACAGCACGACCAGGATCGCCAGGCCGATCGCCGACTCGGCGGCCGCCACGGTGAGGATGAAGAACACGAACACCTGGCCGGCCATGTCGCCGAGGTAATGCGAGAAGGCGACGAAGTTCAGGTTGACCGCAAGCAGCATCAGCTCGATCGCCATCAGCAGCACGATCAGGTTGCGGCGGTTGAGGAAGATGCCGATCACCGAGAGCGCGAACAGGATCGCGCCGAGGGAGAGATAATGTCCGAGCGTGAGGGTGGCCATGTCAGCTCTTGGCGCTTTCGGCGGCGGGTGGCACCGGCGGCGCGGGCGGAGGCGGGGTTGGCGATGACGGCTCGTCGAGCTCCGCCTTCATCTTCACCAGGCGCATGCGCTCGGCCGGCTTGGCGCGCACCGCCACCGACGCGTCGATCGCGCGGGTGTCCTTGCGCTTCCTCAGCGTGAGCGCAATCGCGGCGATGATCGCGACCAGCAGCAGCACGGCCGCGATCTGCAGCGGATAGAGGTACTTGGTGTAGACCTCGATGCCGAGCAGCTTGGTGTTGCCGGCCTGGACCGCGGCGGCGTCAGCCACCGGCGCTTCGGTGAGGCGGAAGCCGCCGGTGAGCACCAGCATCATTTCCAGCGCGATCACCGCGCCGACCAGCCCGGCGAGCGGGAAGTGCTTCCAGAAGCCTTCACGGAAAGCGTCGGTGTTGATGTCCAGCATCATCACCACGAAAAGGAAGAGCACCATCACCGCGCCGACGTAAACCAGCACCAGCGCGATGGCGAGGAACTCGGCCTCGAGCAGCATCCAGACGCAGGCGGCGGAGAAAAACGCCAGCACCAGGAAGAGAGCGGCGTGCACCGTCGAGCGCGCCGTGATGACGCGAAAGGACGCGAACAGCAGCACGGCGGAGAAGACGTAGAAGAGAGCGGTCGTCGAGTTCATGTTGTTGTGGGGCCGCAGGCCGCCGACGCTGGAGCCCGCTGGCGGGCCGGTGGGTCAGCGGTACTTGCCGTCCGCCTCCCTGGCTGCCGCGATCTGGCTCTCGTAGCGGTCGCCCACCGCTAGCAGCATCTCCTTGGTGAAGTACAGGTCGCCGCGTTTTTCGCCGTGGTACTCCAGCACATGGGTCTCGACGATCGAGTCGACCGGGCAGCTCTCTTCGCAGAAGCCGCAGAAGATGCACTTGGTCAGGTCGATGTCGTAGCGCGTGGTGCGGCGCGAGCCGTCGGCACGCACGTCGGATTCGATCGTGATCGCCAGCGCCGGGCACACCGCTTCACAGAGCTTGCAGGCGATGCAGCGCTCCTCGCCGTTTTCGTAGCGGCGCAGCGCATGCAGGCCGCGAAAGCGCGGCGACAGCGGCGTCTTCTCCTCCGGGAACTGCACCGTGATCGCCTTCTGGAAAAAATGGCGCCCGGTGAGCCGCAGGCCCTTGAGCAGCTCGAGCAGCATGAAGCTCGAGATGAAATCCTTGACGGTGGTGGTCATCAGGCAACCTCCGTACTACGTACTGCGGTGAATTCGCCCTTCGGGCGGCCGTGCGGGCTCATGGGGTGTCTTTCACTT
>JANNGZ010000329.1:0-54346 GCA_031404155.1 Burkholderiales bacterium
ATCGGCATCGGACGCGTCGTCGGTTGGCCGATCGTGTTGGAAGCCACAGCCACGATGCGGGTCGAGGGCCCTCCGTGAGGTGCCGCAGCCGCGGCAGTGACTACAAGCCCATCGGCAGGCCGACGTAGTTCTCCGCCACCGCGGTGGCGGCGGCCGTCGAATGCACCAGATAGTCCAGCTCTGCCATCTGCATCTTGTGTTCGAACGCGCCCGTCTCCGGGAAGCGGTGCAGCAGCGAGGTGAACCACCAGCTGAAACGTTCGGCGCGCCAGATGCGGCGCAGGCAGCGTTCTGAGTAGTGCTCGATCGAAGCGGTCTTGCCGCGGTAGAAATCGACCAGCGCGGCCGACAGATAACCCACATCCGACGCGGCCAGGTTCAGCCCCTTGGCGCCGGTGGGCGGCACGATGTGCGCCGCGTCGCCGGCCAGGAACAGGCGGCCGAAGCGCAGCGGCTCGGCGACGAAGCTGCGCAGCGGCGCGATGCTCTTCTCGATCGACGGGCCGGTGACGAGTGCGTCGGCGGCCTCGGCGTCCAGGCGGTGTCTCAGCTCAGCCCAGAAGGCGTCGTCGGACCAGGCCTCGACCTTGTCGTCGATGGGTACCTGCACGTAGTAGCGGCTGCGCGTGCTGGAGCGCATGCTGCACATCGCAAAGCCGCGCTCGTGGTGGCTGTAGGTCACCTCATGCGTCACCGGCGGCGTGTCGCTGAGCACGCCGAGCCAGCCGAAGGGGTAGACCTTCTCGAACAGCTTGATCGCGCCGGCCGGCACGCTCTGGCGGCTGATGCCGTGGTAGCCGTCGCAGCCGGCGATGAAGTCGCATTGCAGTTCCTGGCTGGCGCCGTCCTTGATGTAGCGCACCGTGGGCTGCGTGGCGTCGAAATGGTGCAGGCTCACCGGCGCCGCGTTGTAGACCGTGGGCGTGCCGCTGGCCGCGCGCGCGGCCATCAGGTCGCGTGTGATCTCGGTCTGGCCGTAGACCATGATGCCCTTGCCGCCGGTGAGCGCGCGCAGGTCGATGCGGTGGCGCTGGCCGCCGAAGATCAAACCGAAGCCGCCATGCGCCTGGCCTTCCTGGTGCAGCCGCGCGCCGACGCCGGCCTCGTCGAGCAGGGCCACGGTGGTCTGCTCGAGCACCCCGGCGCGGATGCGGCCGAGCACGTACTCGCCGCTCTGGCGTTCGAGGATCACGTTGTGAATGCCGGCCTTGTGCAGCAACTGGCCGAGCAGCAGGCCCGACGGGCCGGCGCCGATGATCGCAACCTGGGTGCGCTGGGAGGTGGAATTCATGGCGCAACGATAGGCCGAAGCGGGCGGCCTGTGCCCTAGGGCAAGGCCGCAGGCGCGGCGCTGCCGTGTGAGCGGAGCAGCTCATCTCTTCGGCGTCATGCCCGCTTGCGCACCTTCCACACCTCTTCGCTCGGCCACTGCCGAGCCCATTCGCGGGTCACGAACGAGTGGCGCTCGTGCCTTCCGGTGGCCGGCGCACGCACATCGATCAGGTCCTCGATGTCGAAGCCCGAGCGCCGCAGCAGCCGGATCCAATCGCCAGACGAGAGATGGAACTCGACCCCTGAGTCGCCTGGAAACTGCAGGCGGTACATGCCGAATGCGGGCCGGCGCAATTGTTCCGTTGCCGCGACATCGGCCTCGTCGGGCGAGCACAGCGACATCAAGAACGAATTGGTCAGGAACACCAGTTGCCCACCCGGACGCAGCAGGCGCGCGGCCTCGGCGACCCAGCGCTGCGGGTCGGCCCACAAGCTGGCCCCGTACTCCGAGATCGCGAAGTCGAACGATGCGTCAGGGTAGGGTACGGACTCGGCGTTGCCGTGCAGGAGCACGAACGAGACGCCGTGCTGGCGTTGCAGCCTCGACGCCGTCTCCAGTTGAGCGGCAGAGTTGTCGATGCCCACGACACGCGCACCACGCCGCGCCATCCAGCTGGACACGTAGGCGGTACCACAGCCGAGTTCAATGGCGTCCTTGCCCGCCAGCTCGCCGGGCAGCATTTTCAGCACCGATTCAGGCACGTCCCACAGGCCCCACGTCGGCTCTGGCGCGGCCCAGGCGCGCTCACCGGGTTCGGCGTACTCGACCGCCCACTGGTCCCACACCACGCGGTTCTGGCGCACGTGGTCGGGCAAGGCGCTCAGCGGCTGTTCCGGGTCAGGGGGCATTGGCATGGTGCGGCTCCATCGGTGGTCGATCGAGTCAGCCCTGCGCCACGACGACGATCGGAATCACTTTCCTATCCGCTGCCGCGAGCGGCGGCGCCACGCCGTTCCAGCGGTCCATCAGCTCGCGCCAGCGCGCCCGCGCGGTGGCCAGGTTGGCCAGCTTCACGTGGCCGTAACCGCGGATGCGCTCGGGTACCTTGGCGATCGCGATCGCGGTGGCCAGCTTCTCGGCTGTCAGCGCCGGCAGCAGGCCGTCGATCATCGCTTCGTAGTCGCGCAGCAACCGGCGTTCGAGCTTGCGCTCCTGGCTGTAGCCGAAGACATCGAACGCGCCGCCACGCAAGCCACGCAGCGAGGCCAGCAGTTTCAGCGCCGGCTTCAACCACGGCCCGAGCTTCATCTTCTTCGGCCGGCCGTCGGGGCCGATGCGGGTGAACAGCGGAGGTGCCATGTGGAAGTCGACGCGGTCCCAACGCTCGAACTGCCGGCTCAGGGCGAGCTCGAATTCGCCGTCGCTGTACAGGCGCGCGACTTCGTATTCGTCCTTGATCGCAAGCAGCTTGGCGTGGTTGAACGCGACCGCGCGGGTCAGCGCGAGTTCGGCCGCAGCGGCGGTGCGCGCGGGGCCCGCGCTGCCAAGCCCGGCCTCGGCCTCGCGCACCCGCTGCACCAGCGCGCGGTAGCGCTGCGCGTAGGCGGCGTCCTGGTATGCGGTGAGGAATGCCGCGCGGCGTTCGATCAAGGCTTCAACGCTGTCGTCCGCTGCCGGCGCGTCGGCCACACCTTCCAGCCGCTGCAGCGCCTCGGGTGCCGACACCGCCAGCCGCCCGAGCGCAAACGCGGTTTTGTTGTTCGCTACCGCGACGCCGTTCAATTCGATCGCGCGCATCAGCGCGGCCTCGCTCAACGGGATCAGGCCGCGCTGGTAGGCCACGCCGAGCATGACGATGTTGGCCGGCAGCGTGTCGCCGAGCATGCGCTGCGCGATGTCCTGCGCGTCGGTGGCAAACACCAGCCCCGGCCCAGCGGCGTGGTGCATCTTGCCGAGCAGCGACGCGGTTTCCAGGCTCGCGTCGGGGTTGCGCACGAATGCCGCCGTGGCCAGTTCATGCGTGTTCACCAAGATCACCGTGCGGCCGTGTTTCACGGTGCCGAGCGCGTCGGCCGAGGCGCCTACCACCATGTCGCAGGCGAGGATCGCGTCGGCTTGCTGGGTGTCGATGCGCACCTGGTTGAGCTGGTCCGGTGTGAGCGCCACGCGCACGAAGGACAACACCGCGCCGCCCTTCTGCGCAAAGCCCATGAAGTCGAGCACCGAGGCCTGCTTGGACTCCAGGTGCGCGGCCATCGTCACCAGCGCGCCGACGGTGACCACGCCGGTGCCGCCGACGCCGGTGACCAGCAGGTCGAAGGGACCGGTCCAGGGCCAGGGCGGCGGGGCTGGAATCGCCGCCAGTTCACGAGCGAGCGTGTCAGCCTCGACTCCTGTGCCGACGCGCTTATTCAACACCGCGCCCTCCACGGTCACGAAGCTCGGGCAGAAGCCGTTGATGCAGGAATAGTCTTTGTTGCACGAACTCTGCTCGATGAGCCGCTTGCGCCCGAAGTCGGTTTCCACCGGGATCACGCTCAGGCAGTTGCTCGCCACGCCGCAGTCGCCGCAGCCCTCGCAGACCCGCTCGTTGATGAACACACGTTTCGGCGGGTCCTCCATCTCACCCTTCTTTCGCCGGCGGCGTTTTTCCGCGGCGCAAGTCTGGTCGTAGATCAGCAGCGTGACACCTTCCACCTCGCGCAGTTCACGCTGCACCGCGTCCATCTCGCTGCGCGGGTGAAAAGTGGTGCCGCGCGGAAACTCGCCCTCGCGACCCTTGAATTTCTCGATTTCGTCGGAGACGATCACCACCCGCTTCGCGCCTTCGGCCTCCACCTGGCGCGCGATCTCCGCGACGCTGATCTGGCCGTCCACCGGCTGGCCGCCGGTCATCGCCACCGCATCGTTGTAGAGCAGCTTGTAGGTCAGCGTGGCGCCGGCGGCGATGGTCTGGCGGATCGCGAGCAGGCCGGAGTGAAAGTAGGTGCCGTCGCCGAGGTTCTGGAAGACATGTTTTTCGCTGGTGAAGCGCGAGTGGCCGACCCAGTCGACACCCTCGGCGCCCATCTGGATCAACCCGCTGGTGCCGCGCTCCATCCAGCTCGCCATGAAGTGGCAGCCGATGCCGGCCAGCGCGCGCGAGCCCTCGGGCACCTTGGTGCTGGTGTTGTGCGGGCAACCCGAGCAGAAGTAGGGCTGGCGCTTCACCGAGTCGGCCGCGTTGCTGAGTAACTGCGCCATCGTGAAGTCGACGACGAGGTGCCGCCGGTCGAGCGCGGGGTTCAGGCGCGCGAGCCAGTCGGCCACCACCTGCATCATCCGCGAGGGGCGCAGCTCGCCGAGCGAGGACAGCAGCGGCGTGCCGTCGGGTGCGGTCTTTCCGGCCGAGTACTTGCCAGAAATTCGGGGCCGCTGTGCATCGGGCAAATGGAACAGCAGCTCCTTGATCTGGCGCTCGACCACCGGCGCCTTTTCTTCGATCACCAGCATCTCTTGGAGGCCTTGCGCAAACTCCGCGATGCGCGTCGGCTCCAGCGGAAATACGAGGCCCACCTTGTAGACCCGCACCCCGGCTGCGGCGAGTGCGTTGGGGTCGAGCTCGAGGCGGCGCAGCACTTCCATGAAGTCGAAATGGGCCTTGCCGACGGTGACGATGCCGAGCGTGGCGCGCGGGCTGGACACGATGTGTTTGTCCAGCGAGTTCACCCGCGCAAAGGCACGCACCGCGTCGAGCTTCGCGGCGAGGCGCGATTCGATCTGCAGCGAGGGCAAATCCACCGCGCGCACATGCAGGTCTTCGCTTGGCGTGAAGTCCACCGGCAGCGTGAAGTCCAGCGGCACCGCGTCGAGGTCGACCGTCATGCCCGACTCGACCACTTCGCTGATCGCCTTGAAGCCGACCCAGGCACCACTGAACCGCGACAGCGCCCAGCCGTAGAGGCCGAACTCGAGATACTCGGCCACATTGGCCGGGTGCAGCACCGGCATGCTCCAGGCCATCATCGCCAGGTCGCTCTGGTGCGGCATCGAGGAACTCACGCAGCCGTGGTCGTCTCCCGCAACCACCAGCACACCGCCCAGGGCCGACGAGCCGTAGACGTTGCCGTGTTTCAGCGCGTCGCCCGAGCGGTCGACCCCCGGGCCCTTGCCGTACCACAGCGCATGAACACCATCGACAGTGCGTTTGTCGTCCAGCGCCACCCGCTGCGTGCCGAGGCAAGCGGTGGCGGCCAGGTCCTCGTTGATCGCGGGCAGGAACTGCACGCCGGCGGCGTCGAGGAACTTCTGCGCCTTCCACAGCTGCTGGTCGACCATGCCCAGCGGCGAGCCGCGGTAACCCGAAACAAAACCCGCGGTCTTCAGCCCCCGCATGTTGTCGAGCTGGCGCTGCATCAGCAGCAGGCGCACGAGAGCCTGGGTGCCGGTGAGGAACACCGCGCCCGACGACGCGGCGAGGTTGTCGGCCAGTTGGTAGCTGCGCAGGGCGGGATTGCTTCTGTTGCCTTGAGCGGGCGCGGTGGTGGGCCATCGCGGGTCAGCGCTCTGCGCCGCCGAGTCGGATTGGCCGCGCTCGGCCGAACCCTCGGTCGGGATGGGGGTGGCGGGTGGGTAGTTTGGTGTCATCGACAGCTCCGAACGGCTTGCGCACATCGTAGGCTCGGCGGCCCGGCCAGACCTGGCCAAGATGGCGATCTGGCCCCGCTTCCGGGGTCGATAGAATTGACGTTAACGTAAACGTAAAGTAGCGTCTGGCGGCCCCCCGTCGTCATGCGCAGGAGTGCACCCCATGCCCATGCTCACGTCCAAGATCAACCCGCGCAGCGAGGAGTTCAAGGCCAGCGCGGCCGCGATGCGCGCCCTGGTGGAGGACCTGAACGCCAAGCTCGCCGGCATCGTGCAGGGCGGCGGCGAGGGCCCGCGCGCCAAGCACCTGGCGCGCGGCAAGCTGCTGCCGCGCGACCGGGTCGAGATGCTGCTCGACCCCGACACGCCGTTCCTGGAGATCGCGCCGCTGGCTGCGCTGAACATGTACCCCGAGCGCGATGGCCGCGACGCCGCGCCCGGCGCGGGGCTGATCGCCGGCATCGGCCGGGTCAACGGCGTCGAATGCCTGATCGTGTGCAACGACGCCACGGTGAAGGGCGGAACCTACTACCCGATGACGGTGAAAAAACACCTTCGCGCGCAGGAGATTGCGCGCGAGAACCGCCTGCCCTGCATCTACCTGGTTGACAGCGGCGGGGCCAACCTGCCGAACCAGGACGACGTGTTCCCCGACCGCGAGCACTTTGGCCGCATCTTCTTCAACCAGGCCAACATGAGCGCGCAGGGCATACCGCAGATTGCGGTGGTGATGGGCTCGTGCACCGCGGGCGGCGCCTACATGCCGGCCATGAGCGACGAGACGGTGATCGTCAAGAACCAGGGCACGATTTTTCTCGCCGGCCCGCCGCTGGTAAAGGCCGCGATCGGCGAGATCGTGAGTGCGGAAGACCTGGGCGGCGGCGATGTGCACACGCGCCTGTCGGGCGTGGCCGACCACCTGGCCGAGAACGATATGCATGCGCTGGCGATCGCGCGGGCCGCGGTTTCCAACCTCAACTGGCGCAAGCCGGAGCAGATGCGCCTGGTGCCGCCGCGCCCGCCGAATTTCGACGCCGCCGAACTGCACGGTGTGATCCCAACGGATGCGCGCAAACCATTCGACGTGCGCGAGATCATCGCCCGCATCGTCGACGGCTCCGAGTTCGACGAGTTCAAGGCGCGTTATGGGTCGACGCTGGTCACCGGCTTCGCGCATATCGAGGGCATGCCGGTGGGCATCGTCGCCAACAACGGGGTGTTGTTCAGCGAGAGTGCGATGAAGGGCGCGCACTTCATCGAGCTGTGCTGCCAGCGCCGCGTGCCGCTGATCTTTTTGCAGAACATCACCGGTTTCATGGTCGGCGCCAAGTACGAGGCCGAAGGCATCGCCAAACATGGCGCCAAGATGGTCACCGCGGTGGCCACCGCCACGGTGCCCAAGTTCACCGTGATCATCGGCGGCAGCTTCGGCGCCGGCAACTACGGCATGTGCGGCCGAGCGTATTCGCCGCGCTTCCTCTGGATGTGGCCCAACGCGCGCATCAGCGTCATGGGCGGCGAGCAGGCGGCGAGCGTGCTGGCCACGGTCAAGCGCGACGGCATCGAAGCCAAGGGGGGCAAGTGGAGCGCCGAGGAAGAAGCCGCGTTCAAGCAGCCGATCCTCGACCAGTTTGCCGTGCAGGCCCACCCGTACTTCGCGAGCGCTCGCTTGTGGGACGACGGCGTGGTCGACCCGGCCGATACGCGGCGTGTGCTGGCATTGGCGATCAGCGCGAGCCTGAACGCACCGATCCCCGACAGCCCGAAGTTCGGTGTTTTCCGCATGTGATGTACGATGTGCATGCATCAACCAAGTCGTACACATCATGCGCACCAACATCGTGATTGACGAGCGGCTCATGGCCGAGGCGATGAAAGCGGGCCCGTTCAAGACCAAGAAGGACGCTGTGGAGGCGGGCTTGAGGTTGCTTGCGCGCCAGGCCGCGTACCGCGAAATCCTCAAATGGGAAGGTCGGCTCAAATGGGAAGGAGATGAAAGCGTCGACTGGACGGTTCCTCCCGCCGAGGCGACTTCGAGCGCGTTGACGGCGCGCGAGCCCGCGCCGAAGCCGCCCGCGCGGGGCTCGGCGTCGAAGGTCGTGCTGCGCGAGCCCGCACCGAAGTTGCCTGCGCGGGACACCGCGCAGAAGTCGACGGCGCGGGACGCCGCGCCGAGGCGCCGCCGTGCTGGTCGTTGATTCGAGCGTCTGGATCGACTACTTCACCGGACACCCGAGCCCGGCGCGCGAGACCTTGCGACGCCTGCTGCATGACGGCGAGGTTCGCATCGTCGTGCCCGACCTGGTGTTTTTCGAGGTGCTGCGCGGCTTTCGCCTGGAGCGTGAGTTCCGGCAGGCGCGCGCGTTGATGGACAGCCTGAGCATCGAGCCGGTGGGCGGCGCCGAACTCGCACTCGAAGCCGCCCAGCATTACCGCAGCCTGCGCGCCGCGGGCGTCACGGTGCGCAGCGGCGTCGACGTGTTGATCGCCACCTTCTGCATCGACCGCGGCTACACCCTTTTGCACCGGGACCGCGACTTCGATGCGTTCGAACAAATTCGCGGCCTGCGCTCCTGGCGGCATTGATCGCAGGCTGCAGTTCGTACATCGCTGTTCGCAAATCACCGACCGCAAACCACCGACCGCACGCCATCGACCGAACGAAAACTGACCCCAGCTCATGAACAACCTCTACCTCACCCCCGAGCACGAACTTCTGCGCGACCAGGTGCTGCGTTTTGTCGAGCGCGAGGTCGAACCGCACGCGCAGGCCTGGGAAGACGCCGGTTTCACGCCGCGTGAGGTGCTGCGCAAGATGGGTGCGGCCGGCATGCTCGGGCTGATGTACGCGTCGGAATACGGCGGCGGCGACGCGGATGCGCTGACCAACCTGGTCTTTGCCGAAGCCTTGAGCCACAGCACCTTCGGCGGCTTCATCGTCACCGTGCTGGTGCACACCGACATGGCCAGCCCGCACTTGCACCACGCCGGCTCTCCGGCGCAAAAGCAGCGCTGGATGCCGGCCATTGCCCGTGGCGAATGCATCACCGCGGTCGGCATCACCGAAGCCGGCGCGGGCTCCGACGTCGCGGGCCTGCGCACCCGTGCCACACGCGTGAAAGACGGCGAGGGCGACGCGTGGTTGCTGAACGGCAGCAAGATGTTCATCACCAACGGCGTGCATGCCGACCTGTACTTCATCGCCGCGCGTACCGGAGACGCCCGCCACGCGATCTCGATCTTTGCGGTGGAACGCGGCACGCCGGGCTTCAGCGTCGGCCGCTCGCTGAAAAAAACCGGCTGGCTCAGCTCCGACACCGCGGAGCTGATCTTCGACAACTGCCGCATTCCCGCGCACCACCTGCTCGGCGAAGAGCACCAGGGCTTTCGCGCGGTGATGAAGAACTTCCAGACCGAACGCATCGCGCTCGCCGCGATGGCGGTCGGCCATGCCACGCGTGCGCTCGAACTCACGCTGGACTATGTGCGCCAGCGCCAGGCCTTCGGCGCGCCGCTGTGGGACAAGCAGACGATCCGCCAGCGCCTTGCAATGCTCGACGCCCGCACCCGCGCCGCGCGCGCCTTCATGTACCAATGCGCCTGGCGGGTGACGCAGGGCCACGACATCGTGCAGGACGTGTCGATGTTGAAGGCGCTCACCGGCGAGCTGGTCAACGAGGTGGTCGGCACCTGCCAGCAGTTCCACGGCGGCATGGGCTATATGCGCGAGACCGCGGTGGAGCGCTTGTGGCGCGACGCGCGCATCCTCGCCATCGGCGGCGGTGCTACCGAGGTGATGCTCGACGAGGCTGCGAAGCGGTATTGAGATGACGGACTTCGGCGCCCCCCGCCCGCGGCGCTTCTACGCCCAACTCGGTCTTTCGCTGCGACGCTGGGCGCGTCGCCGAAGTCGAGGAATACTGGGCCACGGTGCAATCGCCGCCGGCCTGACGCAACGCGGCGGCCGTTGGTGCCCAACAGCGTTTTGAGGAACCCTCGTCATGAATGCACGCGACCACTTTGCGACGCTGGCCCGCTACAACCTGTGGGCGACGACGACGTTGTTCGAGCATGTCGACACGCTGCCCGAGGACGAGTACCGGCGCGACATGGGCCTGTTCTTCAAGAGCGTGCACGGCAGCCTGAACCACCTGCTGGTCGGGCAACACAACTTGTGGTTGCGGCGCTTTGCCGAGGGTGTGTCGCCAACGGTGGCGCTCAACGAGGAAGTTGAGGCCGACCGCAAGCGCCTGCGCGAGAGGTTGACCGCGGACGCGCAGGATTGGCTCGCGCTGGTTGCAGCCTTGCCCGAAGCGCGCTTCGACGGCACGCTCGACTACACCACCACAAAGGGTGTGGCGCAGTCGCTGCCCTTCGCCGCGACGCTCGCGCATGTGTTCAACCACGGCACCCACCACCGTGGGCAGATCACCGCGGCGCTCACCGCGCTGGGCCATGCCGGCCCGGTGCTCGACATGGTATGGATGCTGCAATTCGAAAGCCGGGCCGCGAAATGAGCACTGGCACTTTGCAGGTCGAACGCCAGGGCGCTGTGGCGCGTGTCTTCCTCAACCGCCCCGAGGTGCGCAACGCGTTTAACGACGGTGTGATCGCCGAGCTGACCGAAGCATTCACCACGCTCGGCAGCGACCCCACGCTGCGCTGCATCGTGCTCGGCGGCCACGGCAAGGCGTTTTGCGCCGGGGCCGACCTGAACTGGATGCGCACCATGGCCGGCTACAGCTGGGCGCAGAACCAGGCCGACGCGGCCAAGCTCGCTGCGATGCTCTGGGCCGTCTACCGCTGCCCGCTGCCGGTGGTGGGCCGCATCCATGGCGACTGCTACGCCGGCGGCGTCGGCCTGGCCGCGGTTTGCGACGTGCTGGTCGCCGCCGAGGGCATCCACTTCTGCTTGAGCGAAGCCAAGCTCGGCCTGCTGCCCGCGACGATTGCGCCTTACGTGGTGCGGGCGATGGGCGAGCAGGCGGCGCGCCGCTACTTCGTCACCGCCGAGCGCTTCGATTCCGCGGCGGCGCGGGCGATGGGCTTCGTGCACGAACTCGTCGCCGCCGATGCGCTTGACGCCAAGGTCGATCAGATCGTGGCCACGCTGGTCGCCAACGGCCCGGCCGCGGTGAAGGCCTGCAAAGCACTGGTGCAGGACGTGGCGGGTCGGCCGATCGACGAGGCCTTGCGTTCAAACACCGCACGCCGCATCGCCGACATTCGCGCCAGCGCGGAAGGCCGTGATGGCGTGCAGGCCTTTCTCAACAAGCGGGCGCCGGCCTGGCTGAGCCCGCAGGAGCCGCAAACATGAACCTCCCCGCGATGGACACCACCCACCTGCTCGCACTCGCCGCAGCCCTCGGCTGGGCCAGCGGCCTGCGCCTTTATGCGGTGGTGTTCATCACCGGCCTGGCGGGCTACCTCGGCTGGATTCCGTTGCCCGCGGGCCTGCATCTGCTGCAGCAGCCGGCGGTGTTGATCGCCAGCGGCGCGATGCTTGGCGTCGAGTTCCTTGCCGACAAGATCCCGCTGGTGGATTCGCTCTGGGACACGGTGCATACCGTGATCCGCATTCCCGCCGGCGCCGCGCTCGCAGCCGGTGTGTTCGGCGCCGACCAGTCGAGCTGGGCCCTGATCGCCGCGCTGGCCGGCGGCACGCTCGCGGCCACCGCGCACACCGCCAAGGCCACCACACGCGCCGCGGTGAACACCTCGCCCGAACCGTTCTCCAACATCGGCGTCTCGCTGGTGGAAGACGGCTTGGTGGTCGGGGCGCTGTGGCTGGCCTATGAACAACCCGTCTGGTTCTTCGTCGCGCTCGCGGTGGTGCTGGTGGTCAGCGTGGTCTTGATCGTGATGCTGGCGCGTTTCCTTCGCCTGCTGATCGGCAAGCTGCGCGGGCGCTGGGGCGCGGCGCCCTCGTCGACTCCCTCCCCGGCGGCCTGAGCTGGCGCAGCGGATGTTCGCCGGCCCGCTCATTGCCCATCGCGCGCCTCGCTGGCCCGCGTTAGCGGCGTGGCGGGCGGGCCGGCTCGGGGCCGCGACGCTGCTCGCCGCATCAGCCCTGTCGCAGCCCTTGTCTGCTGCCGAACCCAGCGCCGGAATCGCTGCCGATCCCGCCGCCGCAGCGCCAGCCGAAGCCACCTCCGAACTGGTGATCAGCGCCGAAATCGGCGCCGACGGCGCGCTGCACCTGGCGTACGCACCACCCGCCGGGGTGCGCCGGCTGCACTTTCTGGGGCCCATTGATTCGCACCGGGTCTTCCGCGCCGCGCATCTCGAGTCGGTGGACCAGTGCGCGCAGCTCAGCGCCACGGTGATGTCCTTGCGCAACGACCCGGCCTGCGCCGTCGCGCGCTTCAAGGTGGCGCCGCTGCTGCTGGCGCGCGACCGCAGCTACGAGGCCGCACAGCCGGTCGGCGATCCGATGGGCGTGATGCTCTACACCGGGCACTACATCGCCGCCGCTGCCGGCCATGCCTTGCGCTGGCGCTGGCGGCCGCCGGCCGAGGGCTATGTGCTGCACGGCGGCCGTTTGTCGCGCAGCGAGCTCACGCAGAAGTTCAGCGCCGAGCAGGTCCAGGCCGCGCTCGACGCCAGGCCGGCGGCACCGCGCCACGCCGCGGTCTCCGAGCTGGGTGGGCATGAGTACGTGCTGCTGGCCAAGGCGCCGGTCGTCAGCGTGGCGCCTGGCGCTCTGCTGGTGCACGACCCCGCGGTCAATGAGCCGCGTGTCGCGCAGGCCAAGGCGGTGCTGGCGCTCAGCCTCGCGAGCCTGGGTGCGGCCTATGGCGTGGTGCCAGCCGGCCCGGTGGCGGCGGTGCTTGTCGCCTCCGACCGGCCCGGGTTTCATGGCGATGTGGCTGGCCGCACGATGCGCTTGCGGGTGAGCGGCGCCGGGGCGATCCACGACGCGTTCCCGGCGTTCATTGCGCACGAGGTGGTGCATTGGTGGACCAGCGGCGTCTTTCGCAGCGACCAGGGCAAGCCATGGTTGCATGAAGGCCACGCCGAGTGGGCCAGCCTGGTGCTTCTGCGCGAGGCCGGTGTGGTCGATGCCGCGGCCTCGCGCACGCGGCTCGAAACGGCGATCAACGGTTGCCGGCGTTCGGGAGGCAAGGACCCCTACGCCTGCGGCATGAGCCTGATGGCGCTGGCGCAGCAGCAAAAACGCCGGCCCAGCGCGGACCGGCGCTCCGCGCTGGCGCTGCTCGCCAGCTTGCACGACGGCCTGCATGACCGCTTGCATGACCGCTTGCATGACGGCCCGGACAAGGACATGCATGACGGCGCGCGCGGCGCCCGCCACCGGGCTGTGGCTGCCGATGATCGCCAGCTCGACGCCAGGCGCTTCGCCCAATGGGCCGACGGTGACGCACCCGGGCCGATGCACCGCCTGGTCGCCGATGACCGGGCCGGCTTCGTTGCCTTGTTCGACGCCGAGTTGCTGCGCATGAAGCTCGTCGATCTGCCGCGGTTGCAGGTGCTGAGCAGTCCCTTCCCGGACGATTTGCGCCGCAGCATCGCCGCTGGATTGATGGGCAGCCTGATGACCGAAGACTGCGCCGGCCAGGTCGACTTCAAGCTGCTGACCGACCGCGTGCGCTCCGGCGCGCTGGCCCGTTGCGGCAGCCTGCGCAGCGGCCACGAGCTTGTCTCCGTGGCCGGCGTACCTCTGCTCGCCGACCCGCTCGGCGCCACGGCGGCGGCTCGGCGCGCCTGCGCCACCACGCAGCGGGTGCAAGTCGGCGACCCGCAGTCCAGCACCGTGACGCTTCTTCCCTGCCCACAGCGCTGGCCCGAGCCGCCCCCCGAGCGGCTGGCTGTGCTGCGTGCCGATGCGCTGCCGCTGCTCGGTTTGCGCGACGATTGAGTTCGAAACCAAGGCCCGCCATGTTCAAGAAAATCCTGATCGCCAACCGCGGCGACAACCGAAGCGCAGCACAGGTTGCGGCGCAGGCTCATGTCGGCGCAGCCGACGTGATGCCGCAGCCACATTGCCGCGTGAGTGAAGCGAACGGCGATCGAGCCGCGGAGCACTGACATGTTCAAGAAAATCCTGATCGCCAACCGCGGCGAGATCGCCTGTCGAGTTGCGGCGACGGCAAAGCGCCTCGGCATCAAGACCGTCGCGGTGTACTCCGAGGCCGACGCCAACGCGCGCCATGTGCACGCCTGCGACGAGGCGGTGCTGATCGGCGGGCCGGCGCCACGCGACAGCTACCTGCGCTGGCAGCGCATCCTCGACGCGGCGCGCGCCACCGGCGCGCAGGCGGTGCATCCGGGTTATGGCTTCCTCTCGGAGAACGAAGTGTTTGCGCGTGCCTGTGCCGACGTGGGCCTGGTCTTCATCGGCCCGCCGCCGGGCGCGATCGCGGCGATGGGCAGCAAGTCCGCGGCCAAGGCCCTGATGGACAAGGCGGGCGTGCCGCTGGTGCCGGGTTACCACGGCGCCAACAACGAACCCGCGTTCTTGCAAAAAGAGGCCGAGCGCATCGGCTATCCGGTGCTGATCAAGGCCAGCGCGGGTGGTGGCGGCAAGGGCATGCGGCGGGTGGACAGCGCGGGCGAGTTCAACGCCGCCTTGGCATCCTGCCAGCGCGAAGCCAAAGCCAGCTTTGGCGACGACCATGTGCTGGTCGAGCGTTATGTCACTCGCCCGCGGCATATCGAGATCCAGGTTTTTGCCGACACCCAGGGAAACTGCGTCTATCTCTTCGAGCGCGACTGCTCGGTGCAGCGACGCCACCAGAAGGTGCTGGAAGAAGCGCCCGCGCCGGGCCTGAGCGAGGCGCGCCGTGCCGAGATGGGCGCGGCGGCGGTGGCCGCGGCCAAGGCGGTGGGTTATGTGGGCGCGGGCACGGTGGAGTTCATTGCCGAGCCGATGTCTGGTGGTGAAGGCCCTGACGGCGACCTGCGCTTCTTCTTCATGGAGATGAACACCCGCCTGCAGGTGGAGCACCCGGTCACCGAGGCAATCACCGGGCACGACCTGGTCGAGTGGCAACTGCGTGTGGCCTCGGGCGAGCCGCTGCCGGCAACGCAGGCGCAACTGCGCCGCCACGGCCATGCGATCGAGGCGCGCATCTGCGCCGAGAACCCGGATGCGAACTTCCTGCCCGCCACCGGCACCATGGACGTGGCGCGCTGGCCCGAACATGTGAGCTTCGAGCGCCATGCCATGCTGCCGCGCATCGACCGTGGCTTCGACGAAGGCGACGCGATCAGCCCTTATTACGACTCGATGGTGGCCAAGCTGATCGTCTGGGGCGAGGACCGCGCACAAGCTCTGTCGCGGCTGGACGCCGCGCTGCGCGACACCCATATCGTGGGCCTGAACACCAACGTCGCGTTCCTGCGCCGCGTGGTCAACAGCCGCGCGTTCGCGGGCGCCGACCTCGACACCGCGCTGATCGAGCGAGAACGTGCGGCACTGTTCGACAGCGCGCCGCTGGCGCTCGAAGTCGCCGCGGCGGGTGTGGTGGCGCGCGAACTGGCGCTCGAGGCAAAACTCGAGGACGCCGACCCCTGGTCGCGCCGCGACGGCTGGCGCCTGCATGGCGGCGCCACGCGCCAGTTCGAGCTCGAAACCGGCGGCGTGCACCACCCGGTGAAGCTCGAACGCCTGCACGACGGTGCGATGAGGCTGGCCATCGGCGAGCTGCGCTGGGCGTTTGCGGCGCGCGCGCTAGACGCCGACCGGCATGACGTGATGCTCGGCGAGCAGCGCTTGACGCTGGCGGTGTATGCGCGGGGCGAGCAGGTCACAGTGTTCGCGCCGCAAGGCTCTATGCACCTGAGCGAGATCGACCCGATTGCGCATGCCGGCGAGGGCGCGAGCGAAGGCGGGCGGCTCACCGCGCCGATGCCGGGCAAGGTGGTCGCGTTCCTGGCCCAGGCCGGCGACGCGGTGAAGCAGGGCCAGGCGCTGGCGGTGATGGAGGCGATGAAGATGGAGCACACCATCACCTCGCCGCGTGACGGCACCGTGGCCGAGCTGCTCTACGGTGTCGGCGACCAGGTGGCCGAAGGGGGCGAGCTGCTTCGCCTCACTGCGCCATGAAACTGCACCCCGCTGAACCGCGATACACGCGTCGATACGCGCGCCCAGCCGCACGCGGGTCAGCGCGCCATTCAGCGCGCCGACAACCAGCGGCTCGGCGAGTACCAGTGGGGACGGCTTGCCGGCGACCGGGCCGACATCGGTGCGCCGGCCGCGTCGGTATCTGGCGGCAGGGAAGCGCCGAAGCCCGAGGTGTCGGCGGCCCATGCCATATCGGCCGCGGGTGCATGCCCGGCACGTGGTGTGACGCTGGGCTTGCCGAGCAAGCGGAACTCGCGCGCCAGTTGCGGCAGCTCGGTGGTCTTCATCGCGTCGCACACCAGCAGCAAGTCGTGGCGGTAGCGCGTGTCGGTCAAGGTGCGCATGATGTCCACACCCTGGCCCATGTGGGTGCGCAGCAGCAGGTCCATCCGGTGCGTGATCGCCAGGCGGGGGTCTGCAAATGCTGTGTCCATGGCTTCATTCTGCGTATTGCCGCGCGGTTGCCAACCCCTCGATCGAGTGACCCTGCAAGCTGCACAGGCCATAGGAGATTCTGATGTTGCCCACCGAAGTCAAGCTCGTCGATGTCGGCCCGCGCGACGGCCTGCAGAACGAGAGCCAGCCGGTCTCGGCCGCGCACAAGATCGAACTCGTGCACCGCCTGCAGGATGCGGGCCTGCGCGAGATCGAGGTCACCAGTTTTGTCAGCCCGAAGTGGGTGCCGCAGATGGCCGACAACCTCGAGGTGATGGCCGGTATCACGCGCCGCGCGGGGGTGCGCTACTCGGTGCTGGTGCCGAACATGAAGGGGCTCGAAGCGGCCTTGCGTTCGCAGCCCGATGAAGTGGTGGTCTTCGCCGCTGCGAGCGAGGCTTTCAGCCGGCGCAACATCAACTGCTCGATCGCAGAGAGCATCGAGCGTTTCCGACCGGTGGCGGCTGCGGCGCATGAGGCTGGGCTGAAGGTGCGCGGCGCGGTGAGCTGCGCGCTGGGCTGCCCCTACGAAGGCGAGATAGCGCCCGAGCGTGTCGAGAGCGTGGTGGGTCTGATGCACGACATCGGTGTCGACCATGTCGGCATCGCCGACACCATCGGCGTGGGCACACCGCGGCAGGTGCAGCGCGCGATGGAGCGGGCGCTGAAGCATTACCCGCTGGCCGAGGTGAGCGGGCATTTCCACGACACCTACGGCCAGGCGCTGGCCAACATCTACGCCTGCCTGGAGATGGGCATCCACACCTTCGACGCCAGCGTCGCCGGGCTCGGCGGCTGCCCCTATGCCAAGGGCGCCACCGGCAACGTGGCCACGGAAGACGTGCTGTTCATGCTGCGCGGCCTGGGTATCGAGACCGGTATCGACCTCGACCTTCTGGTCGACGCGGGTGCTTTCATCTCGGGCGTGATCGGCCGCGCGCCGGTGTCGCGTGCGGGCAAGGCGATCTTGTCCAAGCGCAACAGCGCCGCTGCGACCAAGGCCGTCGAATGAACGATGTGATCGACGAGCGGCCCGAAGGGTTTCGGCGTGTTTCGATCGGCGGGGTGGCGCCGCTGGCGCACACCCAGCCCCCGTACACGCTGATCGACCGCGAGCTGTTTCGCTTCGGCGAGATCTGGGCTGCGGCCGGCCACCCCAACGGGGTCTTCAGGCTCACGCCGGCGCAGCTTGAAGCCCTCACCGGCGCGCCGGTGGTGGACGTGGTGGTCGCCGCATGACGACCGGCCCGGCCCGTGGCGGCGCGGCCGGCGTCGGCTCACCCTGCATCAACATCTGCCGCATGGACGAGAGCAGCGGCTACTGCGTCGGCTGCGCCCGCAGCATCGACGAGATCGCGTCATGGTCGCTGCTCGACGACGGACAGAAGCGCGCGGTGTGGGCCTTGCTGCCGCACCGCCATGCGCTGCTGCCCGATCTTGACGAACCCGCTGAACCTCCCGCGCACGAGGAGATACCACGATGAAACGCATCACCTTCTGGTTCGACCCGGTGTCGCCCTACGCCTACCTGGCCTTCGAGCGCCTGCCGCAGGCGCTCGAGGGCTGCTCGTACCTGGTCGAATACCGGCCGGTGCTGTTCGCCGGCCTGCTGCGCTACTGGGGCCAGAAGGGGCCGGCCGAGATCGAGCCGAAGCGGCAGTGGACGTTCCGCCAGATAGCCTGGCTCGCGCATGAACACGGCATCACGATGCAGATGCCCGCGGTGCACCCGTTCAACCCGCTGGCGCTGCTGCGTCTTGCGCTGGCCTGCGGGCCGAACCGGCGCGTGGTCGAGTTGCTGATGCGCCATGTCTGGCAGGGCGGTGGGGCCGACCCCAACGATCCGGCACGGCTGGCCGCGCTGACCGCCGCGCTCGCGCCGGCGCGCGAACCGGATTCCGACGAGGTGAAGGCCGAACTGCGCGCCCACACCGACGCTGCGATCGCTGCGAACCTGTTCGGTGTGCCGAGCTTCCAGTTCGACGACGGCAGAGTGTTCTGGGGCCTGGATGCGCTGGCGATGTTGGCCGCCGCGTTGAAGGGCGATGCCTGGTTCGACGGCCCGGCCTGGGACGATGCGGGGCGGTCGGTGCCGGGGGTGGTGCGGCGCTCGGCTTGACGCGGGCGCTGGGGCATCGGGTGGCGGCGCTGTACCCGGCCGCGCGCCTGTGGTCCCTTGAAGCGACGCAGGTTTGCGCGCGCAGGGCTTGCCGCTGCATCAAGGAAACGCCCTGCGGTGGCGTGCTCGTGGCGCCGGAACATCGCCCGCCCCCTGCAAGCGGCATGTCAACCCCTGTTGGCCTTGCGTCAGATCAGGGTCAGTCCTATCGTCGATCATTCGCGCTGGCTTCGAGCGGCAGCTGTCCCCATCGGCCAACGCGACATTGAATCAACACGAGGAGACGACATGGACGACGATCTGGTCAAGCGCATTGCCAGCCACCCCAAGTACATTGAGCTAAAAGCCAAGCGCACCAGCTTCGGCTGGTGGCTCACGCTGGCGATGATGGTCGCGTACTTCGGCTTCATCCTGCTGGTGGCTTTCAACAAGCCCTTCCTGTCGCAGCGCCTGGGTGAGGGTGTGATGACGGTCGGCATCCCGATCGGCTTCGGCGTCATCGTCTTCACGGTCATCATCACCGCGTTCTACGTGCGGCGCGCCAACAGCGAGTTCGATGAGCTGACCGCAGCGATCGCCAAGGCGGTGCTGAAATGAGCCGCACTCTCTCGACCTCCTCACGCCAGTTGCTGACGCTGGCCGCCCTGGCCGGCGTCTCCTTCGTCGCCTGGTCCGCTGGTGCCGACCTCGGCCAAGCCCAGAAGCAGGCCACCAACTGGACCGCCATCGGCATGTTCGGCGTGTTCGTGGTCTTCACGCTGTTCGTCACCAAGTGGGCTGCGTCCAAGACCAAGAGCGCCGCCGACTTCTACACCGCCGGCGGCGGTATCACCGGCTTCCAGAACGGCTTGGCGATCGCCGGCGACTACATGTCGGCGGCCTCCTTCCTCGGGATTTCGGCCGCGGTGATGGCCAGCGGCTTCGACGGCCTGATCTTCTCGATCGGCTTCCTGGTCGGCTGGCCCGTCATCACCTTCCTGATGGCCGAGCGCTTGCGCAACCTGGGCAAGTTCACCTTCGCCGACGTCGCCGCGTTCCGCTTCGAGCAAACCCCGGTGCGTGTGTTCGCAGCCTCGGGCACCCTGGTCGTGGTGGCCTTCTACCTGATCGCGCAGATGGTCGGCGCGGGCCAACTGATCAAGCTGCTGTTCGGGCTCGAGTACTGGATCGCGGTCGTCATCGTCGGCGCGCTGATGATGGTCTACGTGCTCTTCGGCGGCATGACGGCGACCACCTGGGTCCAGATCATCAAGGCCGTCATGCTGCTGGGCGGCGCCTCGTTTATGGCCTTCATGGTGCTGCTGCACTTCGGCTTCTCGCCCGAGGCGATGTTCGCCAACGCGGTGAAAATCAAGACCGACCTGGCGAGCAAGGACGGCAAGGTGGCCGAAGCGGCGGCCACGATCGGCCAATCGATCATGGGCCCGGGCAACTTCGTCAAGGATCCCATTTCCGCGATCAGCTTCGGCATGGCCTTGATGTTCGGCACCGCCGGCCTGCCGCACATCCTGATGCGCTTCTTCACCGTGCCCAGCGCCAAGGCGGCGCGCACCTCGGTGATGTGGGCGACGGGCTGGATCGGCTACTTCTACCTGCTGACCTTCATCATCGGCTTCGGCGCGATCAGCTTCGTGCTGACCAACCCGCAGTTCCTCGATGCCAAGGGCGGCCTGCTCGGTGGCGGCAACATGGCGGCGATCCACCTGTCCAACGCGGTCGGCGGCAACGTCTTCCTCGGCTTCATCTCGGCGGTGGCTTTCGCCACCATCCTCGCGGTGGTGGCCGGCCTCACGCTGTCGGGCGCCTCGGCGGTGTCGCACGACATCTATGCCACGGTGGTCAAGAAGGGCAAGGCCGACAGCAAGGCCGAGCTGGGCGTGTCGCGTATCACCACGGTGGCGCTGGGAGTCGTCGCGGTGGCTTTGGGCATCGCCTTCGAGAAGCAGAACATCGCCTTCATGGTCAGCCTGGCCTTCGCCATCGCCGCCTCGGCCAACTTCCCGGTGCTCTTCATGAGCGTGCTGTGGAAGGACTGCACCACCCGCGGCGCGGTGATCGGCGGCTTCCTCGGCCTGATCTCGTCGGTGGCGCTGACTGTCGTGTCGCCGTCGGTGTGGGAGGTCACGCTCGGCAATCCGAAGGGCTCGGCCTTGTTCCCGTACACCTCGCCGGCGCTGTTCTCGATGACCATCGCCTTCGTCGGCATCTGGCTGTTTTCGATCCTCGACCGCAGTGCGCGGGCCAAGGTCGACCGCGACGGTTTCCCGGCCCAGCAGGTACGTTCCGAGACCGGCATCGGCGCGTCGGGCGCCTCCGGCCATTGATGCGACTTGAAGATGAAGGAGCAAAGACATGAGCAAGCGTGATGTGGTCGTCCTCTCCGCCGCGCGTTCGGCGATCGGCACCTTTGGCGGCGGCCTCGCCGACATGGAGCCGCAGGAACTGGGTGGCCTGGTGATGAAGGAGTCGATTGCCCGCTCGGGCGTCGACCCCCAGCAGATCAACTACGTGACCGTGGGCAACTGCATCCCCACCGACAGCCGCTTCGCCTATGTGGCGCGGGTGGCCGCGATCCAGGCCGGGCTGCCGATGGACTCGGTGGCGATGGCGGTGAACCGCCTTTGTTCATCGGGCCTGCAGGCGGTGGTGACCACGGCGCAGAACATCCTGCTCGGCGACTGCGACTACGGCATCGGCGGCGGCGTCGAAGTGATGAGTCGCGGCGGCTACCTCTCGCCCGCGATGCGCAACGGCGCACGCATGGGCGACACCAAGATGATCGACACCATGGTGGCTACGCTCACCGACCCGTTCGGCGTCGGCCACATGGGCATCACCGCCGAGAACCTGACGGTCAAGTGGGGCATCACGCGTGAAGAGCAGGATGCGCTTGCCGCCGAGTCGCACCGGCGCGCCGCGGCGGCCATCGCCGAAGGCCGCTTCAAGAGCCAGATCGTCGCGATCGTGAAGCAGACCCGCAAGGGCGAGGTCACCTTCGACACCGACGAACATGTGAAGGCCGCGACCACGGTCGAGACGCTGGCCAAGATGAAACCCGCGTTCAAGAAGGACGGCAGCGTGACCGCGGGCAACGCCTCGGGCATCAACGACGGCGCAGCCTTCCTGGTGCTGGCCGACGCCGCGGTGGCGAGTGCCGCCGGTCACAAACCTATCGCGCGATTGGTGTCCTACGCGGTGGCGGGTGTGCCCAACGAGATCATGGGCGAAGGCCCGATCCCGGCCACGAAGATCGCGCTCAAGAAGGCCGGTCTGCGCATCGACCAGATGGACGTGGTGGAGAGCAACGAGGCGTTTGCCGCACAAGCCATCGCGGTGGCGCGTGGGCTCGAACTCGACATGAAGAAGACCAACCCGAACGGCGGCGCGATCGCCCTCGGCCACCCGATCGGCTGCTCCGGCGCCTTCCTCGCCACCAAGGCGATCTACGAGCTGCAGCGCAGCGGCGGCAAGTACGCGCTGGTGACGATGTGCATCGGCGGCGGGCAGGGGATTGCGGCGGTGTTCGAGAGGGTTTGAGCGTTACGGTTGGGGCTTGGAACCAACTCCGCCCGGCCGCGATGGCGAGTTGCGGGATACGGGGGGCCGTAACGCTGGCGTACCAGCGCATCGGTCGGCGCGTCTCACTCGCCTGACGGCGCCGCCTCCGCCGCAAAGCTGGTGCGAACCAGCTGCGCCGAGCGGCCCTTCCTGGCCGCCACCCGCACCCGCTGCGCCGCTTGCTCCGCGATCGCGCGCAGCGGCGGCTCGCCCGCCAGCCAGCGCCGGATGTTGTGCGCGTCCAGCGTTCTTGCCGACGAGGCCAGCGCGCCGATCAGCACCACGCTCACGGTGCGGCCGCCGGCGCGCAGGCGCATCGTCAGGCAGCGGCCGGCGTCGTTGGTGAAGCCGGTTTTCGACACCAGGATGTCCCAGCCGGGTTTGCCCACCAGGCCGTTGGTGTTGCGCACCGCCCAGGGCTGGCCGTTGACCAGCACCGCGTGATGGCGCTGGCTGGTGGCCTGCGCAATCAGCGGGTAGGCCTGCGTGGCTTGCAACACGCGGGCCATGTCCTGCGCGCTGGCGTGGTTGTCGGGGGACAGGCCGGTGGGTTCCACCAGCGCGGTGTGGGTCAGCCCGAGTGCCTCGATCTTGCGATGGGTGGCCTGCGCAAAGGCGGCCATGCCGCCCGGGTAGAGGCGCGCCAGAGCGGCGGCGGCATGGTTGTCCGAGGCGATCAGCGCCAGCTCGAGCAGCGTCTCGCGCGGCAGCACCGCGCCCACCGGCACGCCACCGCGGGTGAACTTGAGCGTGTCCATGTCGGCCTGGTCGATGCGCAGGTTCTCGCTCAGGTCCTGCCGCGCGTCGAGCACCACCATCGCGGTCATCAGCTTGGTCAGCGAGGCGATCGGTGCCGCGGTGGCTGCGTCCTTTTCCAGCAGCACCTCGCCGGTGGCCTCGTCGACCACCAGCACATGCGCGGAGCGGAACGCCACGCCGCCCCAGCTTGCCGAGACAGCGGCAAGCAGCAGCGCAAAAACAAGGTGTCTGAACACGGGCGGTACCGGCAAGGAGGAGTACGGCGAGCGAGGGCTGAACGCTCAACGCTTTTATCGGCGATATCGCCGTAGAGAAACGTGGGGGTGAAGCGCGGGCGAGACATGTGGCACGGCAACCTGTCACGCCGCAGGCTGGGGCAAGGTCGCGCCGCCGAGCGCAGGGCTTGCCCGGCCCGGCTCGCGTGAAGGAGGGTTCGAGGCACGGTGCCGTGAGTCACCGCGCAGTCGGCCGCAGCGCCTACGTGACGCTCAGGTTCAGGACCATCATGTTCACCGGCGCGCAGAGGGCGAGCGCCGGCGGCGCGTTTCTTTCGCTTCGGCCCGCCACGCGGCGGCAAGCGCCATCAACGCGGCGCCGGGCAGCAGCCAGGCGTCGGCGGCGTTCATCGTCGCAAGCGTGGCGCCGCTGAGCGCGCACCAGAGCAGCGGCAGCGGCCACAGCCACCAGGCCGTCGCCCGCGGGAGCGGCCTTGCGGTGCCCACGGCGGCGCGGCGCGGTGGGGCGAGCAGCAGCACACCCAGCGTGCCGAGCACCGTCGGGTCCGGCGCAAGGCCGAAGACCTCGGCTTGTGGCCAGGGCCTGCCGAGCAGCGCGCCGAGCGCGGGCTGCACCACGAGCGCAAAGAGCAGCAGGCCCAGGCCGATGGGTCGGCCGCTGCCCTGCGGCCCCGTGGCGCGGCCGGCCGGTCCAGCGCGCGCCGCCGCGGCGAGCAGCAGAACCCCTTGCAGCGCAAAGGCGACAGCGATCCCGCCCGCGGCCCAGTTGATCGGCTGATAGCGCTGCCAATGGAAGGCCCAGGCCACCCACAGCCACGCGACAGCGAGCAGCGCGCAGGCGGCCCGCGGTGCCCAGGCCCGGCTCCGCCACAAGGCCAGCCACAGCCCGAGCCCGACACCGAGCGTGAGCAACTGGGCCGGCCAGACCTCGGCGTTGTAGAGCTCGAACAGCCGGTAGTAGGTGCGCGGCGAGAAGAGCAGGAAGTCCGACGGCCGGTAGGCCCACCACTCGGTCATCGCGGCTGCCTCATCGGGAGCGCGCGCACCGCTGCGCATGGGGCGGCGGGTTCAAAGCGCTGCCACATGCGTCGCCATGCGCGCACGCATCGCCGCGTCCGGCATCGCGCCACGCGCCGCGCCGAGGTTCTGGCGCACATGCGCCACACTGCTGGTGGCCGGAATCGCGCAGGTGATGGCGGGGTGCGAGACGATGAACTTCAAGGCGAACTGGGCCCAGCCGTCGACGCCGATCTCCGCCGCCCAGGGCGGCAGCTGGTGCCGCGCGAGTTCGCGCAAGAGCGCGCCTTCGCGGAAGGGCCGGTTGGCGATCACCGCGATGCCCCGCTCGCGCGCCAGCGGCAGGATGCGCTCTTCGACCTCGCGGTCGAGCAGGTTGTAGCTGACCTGCACGAAGTCCAGCGGGTGCGCTCTCATCACCGCTTCGATTTCGCGGTGGCGCCGGCCCTCCGAGGTGGTGATGCCCACATAACGCAGCCGGCCCGCGGCCTTCATCGCGAACAAGCCCGGCAGGTGCTCCTGCCAGCCGAGCAGGTTGTGGACCTGCAGCAGGTCCAGGCGCCGCACGCGCCAGTGTTGGCGGGACTCCTCGACCTGCGCCGGCCCGCGCGCGCCCGAGGACGTCCACACCTTGTCGGCGGAGAACAGCGGCGTGGCCAGCGCGCCGAGGCGCGACAGGCCGTAGCCGATGACCGCCTGCGACGAGCCGTACATCGGCGAGCAGTCGATCATGCGGCCGCTGCCGGCGAAAAAGGCGCGCATCACCTCGGTGCAGGCTTCACGTGCGACGCTGTCGTTGCCCACATTGAAGGTGATCCAGCTGCCCAGGCCCACCAGCGGCAGGCGCTCGCCGCTCGAGATGGTCTTGGTGCTGATCGCCGCGGGCGCCGCTGCTGCAGGCGGGTTCAATTGCGCCACGCCCGGCGGCGTGAAAAACGCCGAGGGCAGCAGGGCGGAAAGCCCCCTCAGGAGCTGGCGGCGGTTGCGTGCCGAAGTCGGGAGGCCGGCGGCAAGCGGGTTGGCCGATGGGCAGTCGGCAGAAGTGCGGTCGGCAGACGTCGGGTCGACTGGCATGGCGCTGGCCCTTGCGAACGAGCGCCGCGTCCGGGCAACGCGGCGCACTTCCTCAGGCTACCTCATATCGCCGCGCGGCGTCTGCCGCGGGGCCTCGGCCGCGCAGCGCAATTGCGCGCTGCCGGGCCGAGCCGGGCCGGCGACCATCGCTGGCGTCTGGCCTAGCGGCCCGGCGGGCGCTGGCCGTGGGGTTCGCGCGGGGTGCGCGGGTCCTGCAAGTCGCGGCCACCGCGGCCGTCGTTGCGGTCGTGCCAGTTCGGGATGCCGTCGCCGTCGCGGTCGTGGCGCAGGTTGTCGCGGCGGTCATGTCGGTTGGGAATGCCGTCGCCATCACGGTCCCAACGCGGGTTGAAGACCGGGTCGTGCCGGTTCGGGATGCCGTCGCCATCACGGTCCCAACGCGGGTTGAAGACCGGGTCGTGCCGGTTCGGGATGCCGTCGCCGTCACGGTCCCAACGCGGGTTGAAGACCGGGTCGTGCCGGTTCGGGATGCCGTCGCCGTCATGGTCCCAGCGGCTGGGCTGATGAATGCGATGACGCGGGTAGTAAACCGGCGCCGGCTGCTGGTACACCGGGTACGGCTGCGTGTAGACCGGGTACGGCTGCGTGTAGACCGGGACCGGCTGGGTGTAGACGGGCTGGTTGTAGACCGGCTGCGTATAAACCGGCACGCCGATCGGGCCGCCGATCGTCACCGACCATTGCACGTCGGCACCGCCGCGCGCCTGGGCCAAGCCTGCGGACAGTGCCGCTGCAACAGCCAGCGCACCGACGATGAGTTTCCTGCTGGTGGTCATGATTCGAACTCCTTGGTTGCTTTGCAAGCGGTACCGCGTGAACCGCGGCGCCGTGCCGAAACAACGAAGCCCGGCGCCGGCCAGTGCACGGGGGCGCGTGAAGGGAACGTAAAGCTGAGGTAAGTCAATCCGTCGCAACGCCTGCCTGCCTGCCGGCCAAGCCGCGGTCGAGCCGCGGCCGTACAAGCATCTCCATCGCAACAGAGGCCAAGCGAAAGAAGGTCCGGGAAAGTCCAGAAAGCGCCCCGAGAGCCTCGCGCAGACGATCGCGGCGGCATCTGCGCTCGAAGCCGTCGAGCCTGTTCAACCCCCGCCGGGCTCACCCGCGATTCGAGCGGCGTTCTCGCGCATCACTTCCACGACGAAGCGGACCACGGCCTGCACCGCTGGGGCGCGCCGGCCCTCGCGCGAGAAGACCAGCCACAGCTCCCGGGTGGCCAGGCTACGACGGCATGCTGATTGCACTGGGCAACACGATCAAGCGCGCCGAAGGCTTCTTGCTGCACACGGCGCACCCGGTCGAAGGCGGCTGGCGCGTCGTCGAGATATGGAACTCCAAGGCCGAGGCGAACGAGTTTTTCGCCAGGCATGTCGCGCCGAACCTGACGCCGGGCATCCACCCCAAGCGCTCGGTCCAGGAGCTGCACAGCCTCTTGACGCGGGCATGAGCCCGCACGGCCGCCCGAAGGGCGAATTCACCGCAGTACGCAGTACGGAGGTTGCCTGATGAGCGCGGCGCGTCGTCGGAGCCTTGCGGGCTTCAGGCCCTGGCCACCAAGCTGCGCAACTTCACGAACGCCAGCGCCGCCATCACCGCGTCGTTGACCGCGTCATGCGCCTCGCGCAGCGGCAGCTCCAGCGTGCTCATCACGGTCGCGAAGCGCAGGTCGATCGGGGTCACGCCACGCTCCTGCGCCGGCAGCAGGCGGTTGCGCCAGTCGTAGTACATCGCCGAAACCTCGATCTTGGGTTGCGGCAAGTGCACCCCAAGCAGCGGCCAGATTTCGCGGTTGAGCATCGCCACGTCGAACTCCAGGTAGTAGCCCACCAGCGGGCGGCTGCCGATGAAGGACAGCAGCTCGCGCATCGCCTGCGCTGGCGGCATGCCTTGCGCCACGTCGCTTTCGCGCAGCCGGTGCACGACGACACTTTCGGCCTTGAGCGCACGCTCGGGGCGCACCAGCAATTCCAGGCGCTCGCTGGTGAGCAGCCGGTTGCCCGCCACACGCACCGCGCCGATCGAGATGATCTTGTCGCGCTGCACATCCAGGCCGGTGGTCTCGCAGTCCAGCGCCACCCATTCACCCGGCGGCGGCGGGTCGTACATGAACGCGAACTCGGGCTCGGCCAGGTGGTACAGCAGCCAGCGCCGGCGCAGCGATTCGTACCAGCGCGGCTTCGGCACGTCAGTGCCCGCCCGGCCGCCCGAAGGGCACTGCGCCTCCCCCTTGGGGGGTGGCGAACGCAGTGAGCTGGGGGGCTGTCACGTCAGTGCCCGCCCGGCCGCCCGAAGGGCACTGCGCCTCCCCCTTGGGGGGTGGCGAACGCAGTGAGCTGGGGGGTTGTCATCTCATCAGCTTTCGAGATGGAACTGGTGCCGCACCAGCGTCTTGAAACGCTTGACCACCGCGAGCGCATCCTTCAGCAGGTCGCGCTCCAGGCTGCTCAGGCGCTCGATGGCGACGGTGCCCGACACCGCCTTGCCGGTTTCGATTTCTGCCAGCCCCGCCTTCAGGCGCAGCGCGATCAGAAAGTGCAGGCTGTCGCCGAGGTCGGTTGCCAGCTCGGCGTGCAGCCGCCCGGCCGCGACCAGTGCATCCAGCCGCGCCAGCGTACCGGTGGCCGCGATGCGATGGCGCAGCGCCAGGCTGCGCACCCCGTGCACCAGCGGGAAGATCGCGGCCTTCTTGATGTCGAGCGACTCGCGTTGTTTCTCGCCGATCAGCAACAGCGCGTTCCACCAGCCGCCGGCTTCGTCGGGGAAGGAGTCGATCGCGGCGGCGAAGCGGCCGAGCAGCGCGTCGCTTTCCGAGACCAGCGAATTGACCTCGCCGCGCAGCGCGGCGAGCAGCGCGGCGTCGCCGGCCACCGCATGGGCATCGAGAAAAATCGCCAGCGCCATCAGGCCCTCGGGCTCGGGCAGCAGCAGCCAGCGCCGCACCGTGGCGGCAAAGTCGGCCGCGCCGCGCCGCCACTCCGGGTTGCTGACCATGATGCCGCCGGGGCACACCGGATAACCAAAACGCGCTAGCGCGGCCGAGAACGCGCGGCAGGCTTCTTCGATCACCCCGCCGAGCACACCGGCGCCGGCGTCGAATCCATCCCGCACCACGAGGCCGTTGTCCTGGTCGGTCTTGAGCAGCTGCTCGCCGCGGCCTTCGCTGCCCATCACGAAGAGGCAACTGTTGGCCACCAGCGCGGCCGGTGCCACCAGCTGCCAGGTGCGCTCGAACAGCTTGGCGTTGAGCGCCTGGACGAGTTTTCCGATCTGGCCGACCCGGGTGCCGCCGCGGTAAAGCAGCGACACCAGGCGGGTGATCTGCGCCGCCGCGGCTTCGAGTGCCGCAAGGTCACCCGCCTGCACGATCTGCACCGTGATCAGGTAGGAGTGGTTGGACAAAAAGCTCAAGGCGTCGAGCTGCTCGAGCAGGCCGAGCACCTGCTCGCCGTCGGCCACGACCAGGCGGTGCACCTGGTGCTGGATCATCAGCGCCAGCGCGTCGAACATCGGCGCCTTGGGCGCGATGGTCACCAGCGGGAAGCTGGCCAGATCGCGCACCGGCAGTTCAGCGAGCGGCCGGCCGTCGAGGATGGCGCGCTGCAGGCCGTTGGAGGTGAAGATGCCGAGCGCGTCGCCCGCGTCGCCTGACCGCACCAACACGCTGCTGGTGCGCTGCTCGTGGAACAGCCGCGCCACCTCGACGATGCTGGTGCCGCCGTCCACCAGATGCGCGGTGCGCAGGTAGGCCTCTTCGACGCGCGCCATCGTCAGCGCCTGCATCTCGCGCTGGCTGTGGCGCTCGGCGATCGCGCCAAGCTTGGCCGAGAGGTCGGCGAAGAGCAGCGCGCCGAAGGTGGCGTTGCCAGCGATCAGCGAATTCACCGCCGCCTTCGCCAGCTGGTACACCAGCACCTCCTCGCTGGCCACGAAGCGGTGGCTCGCGCGCCCGGCCACCAGCGAACGGCCGTCGAAACAATCGTCGGGGCCGCAGGTGGCCACCACCTCGTCGCCGTCGAGCTGCGACACATGGCCCTTGATGACCACGAACAGGTGTGCCGGCTCGCTCCCCGGCTCCAGGATGGTTTCGCCCTGCGTGTGGTAGGCGATGTCGACGCTGTCGCGCACCAGGCGCTGCTCGCTCGGGCTGAGGCAATCGAAGGGTGAGGCCGCGAAGTTGAACGCGCTGGGCATGGTGCATCATGAATCACCCGCCGCGAGCTGTGAATGCCCAATAGCGATAAGCACGAGACGCCCTCGCTCATGTCCACCTCGACACCTGCCCCGACACCTGCCCCGACACCCACCCCGATGCCCGCCGAGCACCGCAAGGTGATCCTGGCGGCCAGCCTCGGCGCGCTCTTCGAGTGGTACGACTTCTACCTCTACGGCGCGCTCGCGGCGGTGCTCGGGGCGCGCTTCTTCTCCACGCTCGGCTCGGGCTCGGCGTTTGTGCTGGTGCTGCTCGCCCTTGCCGCCGGCTTCGTGGTGCGTCCGCTCGGCGCGCTGCTGTTCGGCCGCCTGGGCGACCTGATCGGCCGCAAGTACACCTTCCTGGTGACGCTGATCTTGATGGGCGTGGCTACCTTCCTGGTCGGCGTGCTGCCCGGCGCCGACAGCATCGGCGTGGCCGCGCCGATCGCGCTGGTGCTGCTGCGCATGCTGCAAGGCCTGGCGATCGGCGGCGAGTACGGCAGCGTGGTCACCTATGTGGCCGAACACGCGCCCGCAAGCCGGCGCGGCTACTACACCGGCTGGATCCAGACCACCGCCACGCTCGGCCTGTTGCTCGCGCTGCTGGTCATCGTCGGCGTGCGCGCGCTGCTCGGCGAAGCCGCGTTTATGGACTGGGGCTGGAGGCTGCCCTTCCTGCTCTCGGCGGTGCTGATCGTGATCGGTGTCTGGGTGCGCCTGAGCCTGCACGAGTCGCCGCCGTTTCGGCGCATCAAACAAGCCGGTCGTTCATCGCGCCGCCCGATCGCCGAAGCCTTCGGCCGCTGGGGCAACGCCAGGCTGGTGTTGATCGCGCTGTTCGGCCTGGTCGCGGGCCAGGCGGTGGTTTGGTACACCGGGCAGTTCCAGGCGCTGTATTTCCTCACCCGTCAACTGCATGTCGACGAGACCACCGCAAGCCTGCTCGCCGGCACCGCGCTGGCGCTCGGCGCGCCGCTGATCGTTGCCTTCGGGGCGCTCTCGGATCGCGTCGGGCGCAAGCCGATCATCGTCGCCGGCTTCGTGCTCGCGGCTTCGAGTTTTTTCCCGCTCTTCGCGGCGCTGGCCGAAGCCGCAAACCCGGCGCTGGTGAAGGCGCGCGCGAGCGTGGCGGTGATCCTGACCACCGACGCGGGCGGCTGCTCGGTGGCGTTGAACGCGATCGGCGCCGCACGTGCGCTCAGCGCCTGCGACATCGCCAAACAGGTGCTCGCCGAGCGCTCGGTGCGCTACCTGGTGGCGGCACCGGCAGGCGCCGAGGGCGCGGTGGCGAACGCCGTGCCGAGTGCAGCGCCGAGTGCAGCTCAGACGGCAGGATCGGGCACGACGAACCACGCCGTGCAAGTCGCGATCGACGGCCGCATCGTCGCGGCGCCAAGCGAAGATGCCAACGCGCAGGACGACACTCGCCGCGCCTGGCGCGAAACCCTGGGCGCTGCCTTGAGCGCTGCGGGCTACCCCAGACACGCCGACCCGGCGCAGATCAATCACGCCTTGGTGGTCGCCATCCTCTTGCTGCTGATGGTCTTCGTCGCGATGGTCTACGGCCCGATCGCCGCGATGCTGGTGGAGATGTTCCCGACCCGGCTGCGCTGCACCTCGGTGAGCCTGCCCTACCACCTGGGCAATGGCTGGTTCGGCGGCCTGCTGCCCGCCACCTCCTTCGCGATTGCGGCGCAAACCGGCGACATGTTCGACGGCTTGTGGGTCCCGGTCGGTGTCGCCTTGTTCAGCGCCGCGGTGGCACTGCTGTTCGTGCGCGAGACCAAGGACCGCGACATCTACGCCGGCGACTGAGCCCGTGCGCGGCCGCCACGAGATGGCAGACTTCGCTCCCCAGCACCCCTCACCGCATCGGAGACCGCCATGCCCCACAACCGAATCGCCATCGTCACCGGCGCCGCTCGCGGCATCGGCGAAGCCAGTGCCGGCGCGCTTGTCGCCGACGGCTGGCGTGTCGTCTACGCCGGGCGCGAGTTGCAGAGCCTGCAAGCCGCCATCGGCCATGCCGGCGACCCCTTCGGCGACATCGCCGAGCGTGCGCTGGCGCTGCCCACCGACGTCACCAACCCGGCCTCGGTGGCCGCGCTTTTCGACACGGTGCAGAAGCGTTTTGGCCGCCTCGATTTCATCTTCAACAACGCCGGCATTGGCGGCGGCCCGGCGTTGCTGGAAGACCTGGCGCTCGACACCTGGCGCGACGTGGTCAACACCAACCTCACGGGCGTGTTCCTGTGCATGCAGCATGCGTTCCGGCTGATGAAGGCGCAGACCCCGATGGGTGGGCGCATCGTCAACAACGGCTCGATCTCGGCCCATGCGCCGCGGCCCAACTCGATTGCCTACACCTCGACCAAACACGCGGTGGCGGGCCTGACCAAAACCGGCTCGCTCGACGGCCGCAAGTACGACATCGCGGTCGGCCAGATCGACATCGGCAACGCCGCCACCGACATGACCGAGCGCATGACCGGCGGTGTGCCGCAGGCCGACGGCAGCCTGCGCGTCGAGCCGCGCATGGACGTGCGCCATGTCGCCAACGCAGTGCTGCACATGGCCAACCTGCCGCTGGACGCCAACATCCTCACGCTGACCGTGATGGCGACCAAGATGCCGTTTGTGGGGCGGGGCTGACCCGGCGTGGCCGGGGCGGCGAGATCAGGGCGGCGAGATCAGGCCGTCCTGATCAGACGGGCGGGTCGATCAACGCCGGGTCGGCTGCGACGGCCGCGAGGCAGCGCAAACACAGGCAGCCGGCATAACGGGCCCGCAGCCGTTGCAGCGTTGGCTCGTCCAGCCTGAGCGTGGTGCAGGCGCAGGCTTCGGCGTCGTTCACGCCGCAATGAAAGCCGCCGCCGCAGCGCGGGCAGCGGTCGGCGCACGGTGCGAGCGCAGGCGTGGTCATATCGCTGGCTCTAGGCGCCGAACAAGCCCTTATGCTGCTCGCGCAGCAGGTTCTTCTGCACCTTGCCCATCGCGTTGCGCGGCAGTTCGTTCACCACGAACACGAACTTCGGCACCTTGAAGTTGGCGATCCGGCCCTTCAGCGTGGTGACGATGGCCGCGGTGTCCACCGCCGCGCCGGGTTTGCCCACCACCACCGCGACCACGCCCTCGCCGAAGTCGGGGTGCGGCACGCCGACCACCGCGCTTTCGGCCACGCCGGGCATGTCGTTGATATGGCCCTCGATCTCTGCCGGGTAGACGTTGTAGCCGCCCGAGATGATCAGGTCCTTGTTGCGGCCGACGATGCTGACGCGGCCGTCTTCGTCGATCTTGCCGACGTCGCCGGTCTTGAACCAGAGGTCGGTGGTGAACTCCTCGGCGGTCTTCTCCGGCATGCGCCAGTAGCCCTTGAACACGTTCGGGCCCTTGACCTCGATGCCGCCGACCTCGCCGCTGCGGCAAGGCTGGCCCTTCTCGTCATGCACCCGCACATGCACGCCGGGCAGCGCAAAGCCCACGGTGCCGGCGCGCCGCGCCGCGGCGCCACCGTTGGCATCGAGATAAGGGTTGGAGGTGAGCATCACCGTCTCGCTCATGCCGTAACGCTCGACGATGCGGTGCCCGGTGCGTGCCTCCCAGTCGTTGAAGGTTTCGGCCAGCAGCGGCGCCGAGCCGGCGACGAAGAGGCGCATGTGCTTGCAGGCCTCGCGGGTGAGCGCGCTCTCGTGCAGCAAACGCACGTACAGCGTGGGCACACCCATGAACACGCTGGCTTCGGCAAAACGCGCGATGGTGGCCTTGGGGTCGAACTTGGAGAACCAGATCATCTTGCTGCCGTTGAGCAGCGCGCCGTGCAGGGCCACGAAGAGGCCGTGCACATGGAAGATCGGCAGCGCGTGGATCAGCACGTCGCCCGGCCTCCAGCCCCAGTAGTCCTTCAGCACGCGGGCGTTGGAGAGCAGGTTGGCGTGCGTCAGCATCGCGCCCTTGCTGCGCCCGGTGGTGCCGCTGGTGTAGAGGATCGCGGCGAGGTCGTCGGCCTGGCGCACCGCGGGTGTGTGCTGGTCGCTCTGCGCCGCCGCGCGGTCGAGCAGGCTGCCGCTGCGGTCGTCGTTCAAGGTGAACACGTTCGCCGTGCCGGCCTTGAATGCAATCTTGCTCACCCAGCCGAAGTTCTTGCCCGAGCACACCACCACCGCCGGCTCGGCATTGCCGATGAAGTACTCGATCTCGCTGTCCTGGTAGGCGGTGTTCAGCGGCAGGAAGACATAACCCGCGCGCAGCACCGCCAGGTAGAGCATCAGCGCCTCGACGCTTTTCTCGGTCTGCACCGCCACGCGGGAACCTTCGGGCAGGCCGAGCGAGCCGAGCAGGTTGGCGAACATCGCGCTGCCCCGTTCGAGGTCGCGCCACGAGTATTGCAGCGGCTTCGGCGTGTCGGCGGTCTCGACCGCGGTGGTGTCGAGGTCGGCGGGGAAGGCGGCACGCAGCGCGCTGAAGAGGTTGTGGTTCATGGTTTCACGGGTGCCGACGAAGCCGGCGGTTGGGTCTCGGGATCGGCATCCAGCCCGGCCTCGGCGTCGAGATGCAGGCACATGTGCAGTTCGTCCTGCGCTTCGCCGCCGACCAGCATCGCCCGGCGTTCGCAACCGAAGGTCCGGAAGCGGAGCGATTCGTAGAGCCGCCGGGCCGACAGGTTGTTCGCGTTGACCGAGATGTTCACCTGCCGCATCCCGGCCACCGACCGGGCCAGGCCCAAGGCGGTGTTCATCAGCGCACTCGCCACGCCGCGGCCGCGCGCGGCGGGCGAGACGTACAAGCCCCAGATCAAGCCCTTGTGAGCCAGCTTGTGCATGCTTTCTCGGGCCAGCGCGATCACCCCCACCAGCTCGCCGTCTTGGAACGCGCCGAAGATGCCGCGGTCGTCGGCCGCCACCAGCCAGGTCTCGATCGTGGCAACCGGCAGCGCCTGCTCCTCCTCGGCGCTCGAAGCGAAGGCAGCCGGTGTTTCACGCAGCCCGGCAAGCCGCAGCGCGTGAAAGGCTGCGGCGTCGTCGGGTGCGAGGCGGCGGAGGATCACCAGCGTGGACCCGTGCGCGGCGGCCGTCTTGAGCGGTAAGGTCGCCAGCTCATTCCAGCTTCGCCCCCGAGCCCTTCACCACCTCGGCCCAGCGCTTGATTTCGGCATTCACGAACTTGCCGTAGGCGTCGCCGTAGAGGTTCGGAGTCTCGGTGCCCAGGCTGGTCCACAGGGTCTTCATTTCGCTGCTTTCGAGCGCCTTGCGCATCTCGCTCTGCATCGCGGTCACCAGAGCGGGGGGTGTGCCCTTGGGCGCCCAGATGCCGTACCAGGTGGCCACCTGGTACTCGGGCGCGCCGCCGGTTTTGGCCAACGCGACGTCGGGGAAGCCTGGCGCGGCCTTGTCCGCGGCGACCGCGATCGCGCGGATGCGCCCGCCCTTGATGTGGTTCGCGCTCGAGCCGAGGCCGTCGAACATCATGTCGACCTGGCCGGCGATCAGGTCTTGCAGCGCCGGCCCGGCGCCGCGGTACGGGATGTGGGTGATGAAGGTTTTGGTTTGCAGCTTGAACAGCTCGCCGGCCAGGTGGTGCGAGGTGCCGTTGCCGGCCGAGCCGTAGTTCAGCTTGCCCGGGTTCTTGCGCAGGAACTCGAGCAGCTGCGGCAAGGTGGTGGCCTGCACCCGCTGCGGGTTGACCACGATCACCTGCGGCACGCTGGAGACCAGGCCGACCGGCACGAAGTCGGCTTCGAGGTTGTAGTCGAGCTTGGGGTACATGCTCGGCGCGATCGTGTGGTGCACCGCGCCCATGAAGAAGGTGTAGCCGTCCGGCGCCGCGCGCGCCGCGAGGCCGGCACCCAGGGTGCCGCCGGCGCCGCCCTTGTTGTCGATGATGAACTGCTTGCCGGTGTTCTTGGTCATGGTGGCAAACAGCGGCCGCGCAAACGCGTCGGTGCCGCCGCCGGGTGGGAAGGGGACCACGATGGTCACCGGCTTGGCCGGCCAGGCGGTTTGCGCCAACGCGGGGGCGCCGAGGCCGGCGAGCACCGCGAGCGTGGCCGCGGCGATGAGTTGGCGGCGCGGGTGGGGCAGGGTCATGGGGAACGTCTCCGTCGTGTTGTCGTGTTGAAAGGGCGCCGCCGGGGGCGAGCGTCGGATCAGGGCTTCAGAACGCGGCCTATTGGTGTACCTTCGTGCTGCGCACTGCGGTATTCGCCCTTGGGGCGGCCCGGCGGGCTCATGCGGCCGCCCTATCGGCAGTCAGAGCAGCCGTCATAACAGGGAAGAGATGGCTCGCGAGTGCGCCACGCGGCCGTTGGCGAAGCGTTCGTGGTAAGCCTCGATGCGGCCCAGATCGTAGAGGTAGTTCACCATCAGCCCGGCCGATTGTTTCAGACCCTTGGACGACAGGTTGGCCTGCGCATTCAGCCGCTCCAGGCGCGCACCGTTGTCGAGGTGAAAGCGCGCCACCGGGTCGCCACTGGCCTGGGGCGAGCCCTGCACCAGGTACACCGCCGCGAGCCGCCACAGCGCGTGGTGCGCGTCGCCGGGCAGGCTGGCGAGTTTGGCAGCGTGGGTGAGCGTGGTGGCGAGTTCGTCGCCGCAGGCTTCGCGCAGTTGAGCCAGCGCCCGGTGGGCACGATCGGCCGCGCCCGGCGCCAGGCCCGCCTGCGCGCCGGCATCGCGCAAGCGCGTCAGCCAGCCTACAAAACCCGGTATCGGCGACAGGGTGCAGAAGGTCTTCAACTGCGGCAGCTCGCGCTTCAATTCTTCGGCGACACGCTTGATCAGGAAGTTGCCGAGCGAGACACCACGCAGCCCCGGCTGGCAGTTGCTGATCGAGTAAAACGCGGCGACGCGGAAGGCCTCGGCCGGCACCACCGGTGTCTTCTTGTCGATCAACGGCGCGATCGCCCCCGGCATCTCGGGCAGCAGCGCGACCTCCACGAAGATCAGCGGCTCGGCGGGCAGTTGCGGGTGGAAAAACGCGAAGCAGCGGCGGTCGGGTTGCAGGCGCCGGCGCAGGTCGTCCCAGCCGTCGACCTCGTGCACCGCCTCGTGGCGGATGATCTGTTCGAGCAGCTGCGCCGGCGAATCCCAGCTCACTTTTTGCAGCTGTAAAAATCCGGGGTTGAACCAGCTGCCGAGCAGGTGCAGCAGGTCGGCTTCCAGCGCGCGCAGATGAGGCTGCCGCGGCAGGCGGTCGAGTAGCGCACGGCGCAATTGCACGATCGCGCCGGTGCCGCCGGGCGCGCGGTTGAGGCGGCGAAACAGCTCCTGGCGCGGCGGCTCGGCGATGCGCATCAGGCGGATCAGCGCGTCCGCGCCGTCGACCGCGCTGTGGCCGGCGGCGTAGGCCTGCGCAAGTGCCAACACCTGTTGCGGGTCGGGGTTGAACTCGCGCGCCAAGTGCTCGAAGAGCTTCAAGCGCTGCTCTTCGCCAAAGGCGGCGATGCGGCTCAGGATCTCGTGCGCCAGCATCGGGCTGTTGGCGTCGCCGCGCACGCTGATCAGGCGCCGGCAATCGGCCACCACGCCGCGCAGGCTGCGGTCCACCGGGCCGCGCGGGCGCGGCGGCCCGCGGGTGGCGCGCAGGCTCGGCTGGGTTTCGGTGTCGTCGGCCATGGCATCACTTTGCGGGCGGATCGGGGCGGCGGCAAGAGCGGTTTTCCAGGCCCCGGCGGTTTTGGTCTGTCGCGCGCAACGCCGGTCGGTTCCGCGCGAGTCAAATCAGCGGCCATGGGGGTGATGGTGCGGGAGGCAAGCCGGCGCCGCGGCCGCAGCCGATGCCAGAATCCCCGCATGAAAGGGAGCTTTCGACCGCCGCGCTGGGCCTCCTGGACACCCTGGGTGCTCAGCGCCCTGGTCGTCGCCGGCACCGGCGCCCTGTGGCTCGCGCGCCACGAGCTGGCGCAGCGGCGTGACCGCTTCGACACCGACGCGCGCATCGCCCACCGGCTGCTTTCGCAGCGCGCGGTCGAGCATGACGCGATCCTCGCGACCCTCGCGCTGCTGCAACCCGCCGCGGCCGCGGCGCCGAGCGAAGCGCGCTTGCCTGCGGTCTACCCGCAGGTGCTCGGCGTGGCGCGGCGGGAACGCGGCGCGGCCTGGGCCGACCCGGCACTGAATGCCGCCGAGGAGGTCTCGCGCCGCGCGCAACGCGCCGCACTGGCGGCCGCCGACCTGTCGCGCGGCAGCTTCACGCTGGTGCGCGCCGCCGAGCCCGCGAGTTTTGCGCTGGCGATCGACATCGAGCGCATGGTGCCCGCCGCGGAGTGGCCGCTGCGCCGCGGCGGCCCGGTGCAGGCGCGGCTCGAACACAATGGGCGCGCGCATCTGATCGCGGCCGGCGCGCTAGCGGGCGCGGCGGCAGGCTCGGGGAAGGCTGCCACGAGCGGCACCGCGACAAGCGCGATGACAGGCGCGGCGACCGCCGCGAAGGCCGGCGCCACCCCGGACGCGACGGGCGCCGCGACAGGAGCAGAGGCGGCGACGGGCACAGCCACGGCAGCAGAGAAGGCGGCAGCGAAGGCCGCAGCCACCGGCGCAGCCGCGGGTGCCACGGTGGCTGATCGCGGCAGCGGCCTTTGGCACTTCGAGTTCCGCAAGCGCCTCGCGGCCGAGAGCCAGCCCTTCGACGTGGTGATCACGCAGTCGCTCGGTCTGGCCGCGTTGCCCTGGGCGGCGATGCTGCTCTGGGCCGGCGCGGTGGCCGGCGTGGTCGCCACCGGCGCCGTCGCCTGGCGCCAACGCAGCGAGCGCCAGCGCGCCGAAGAGCTGCTGCGCCTGGGCCAGGTGTCGCGCCTGAACGCGCTCGGCGAGCTGGCGGCCGGCATGGCGCATGAGCTGAACCAGCCGCTTACTGCGCTGCTCGCGAGCACGCAGGCGGCGCTGCGCATGCTGGCCGACGAACCCACGGCGCTCGCCCCGGCGCGCGACGCGATGACCCACGCCGTCTCGCAGGCGCGGCGCGCGAGCGATGTGCTCAAGCGCCTGCGCCGCGCGGTCGAACGGCCCGAGCTCGGCGCCGCGCAGCCGACGGTGCCGCTGGTGGATGCGGTGCGCAATGTGCTGTACCTGCTCGAGCCCGAATGCAAGCGGCGTGGGGTGGCACCGCTCTTCAGCGCGGACGACGCGGTGAAGGTGGGTGCCGACCCGGTGGCGCTGGAGCAGATCGTGCACAACCTGCTGATGAATGCGCTGCAGGCGCTGGAGCAGGTGCCCGCGGCCGAACGCACGCTGGAGCTGACCGTCTCGCGCGTCAAGGCGGGCGCGCAGCTGGTGGTTCGCGACAGCGGCCCGGGCCTGGCGCCGGAGGATCTGCCGCACCTCTTCGAGCCGTTCTTCTCCCGGCGCGAAGGGGGCATGGGCCTGGGCCTGAGCCTTTGCGAGTCGCTCGCCTCGGGCCTCGGTGGTTCGCTCAAGGCGCGCCAGAACGAGCCGCGTGGCGCAGAGTTCACGCTGGTGCTGCCGCAGGCGGCGGCGTGATTTCGCCGTGCCTTCGCGACCACTTCGCCATGGGTTCGCAGTGACTACTCCATGACCGCAGCACAGCCTCCCTTCGACCCCACCCCGAACTTGCGATGAACCTGCCGCAGTCCCCGCTGGTCCACCTGGTCGACGACGACGAGGCGGTGCGCACCAGCCTCTCGCTGCTGATCGGCACCGTGGGCCTGCGGGTGCATGCCTGGTCCGACCCGCAGGCCTTTCTCGACGGCTTCGACCGCGACAGCGTCGGCGCGCTGCTGCTCGACGTGCGCATGCCCGGCCTGTCGGGCCTGAACGTGCTGGAGCGGCTGGTGGCCGAGGGCGTGGACCAGCCTGTGGTGATGCTCACCGGGCATGGCACGGTGGAGATGTGCCGGCGTGCCTTCAAGGCCGGCGCCGTGGAGTTCCTGGAAAAACCGGTGAACGACGAGCAGCTGATCGAGGCGCTGCAAAACGCGGTGCGCCAGCATGTGCGCTTGCGTGAACGCGCGCGCGGCCGCCCGCAGGCCGACCGCGAGGCCGACCGCGAGGCCGAGCAGCGTTTCGCCCAGCTCTCGCCGCGCGAACGCGAGGTGCTCGGCCACATCGTGCAAGGCCTTACCAACAAGGAAATCGGACGTGTGATCGGCCTCTCGCCGCGCACCGTCGAGGCGCACCGCGCGAACCTGTTCGACAAGCTCGGTGCGCCATCGCTGGCGCTGCTGATCCGCCGCTACGCGGCGCTGGTGGACGGCGAAGAGCCATGAGACGTCGGGCCGCCCCAAGGGCGAATACCGGAGTGCGCAACACGGAGGTTGCCCGATGAGCCCGCAGGGCCGCCCGAAGGGCGAATTCACCGCAGTACGCAGTACGGAGCTTGCCTGATGAGCCGCACGGGTGTTGTCGTGGCGCCGCAAGGCCGCCGCGTTGCGGCGCCCGCTCGCCTGTTCGCGGTGCGCTCACGGCCACCGCGTAGTTCTACGCGGCCGCGCGCGTAGCCGAACCAATGGCGCGCTGGGCCCGCGCTTCCTAAAGTGGGCGTGTCGTCTCACCCCCAACCTGAAAGAACCCGCGACCATGAACAAGACTCTGATCACCCTGTCCGCCTTCGCTGCGCTCGCTGCCGCCTCGTCGTTGCAAGCGCAAGAGGTGCGCAGCGAGCGCAACATGTCGCTCGCACTGGCCAACCAGATCGCCGCCGCGTCGGTGGCCGCCTGCGCTGCCAACGGCCACAACGTCACCGCCACGGTGGTCGACCGCGCCGGCACGGTGCGCGCGGTGCAGCGCGCCGACAATGCCGGCCCGCATTCGGTGGACGCCAGCCTGCGCAAGGCCTACACCGCGGCTTCGGCGCGCAGCGCCACGCAGGCGATGATGGAAAACGCGCAGAAGAACCCGGGCGCCGCAAATCTGGTGCACATCCCCGGCTTCCTGCTGCTCGGCGGCGGCGTGCCGGTGAAGGCGGGCAACGACGTGATCGGCGCGGTGGGCATCGGCGGCGCGCCTGGCGGCCACCTCGACGAGCAATGTGCCAACGCCGCGCTGGACAAGGTCAAGGAGCTGCTGAAATGAGCGCGCCGGGCCGTACCCAGGTCGAACAGCGGCATGCAGAACACGGCAGCGGCCTGGTGAACCCGCGTCGTCGTCTGCCGTCGCTCGGCGTTGCCGCGCTGGTGCTGGTGTTGGCCGGCTTGTCGGCCGGCGTGTGCGCCCAGACCGGCCCGAGTGCCGCCGAGGTGGCGCGCTACGGCGGCCTGCACGCAGCCGCGCAGCAGGGCGATGCCGCGGCCATCGACAAGCTGGCCACCTCGCCCGCGCTGCTCGAAGCGCGCGACGGCAACGGCCGCACGCCGCTGCATGTGGCCACGTTTGCAAAGCAGCGCGACGCGGTGCGCGCGCTGGCCAAGGCCGGCGCCCAGCTCGGTGCGCTGGACAAGGACCGCTACGACGCGGTGACCATCGCCGCGGTGGCCGACGACGAAGAAACCCTGCGTCTGCTGCTCGCGCTCGGCGCCAGCGCCAAGCTCACCACCAGCCGCTACGACGGCACCGCGCTGATCGCGGCCGCACACCTCGGCCACGACGGCGTGGTGCGGCAACTGATCGCCGCCGGGGCGCCGCTGGACCATGTCAACAACCTGCACTGGACGGCCGCGATCGAGGCCGTGGTGCTCGGCGACGGCGGGCCGCGCCACCAGGCCACGCTGCGGGCGCTGGTCAATGCCGGCGCCAAGCTGCAGCTCGCCGACCGCCATGGCGCCACGCCCTTGCAGCTCGCGCGTTCGCGGGGGTATGCGGCGATGGTGAAGATGCTGACCGACGCCGGGGCGCGTTGAGCCGGGGCGGCGACGGCGGTGCCCGCCCTTTTGATCGGCGTTTGCGCTGCGGGTGGGCGCGTTTGGCGCACGCGCCAGGTGCGCATGCCGGGCTCGAACCGGGTCAGCATCTCAAGCAGCCATTCGGGCCGCGCCTAACCGGCCGCGCGAAAGGCCGCGGCCGGTAGGGCAATGCTCGGCAAGCGGGCGGCGGCACAATTCCCCACCCGGTGCGTTGGCGCCCGGCCGTGCCGGCCCGTGTGGCGGCCGGCCGCGCCGCATGCCAACCGCCAGTCCCATGACGCTGCCGCCGCCCACCCTGCCCACCGATGCCGACCAGGCCCTGAAGCTGGCGGCGCAGAGCCTGTTCGAGGTGTTCTCCTCGGCGGCGATGGGCGCGATCGTGGTCGACCGCGAACACCGCGTGGTCTGGATCAGCGACGGCTACAAACAGTTCTTGCCTGCGCTCGGCCATGCCGAGCAGAACTTCGTCGGCCGGCGGGTCGAGGACGTGGTGCCGAACACGCTGCTGGCGCAGGTGATCGACAGCGGGCGGCCGATCCTGGTGGACCTGCTGAGCAACCACGCCGGCACCTTCCTGGTCAGCCGCCTGCCGCTGCGAGACGCGGCGGGGGCGGTCATCGGCGCGGTCGGCTTTGTGCTGCTCGACCACCCCGAGTCGACGATGCAGCCGCTGCTGACCAAGTTCGCGCGCCTGAACAAGGAACTCGACGACACCCGCAAGCAGCTCGCCGAGCAGCGGCGGCCGAAGTACACGATCGCGAGTTTCATCGGCGCGAGTGCGGCGGCGCTGGAGGTCAAGCGCCAGGCGCGGCGCGTGGCGGCGAGCGAGTCCACCGTGCTGCTGCTCGGCGCCACCGGCACCGGCAAGGAGCTGCTCGCGCACGCGATCCACGCCGCCAGCCACCGCGCGCGCGGCGGCTTCGTCACGGTCAACATCGCGGCCGTTCCCGACACCTTGCTCGAAGCAGAGTTTTTCGGCAGCGCGCCCGGCGCCTACACCGGCGCCGACCGCAAGGGCCGTGTCGGCAAGTTCAAGCTGGCCGACGGCGGCACCCTGTTCCTCGACGAAATCGGCGACATGCCGCTGGCCCTGCAGGCCAAGCTGCTGCGCGTGCTGCAGGAGCGCGAGATCGAGCCGCTGGGCAGCAACAAGCTGGAGCCGATCGACGTGCGCGTGATCGCCGCCACCAGCCGCGACCTGGCCGCGATGGTGGCCGCGGGCAGCTTCCGCGCCGACCTGTACTACCGGCTCAACGTGGTGCCGATCCGCCTGCCGCTGCTGCGCGAGCGCCGCGACGATATCGAAGCGCTGGCCGAGGCGCTGCTCGAGGACATCGCTCGCCGCGCCGCGATAGCGCCGCGCAGCCTGGCCATCGACGCGCTCGAATGGCTGGCCGCGCAGGACTGGCCGGGCAACACCCGCGAGCTGCGCAATGTGCTCGAACAGGCTTCGATGATGAGCGATGACCTGCGCCTCACCGCGGCGCACTTTGCGCCGGGGGCGGGCTCATTGCCAGGTGCGCCATCGCCATTCACGGTATCGCCGGTGGCGGCTTCGTCCAGCGCGGGATCGTCGCGCGCCGCATCGACTATCGCCGCCGCGGCGGAGCCCGCGTTGTCGCGTCCCCTGCCGCAGGCGATAGCCGAACTCGAAGCGCGTTCGATCCGCGACGCGCTCGTGGCCACCGGCGGCAACAAGGTGGCCGCCGCCAAGTTGCTCGGCATCTCGCGCGCCACGCTGTACGAGAAGCTGGCCGGCATGGCGCCCGGCACGGAGACCGCGCCGGGGCCGGCGGACCCGGCCACGCCTGCGGGTGCAGCACCGGACCCTGGCGCATTGCCGCGACCGCGGTAACTTGAGCGCCACGACTTGAGCGCCACGAGGTGAGCGCAATGACATGAACGGAGTACGGCGCCACAGGCGGCTTCGCTCACGCGACACCGCCCTGCGCAGCATGGGTTGGCGTCTTTGAATGCGAAGCCATATCTGATCAGCCTGCGGCTGGCTCGGCAAAGCCGAGCACGACCCTGCAGGTCATCGCGCTCTTCTTCTGGTGACCGCATCACGTCCGCTGCGCGGACATGAGCGTTCCCCGAAGAACTCAGCTTCCGCCTATGGCGGCCTCGGCAAAGCCGAGGATGACCCTGCGGGTCATCGCTGACTTCTTCTCCAACTTCGTGACGATGACGGGGCCGATCTCCGCGGTGTTGGCCACATGCGTGCCGCCGCAGGGCTGGAGGTCGACGCCTTCGATCTCGAGCACGCGCACCCGGCCCAAACCGCGGGGCGGCATCACGCTCATGCTGCGCACCAGGCCGGGGTTCGCGTCGAGTTCGTCCTCGCTGATCCAGCGGTGGCGCACCGGGTGCGCCTCGGCCACCAGGCGCGCGATGCCTTCGCTCAGCGCCTGTTTGTCCAGCGGCTCGTTCATGTGGAAGTCCAGCCGCGCGTAGTCGGCGGTGATCGAGCAGCCGTCCACCGGGTGCGGCACCAGCGCGCAGAGCAAATGGGTGGTGGTGTGAAAGCGCATATGGCGCCGGCGGCGTTCGGCGTCGATGCGCGCGGTGAGGTTCACGCCGGCGGCGAGTGTGGCGAGCAGCGCCTCCTGGCCCGGCGCGGGCAGGTGCACGATGCCGGCGGGTGAGCTGTCGGTGGCTTGCAGCTTGCGCGTGTCGGCGATCACGAGTTCGCGGCCGTCGTCGACGATGAAGAGGCCGCGGTCGCCGGCCTGGCCGCCGCCCTGGGGGTAGAACACGCTGCGGTCGAGCTGGATGCCGCGCTCATCGACGGCCACGATGCGGGCCTGGCATTCTAGCAGCGTGGCGTCTTCGCGAAAGAGTTCGGCGGTCATGGGCGTGGAGCTTAGCGGTCAAGCAGGAGGGCCGAAGACAGGGTCACCGCGCCGTGTGGGGTTTGCAGCGTGGCCACGAGCGCCGGCCCCGGAGCCGCCGCGAAGCCCAGACCCGCAGCGCGCAACAAGTGAGCTGATGGCGGGTCGAGCCCCCGCAGCGTCAGTGATTCAAGCCTCACGCCGCTTTGGGGCATCGACTCGGCCGGGTGCGCAGCGCCCCATTCGATCAGCGTCGGCAGTGCCCCGCCGCCAAGCAGCCGGCCGTCGTCGCGCACCGTGATGCGCCAGCGCAGGGGGCCCGCGGGCGTGTCGCGCTGCGCGGCCACCGCCGGCCCGAGGTCGTGGCCGGCGCGGGCGAACGCATCGCGTTGCGCATCGAAGGCTGAGCAGCGCGCCACCCAATGCGCCAGGCGCGGCTCGCGTGGCGGCGCGTTATCCATGCCGAACCAGCGCGCGCGGCCCGGCGCGGGTGCATCCGGGTCCACCGCGATGATCTCGAAGTACGCCTTCGGGAATGCCGGCGATGCGATCGAAAACAGGCGGTTGTGCGTGCCCATCAAGGCATGCCGGCCGCCGGGGCCGGGGGTGATGCCGAGCGTGGCCTCGCACCAGCGCACGCCCTCGTCGAGCGTGGCGGCGACAACCACCAGATGGTCGGGCGAGAGCGGGCTGGCGCTGCCGCTCACAGCGACACCCGCCCCTCGATGCAGCCGGCCACATGGCCGCCGACCCAGATGTCGGCGCCGCGGCGCTCGATGAAGACCCGCCCCGCACGGCCGAGCGCGCTGCCTTGCGCGGCGACGTAACGCTCGGGCGCGAGGCCGTCGCCGATCAGCCATTGCGCCACCGCCGCGTTCAGGCTGCCGGTCACCGGGTCTTCGGCCATGCCGTTGGGGCTGGGGAAAAACGCGCGCAGCTCGAACGCGGTGTCCTGGCCCGGCGCCTGGGCGCCGAGCGCGCCCACCTTGGCCTTGAATTCGCTCGCCGCGGCGCCGGCTGGGTTGGCCGTCGGGTTGGCCGCTGCGTTGGCCGCGCCAGCACCGACCACACCGAGTTCGATGCTGCGTTCGCCGCCGAACGCTGGTTTCAGCGCCCGCACCGCCTCGGCCGAGCGCAGCATCACCGCGACCCAGCCGGGGCCGTTGTCGCAGTGCTGGTGCGCGACGATCTCGTCGCGCCGCAATTGCAGCATCGCCGCGATGCGTTCGAGCAGCGCTTCGTCGAGCGGGCCGCTGCGTCGGCGCGGCGGGGCGGCAAACGCCAGGCGAGCCCCATCGCGCCTGATCCGCACCAGGCCGACACCACATTGCTGCACCACCTCACCGGCGTTGCGCGGCTGGCCCCCCGCGGCGAGCCAGGCGTGGCAGGAGCCGAGCGTCGGGTGGCCGGCAAACGGCAGCTCCACCGTGGGCGTGAAGATGCGCGCCCGGTAGTCGGCCCCGGGCTCGCTGGGCGGCAGCAGGAAAGTGGTCTCCGACAGGTTGGTCCAGCGCGCGAAGGCGGCCATCTGGGCGTCGGACAAACCTTCGGCGTCATGCACCACCGCGAGCGGGTTGCCGAGCAGCGGGCGGGCGGTCGGTGAATACGTCGAGCTGGGTGAAGTGGCGGGTCGTGGTCATCAGGACTGCTCCGTGGATCGCGCCGGGCTGAATTCGCATAAGGGGCACGAAGCCATCCCTGCGCGTCCATGGCGGCCGTGCGTGCTCATCAGGCAACCTCTGTGCTTCGCACTGCGGTGAATTCGCCTTTCGGGCGGCCACGCACGCTCATCAGGCAACCTCCGTGCTGCGCACTCCGGTATTCGCCCTTGGGGCGGCCCGGCGTGCTCTCATGCCGCAAGCGCCTTCGGGATCGAGGCCACCGCCGCCCGCAGCACCGGCGCCAGCGCGGCGATGCCGGCTTCGATCTGCGCCGGCGCCACGGTGACGAAGCTCAGGCGCAGCGTGTTGTGTTGCGGCGCGCTGGCGTAGAAGGCGGCGCCGGGCACATAGGCCACGCCCGCGGCCACCGCCTGCGGCAGCAAGCCCGCGGTGTCGACGCCCGCGGGCAGCTCGAGCCAGAAGAACATGCCGCCTGCCGGTGTGTGCCAGGTGGCGATGTCGCCGAGATGGTGTTGCAGCGCGGCGCCCATCGCGTCGCGTTGGGCCTTGTAGCGGGCGCGGATCGTGGGCACATGGCGGTCGAGCAGGCCGCCCTTGACCACCTCGAAGACGATGCGCTGGTTGAAGATCGAGGTGTGCAGGTCGGCCGCCTGCTTGGCCTGCAGCAGCTTTGGCGCAACCGCCTGGGGCGCAACGATGTAGCCCAGGCGCAGGCCCGGCGCGAGCACCTTGGAAAACGAGCCGCAGTACAGCGCCAGCTCGGGCGCACGCGCGGCCAGCGGCGGCGGCGGTGGCGTGTCGAACCAGAGCTCGCCGTACGGGTTGTCCTCCACCATCGGCACGCCGGTTTTGCGCGCCACCGCCACCAGTGCGGCGCGGCGCGCTTCGGAGTACACATGCCCGGTCGGGTTCTGGAAGTTCGGCAACAGGTAAGCGAAGCGTGCCCCCGCCGCCGCACGCTCGAAGGCCTCGGGCAGCGGCCCTTCATGGTCCGACGCCATCGCCTCGATCTGCGGCTCGTAGGGCATGAAGGCCTGCAAGGCGCCGAGGTAGGTGGGCGTTTCCACCAGCACCTTGGCGTCGGCGTCGATCAGCACCTTGGCCGCGAGATCGAGACCCTGCTGCGAGCCGGTGGTGATCAGGATCTGCGCCGGGTCGGCCTGCATCCCCTGCGTCTGCCGCAGATGCTGCGCGAGCCATTCGCGCAGCGGCGCGTAGCCCTCGCTCGCGGCGTATTGCAAGGCCTCGCGCGGTGCTTCGCGCAGCACCCGTTCACTGGCTTCGCGTACCGCTTCCACCGGGAAGGTGTCGGCTGAAGGCAGGCCGCCGGCCAGCGAGATGATGCCGGGCCGCTCGGTCACCTTCAGGATCTCCCGAATGATCGACGGGTTCAGCCGCTCGGCGCGGCGGGCCAGGGTCCAGGTCATGTGTCGGGCTCCTTGGTCTGAGGTGTGTCCGTTGGCGTCGGCACGACGGTGGCGGCGAGCGGCGCGGGTTGGGCTCTAGGTCGGTTCGATGAAGTTCATCGCGGCGCGGCCACCGGCATGCGCTTGCCCACCAGCACCACCGCCGTCACCGCGAGTGCAAAGGCGACGGTGTCGAGTTCGAGCCGCTCCCCCAGGATGGGCACCGCGAACAGCAATGCCAGGAAGGGTTGCAGCAATTGCACCTGGCTCACCCGCATCACGCCGCCGAGCGCCAGGCCGCGGTACCAGGCGAAGAAGCCGAGCCACATCGAAAACAGGGTGACGTAGCCGAAACCGAGCCAGGCCGAGAGGCGCGCCGGCTGCGCCGGCCAGGTCATCAGCATCGCGGGCAGGGTGAGCGGCAGCGACAGCACCAGCACCCAGCAGATGGTGCGCTCGGCGCCAAGCTGCGCCGACACCTGCGCGCCGGCCACATAGCCGACCGAGGCGCTGAGCACCGCCAGCAGCAGCAGGCCGTCGGCGGCCGAGAACGCACCCCCGCCGGCCAGCGCGGCAAACAGGACCACCAGCGCGCAGCCGAGCAGTGCACAGGCCCAGAAACCCGCCGACGCGCGCTGGCGCAGCACCAGCGCCGCCACCACCGCGGTACCCAGCGGCAACACGCCGGTGACCACTGCGGCATGCATCGCGTCCACCTGCCGCAGCGCCAGGGCCAGGAAGAGCGGGAAGCCGAGCACGGTGCCGAGCGCGCAGACGAACAAGGCACGCCAGTGCTGCCGTTGTGGCCGCAGCGCGCGCAGCGCCAGCAAGTAGCCGGCGCTGAGCAGCCCGGCCAGCGCGGCGCGGCCGGCGGTGACGAACAGCGGCGGCAATTGGGGGTCGCTGGTGTCGCCCACGGCCAGGCGGGTCATCGGCAGGGTGAGCGCAAAGATCGTCACGCCCAGCGCCCCGAGCGCAAAACCGCGGCTGGCGTTTTGATGCATGCGGCAGTGTAGTGGCCGGCATCGATACATGAACGGTACACTTGGCCATCCAGATTCGGTGCCTGTATTGGTGGCGGCGTCGGTACATGCCGGCGACGAGATCGGTTCGGGCTCGATACGGGATCGGTCCGAGCCAGGGTGCAGCCGCTGTTGAGCCACCGTTTCGATCCGCCTTGCGACCCTCGGCCCACGCTCTCTCTGGACCCTCCCTCTGGCTCACTCCGGTTCCTTGGCCCCGCCACGCATGACCGCCCGCCTCGCCCCCGAACCGCTCGCGCCCGCCTCGCCCGCAAGGGCCGCGACCGCAGCCGCACGGCCGCTCGGCCAGGCGTTGGCGCGGGGTGCCGGGGCATCGCTGGCCGAGCAGCTGGCGTCGCTCTATGCCGAGCGCATATCGCAGCGTTTGATGGCGCCCGGCGCGCGGCTGCCCTCGGTGCGCGACGGCGCCCGCCGGCACAGCGTGAGCCCGGCCACCGTGGTGGCGGCCTACGACATGCTGCTCGCGCAGGGCCTGGTCGACGCGCGCCGGCAGCGCGGCTTCTTCGTGCGCGAGCCGCGGCCGGCGGGCCTGAGTGCGGCGGCGAGCCGCGACGGCCCGGGCGCGGTGCGGCCGGTGGACGCCACCGCGCTCATCCGCGGCATGTTCCAGGGCGGCGGCTTGGCCGGGCCGGGTGCCGGCACGCTGCCGCCCGAGTGGCTCGACCTGCCGCTCTTGCAGCGCGCGATGCGCAGTGCGATGGACGGCGACGACAGCGCGCTGCGTTACGGCGAGCCCGCCGGCGACGCCGGCCTGCGCAGCGTGCTCGCCTCGCGGCTGGCCGAGATCGGCGTCGCGGCGGCGCCCTCGCAGATCGTCACCACGGTGGGCGCCACGCAGGCGCTGGACATCGTCTCGCGCACCCTGCTCGCACCCGGTGACGCGGTGCTGGTCGACGAGCCCGGCTGGGCGGTGGAGTTCGCGCGCCTCTCCCGCATGGGCATGAAGTTGCTGCCGGTGCCGCGCGGCAACCACGGCGGGCCCGACCTGGCGGTGATGCGCTCGCACCTGCAAAGCCACCGTCCGCGGCTGTACATCACCGTGTCGGTGCTGCACAACCCCACCGGCGTCTCGTTGCCGCTGGCTGCGGCGCATCAGGTCTTGCGCCTGGCCGAGGAGCACGACCTCACCATCGTTGAGGACGACACCTATGCCCACCTGGCGCCGGCGCACGCGCCACGCCTGTGTGCGCTGGACGAGTTGCGGCGCACCGTCTATGTCTCGGGATTCTCCAAGATCCTCACCCCGAGCTGGCGCGTGGGCTACATCGCCGCGCCGGCGGCGTTGGTGGAGCGCTTTGTCGACACCAAGCTGCTCTCCACGCTGAGCACGCCGACGCTGCCCGAACGGGCGATTGCGCGGGTGCTCGAACGCGGCAGCCTGCGCCGCCATGCCGAACGCATCACGTTGCGCCTGGACGCGGCACGCGCCCGGGTGCGGCGCCTCGCGCAAGACGCGGGCTGCCATTTCGTGACCCCGCCGCAGGGCCTTTTCGGCTGGCTCGACGTGGGCGTGGACACCGAGCGCCTGGCCCATACCATGATGGACGGCGGCTGGCTGCTGGCCCCCGGCACCCTGTTCCATGCCACGCCGCGCCCGAGCACCTTGATGCGGGTGAACTTCGCCACCGCGCAGGAGGCGCGCTTCTGGCGCGCGCTGGTCGCGGCGCGGGTGCTGGCCTAGGCGTGTCACCTGGGTGCGGTGTAAATCGTGACGATTCGATCCGATCACCAAGTAACATTGCCGCTCGATAACAGCGCCGACAGCGTCTGGTCGCCTTCAGTGGACTTCGATTCGACAATACCGATTGGCGAGCCCGACCTGATGCGGGCCAGCGCCTTCCAGCGCTACCTCGACGGGGTGGTGCGCGAATCCGGCGACTCGCCCGGCGCCACGCGCCTGTCCTCGCTCAACCCCTCGTTGTTGCAGGACCTGATGCGCTTCGAAAACGCCGACCGGCAGACCGAGCTGCTCGAAGTGCTCGCCGCCAGCGTGCGCCACAGCCGGCCGCTGGCGATCCACCTGCAATGGGGCGCGCGGGTCGCGCCGCTCACCGTGTTCCCGGCCGAGCGGCTGGCGCATTGCCCGCTGCCGATCCCCGAGCTGCTCGCCGAGCGCCTGTCGGAGCTTCAGGTGATGTTCGTCGAGCCGGCCACGCTGCGCCCGCCCGGCGACCGCGACGCCGAACTGGTCGGCGACGCCGCGCTCTACTTTCCGCTCGGCCTGCTGGCCTGGGAGCTGGCGATGCGCGGCTCTCGCGAGGCCCTGCTGCCGGAGATCTCGGGGGTGGCCGCCTACCGCGTCTCCCCGGGCCTGAGCCTGCAGGATCTGAACCTCAACGGCGCGCTGCGCACCGCGGTGCAGCGCTTGCAGCGCGAAACCACCAACCTGCGCGACATGTCCAGCTGGCCCGGTTTCGACCGCGCCCGCGCCACCCGGCTGCTCAACGCGTTGTACCTGCAGGCCGGCCTGATCGTCAGCCGCACGCACCCGGCGGCGATCAACGAGAGCTGGTTCGGCATATCGCGCTGAGCGCGCGCAGAGATTCAGCCGCCGGTCTCCAGCGGCCATCGCGCCCGCTACCGCGCCCCCAGCGCCTCCCAACGCTCCAGCGCGTCCAGCAACTCGGCGTCGATCTGCTCGTAGCGGGTTTGCAGGTCGGCCACCAGGTGCGGCTGATCGGTGTACAGCTCGCTGCTCGCCAGGCGCTCGCCGAGCTGGCGCTGTTCGGCTTCCAGCGCTTCGATGCGGCCGGGCAGTTCGTCGAGTTCGCGTTGTTCCTTGTTGCTCAGCTTGGCGGCCTTGATCGCGGGTTTGGGCGCGGCCGGCGCGGCAGCGGCGGGCGGCGGCGGCGCCGACAAGGCCTGCGCCTCGGCCAGGCCGCGCGAGCGCGCTCGCTGCAACAACCAATCCTCGATGCCACCTTCGTACTCGCGCCACAAACCCGGGCGGCCGCCGAGTGCGGGGTCGCCCTCCCAGGCGATCGTGCTGGTGACCACGTTGTCGACAAAGCGCCGGTCGTGGCTGACCAGGAACACGGTGCCGGCGTAGCGCCCGAGCAGGTCTTCGAGCAGTTCCAGGGTGTCGATGTCGAGGTCGTTGGTCGGCTCGTCGAGCACCAGCAGGTTGGCCGGCAGCGCGAACAGGCGCGCCAGCAGCAGGCGGTTGCGCTCGCCGCCGGAAAGCGTGCGCACCGGGGAGTTGGCGCGTTCGGGCGAAAACAGGAAGTCGTTCAGGTAGCTCATCACATGCTTGCGTGCGCCGCCGCTGGAACCAGCGGAAGTGCCGCCGCCGACCTCGACCCATTCGCTGCCGGGGCTGATCGTGTCCACCAGCGTCGCGTCCAGGTTCAGTGCATCGCGCATCTGGTCGAAGTAGGCCACCTGCAGCTTCGAGCCCTGGCGCACCGTGCCCGCGCTGGGCGCGATTTCACCGAGCATCAGCTTGAGCAGCGAGGTTTTGCCCGAGCCGTTGGGGCCGATCAGGCCGACTTTGTCGCCGCGCAGGATCGTGGCGCTGAAGTCGCGCACGATGAGTTGGTCGCCGAAGCTCAGGGAGACGTTGCGCAGCTCGGCCACGAACTTGCCGCTCTGGTTGCCGGCGTCGAGCTCCAGCCGTACCTGGCCGAGCGTGTCGCGGCGCAGCGCGCGCTGCTCGCGCAGGCGCTGCAAACGCACGATGCGGCCGACGCTGCGGGTGCGCCGGGCTTCGACGCCCTTGCGCACCCACACCTCTTCCTGCGCCAGCAGCTTGTCCGCACGTGCATTGGCCAGCGCTTCGTTCTCCAGTTCGAAGGCCTTGGCCGCTTCGTAGGCCGCGAAATTGCCGGGGTAGCTGCGCAGCACGCCGCGGTCCAGCTCCACGATGCGGGTGGCCACTGCGTCGATGAAGGCGCGGTCGTGCGAGACGAAAAGCAGCGCACCGCGCCAGCCGGCAAGCAGCTCTTGCAGCCAGTCGATGGCGTCGAGGTCGAGGTGGTTGGTCGGCTCGTCGAGCAGCAGCAATTCCGGCCGCGCCACCAGCGCCTGCGCCAGCGCCACACGCTTCCTGGTGCCACCGGAAAGCAGCTCGATGCGGGCCTCGCCGTCCAGGTGCAGGCGCTGCAAGGTCTGCTCGACATGCTGCTCCCAGTTCCAGCCGTCCAGCGCTTCGATGCGCGACTGGATCGCGTCGAGGTCGTCCTTCGGGTCGTGGGCCTCGAAACGCTCGCGCAGGTCGCGCGCTTCGGCCACGCCTTCGCCGACCGCGTCGAACACGTTCGCGCCGGCCTCGAACTGCGGCTCCTGCGGCACATAGCGGATGCGCAGGCCCTGGGTGAGCTGCAGCAGGCCGTCGTCGGGCTTGTCGATGCCGGCCACGATCTTGAGCAGCGAGGTCTTGCCGCTGCCATTGCGCCCGAGCAGCGCGAGCCGCTCGCCGGCTTCGAGCGAGAACGACGCGCCGTCGAGCAGGGCCACATGGCCGAAGGCCAGGTGGGCGTTGGAAAGCGAGAGGATGGCCATCGGGACTCGAATGGGGCAGGCAAAGGAGCGCGCCATGGGCGCGGTGAGGCAAAGGGGGTTCAGGCCTCGACGGCACGCGCCGCGGCGCGCCGGTAGACCTCGTCGCCGCTGGCGCGAAACTGTTCGCGGCAGCTGAACACCAGCTTGACCACATGTTCGTTGTCGCTCGCAGTCGCGCGCTGGAAGACCTCGGGCCAGGGCAGGTCCGGCGGGGGTGGCAGCGGCTTTGGGCCGGGCCGCCACGAGGTGCCGAGCACGGCCGCGGCAAAGGCGGCCCAGTAGTGCCGGACCGCTGCCTCCGGCTCGTCGAGCAGGGGCCACAAGACCTGCATCGCATGCGCGCTGGTGGCCAGGTGCAGCACCGTGAAGTCGTGGCTTTGCACGTAACCCTCGGCGGCCAGGCGCGCCAGCCTGCCGAGCATCTCCTGCGCGTCGTCGCCGAGCTGGAGTCGGCGCACCTGGCGTGCAAAGGCCGGCGCCGCGGCTGCGGCCAGCGTGCGCTCGGCGATCAGGCCGGCGCTGGAGCGGAAGTTGCGCGCGTCGTGCAGCAGCTGCGCGAGCACGCGGCCGGGGTCGCTGTGGAGGTCGGCGGCTGGGTGGGTGTCATCGCCCGGCGCGGGTTGCGGCAGCCGCTGGTGGCAGCAGGCCCAATACGCCAGCGCGTCGGCCAGCTCACCCGCGTGCCCGACGCTGGTGGCATAGGCCACCCGGATCAGGCCGTGGAAGGCCGCGCCGGCGACACCGGGCAGCAACAGCGGCAGCACCTGGCGCAACACCGCCGTGCCGGTTTCGCGTTCGAGCCACTCGGCAAAGAGATGGCGGTAGGCCGGCCAGGCGGCGCGCTGGCCCAAACGTGCGGGCCAGGGTTCGCCGCGCGGCCAGGTTTGCGGCGCGGGCGCAGGGAGCAAGCGTCGGGCGTAGAACGCGGCATGGGCTTGCAGGCGGGTGTCGTCGGCACCGAGCGCATACAGCGCCACCAGGGTCATCGGCAAATGGTTCGACATGCTGCCGCGGTACTCGGCGTCGTGTTGTGCGCCGTCGTCGAGCAGTTGATGCAGCACCGTGCTCGGGCCAACGGCATTGCTCATTTCAGTTGCTCCACCGCGCCTCGCGCGACCCGCGACCCATGAATCGGGCAGTCTTGCCAAGCGGCTGCCGCGGAACTGGCTTTGCCAGGCCGCTGGCGGGCCTTGCAGGCCGCATGGCCGCCAGACGCGGCCATTCCTCGGCTCGTCCAAACCGACGCGGGTCGGCTTGGAGCCGCGGGCCTCGGCCCCCTGGGGGGAGCGGCGAAGCCGCTTCGGGGGGATTCATCGCAGCGCCGCCTCCAGCGCATTCACAAACATCGCGGCCACGTCGAAGCCGGTCTGCTGCATGATTTCCTGGAAGCAGGTCGGGCTGGTCACGTTGACTTCGGTGAGGCAGTCGCCGATCACGTCCAGCCCCACCAGCAGCAGGCCGCGTGCGGCCAGCGTCGGCCCGAGCGCCGCGGCAATCTCCTGCTCGCGCGCGGTGAGCGGCTGCGCCACGCCCTTGCCGCCCACCGCCAGGTTGCCGCGGATTTCGCTGCCCTGCGGAATGCGCGCCAGCGCAAACGGCACCGCCTGGCCACCGATCACCAGCACCCGCTTGTCACCTTGGGCGATCTCGGTCAGGTACTTCTGCACCATCAGGGTCTGCGCGCCGCCCTGGTTCAAGGTCTCGACGATCGAGCCGAGGTTCATGCCGTCGGGCCCGACGCGGAAGATGCCCATGCC
>JANNGZ010000330.1:0-4957 GCA_031404155.1 Burkholderiales bacterium
TCGAATCCGGAGGCAACCAGACGCTGTCGTCGAGGCAGTTCCGCACGTCCAAATAGCACGCGACGCCAGCGACATCGCCTCGGGCCCGCCGGTCGTCGCCGGGAATGCTGGCCCGCATCGCAAAGCACACGGGCCTCGTGCCGGAAGACCTGTAGTTACTTGGGTGGGGCCAGGTCGACCATAGCCCTGAACCCGCCCCAGAACATGCGCTTGCCGTCGAAGGGCATCGCCTTCGGGTCCATCATCGCGGCCAGCCGTGGGTCGGCCATCACCTTGGCGTTGACGCGGTCGCGGTGCGCGCGCGACTTGAAGACGATCCAGGAGAACCACACCACCTCGTCGGGCTTGAGCTTCACGGCTTGGGGGAACGAGGTGTGCTTGCCGGGTTTCACATCGTCGGCCATTGACTCGACGACCTGCAAGGCGCCATGTTCGAGCCAGACCTTGGCGGCCTTGCGGGCCATGCGCCGGTAGGCGTCGGCGTTTTTCTTCGGCACCGGCAACACGAATCCATCAACGTAGCGGCTCATCGCATTTCTCCTTGGCGGTCATTGCGGGTTGTTGTTGATCACCTCTCGGCCGATCACTTCTCGGCAAGCTGCTTAAGGTTTGCCAGCCCGTCCTCGAAGTCCTTGCCGATCATGGTGTCCATGTTGAAGAAGACACCCATCAGCTTGGAGATGTACGGGCTCGGGCCGCTCATCGCCCAGGTGAGCCCGGTGGCGTCGCCCTGCGGCACCAGGGTGAACTCGGCAACACTGTTGGTCTGCATGGGCTTGATGAACTCCAGCTTCATCGTCATGCGCGAGGGCGGCACCACCTCGCTGATTTCCATCCGGCCGGAGCCCACCTTCTTGCCTTCCCACGCATAGGCCGCGCCCTTGCCGCTGCTCGGTCCGCTGTAGCTGCCCTTGAGCTCGGGCTCCTTGCGCGCCCAGGGGTTCCAGGTGTTGAAGGCGCGCAGGTCGCTGACCAGCGCAAACACTTTCTCAGGCGGTGCCTTGATCAAGGCGCTGCGCTGAACCTTGAAACTGTCGGGCCGGGTGGCGGCGTAGGCGAGCAGCGCGGCGATCAGCACGGCAACAACGATGGCGATAATCTTGAGCATGTTTGGCTTTCGTGAATCGAACTCTGGCCCGGAGCCTCAACGCGGAAAACGCTCGCGCAGCTTCAGCTTCCAGAACTTGCCGGTGGAGGTGCGCGGTATCGCGTCGATGATTTCGTAGCGGTCGGGCAGCTGCCACTTGGCGAAGCCGTGTTTTAGCAGGTGTTCACCGAGCTCGGCGGGTGTGGCGGACACGCCCGCCTTCCAGACCAGGCAGGCCAGCGGGCGTTCGCTCCACTTCTCGTCGGGCACCGCGATCACCGCCGCTTCGGCCACTGCAGCGTGCGCCATCAGCGCGTTTTCCAGGTCGACCGAACTGATCCATTCGCCGCCGGACTTGATCAGGTCCTTGGTGCGGTCGGTGATGCGCACGAAACCGAGTTCGTCCATCGTCGCCACGTCGCCGGTGCGCAGCCAGAGGTCGCCGTTCGGGTCGGCGGTGAACTTGTCCTCGCTCACCGGCACGCCGTAGTACGAGCCGGTGATGAAGGGCCCACGAACCTGGATCTCGCCCATCGACTGGCCATCCCACGGCACGTTCGATCCGTGTTCCGAATTCTGGGCGTCTGCGCCATCGTCGGCGCGGATGCGCACCTCCACCAGCGGTGCCGGCACACCGGCCATCGCGGCGCGGCGGTAGCGCTCGTTGGCATCGGCACCGCGCAGTTCGGCGCGTGGGTAGGAGACGGTGGCCAGCGGCGAGGTCTCGGTCATGCCCCAGCCTTGCAGCAGCCACACGCCGTGGCGGTCGAAGGCGCGGATCAACGCCTCGGGCACTGCGGCACCGCCGACCAGAGAGCGCATGCCGGCCGGCAGCTTCCAGCGCCCGGGCTGCTCGGTGAGCGCACCCTCATACGCCTGGATCATCGACATCCAGATGGTGGGCACACCCAGGGCCAGCGTCGGCGGTTCGATCTGCATCAGGTCCAACAAGTCGTCCGCGTGCAGGTGCGGGCCGGGGAACACCACCTTCATGCCGAGCATCACCGCGGCGTAAGGCGTGCCCCAGGCGTTGGCATGGAACATCGGCGCCACCGGCATCAGCACGTCGGTACCCTTGAAGCCCCAGTGGTCGCCGAGGCAGCCGACCAGCGTGTGCAGCACGGTGGAGCGGTGCGAATACACCACGCCCTTGGCGCGGCCGGTGGTGCCGGAGGTGTAGCACATCGACACCGGGTCGTTCTCGCCATGTTCGGCGTATTCGAAGTGCTCGGGGTCGGCTTCGGCGAGCAACGCTTCGTAGTCGGTGAACTCGTCCGCCACGGCCGCGCCGGAGAACGGGAACACGATCACCCGCTCGAACTGGTGCAGGTGCGCGAACTGCCGGTACAGCGGCAGCAGGATGTCGTCGACGATGAGGAAGCGGTCGTCGGCGTCGGCCGCGATCGCGCCGATGTCGCCCGGCGCCAGGCGCAGGTTCATCGTGTGCATCACGCCGCCCGCGGCCGGAATGCCGAAGTAGCACTCCAGATGCGCGTGGTGGTTCCAGCACAGCGTGGCAACGCGGTCGCCCTTTTTCAGCCCGAGTTTTTGCAGCGCATCGGCCAGCGCGCGGGTGCGGCGGTAGATCTCGCCAAAGCTGCGGCGGCGCAAGGATTTGTCGGGCAGCCGCGAGACCACTTCATTGCCGGCGAACAGCGTGCCCGCGCGTTCGAGAAAGTGGTTCAGCGACAGGGGCACATCCATCATCGTGCTGCGCATGGTTTTGTCCCCTCGTCGATTTGGTTTCGTCGATCTGCGTTTGTCGATCGGCTATCGCAAGCCGTTCAACTGCAAGCTCTGCGCACGCTGGCCCTGGCTGCGTTGCAGCAGCGCCCAGTACAGCTCGAGCACCAGGTGCACATGGGCGCGGGTTTCGTCGATCGGCGGCATGCCGCCATGTTTGCGCACCGCGCCCTCGCCGGCGTTCCAGGCCGCCAGCGCCAGGTCGATGCGGCCGAGGCGGCGGCTCAGGTCGGCGAGCATGCGCGCGCCGGTGTGGATGTTGGTGCGCGCGTCGAGCAGGCGTTCCTTCGCCGGCCTGGCGGCCTCGGCCTTGGTGGCGTAGCGGTCGGCGGTTTCGGGCGTGATCTGCATCAGGCCGAGCGCGCCGCGCGGCGACACCGCGCGCGGGTTGAAGCCCGACTCCACCGCGATCAAGGCCAGCAGCAGTTCGATGTCCACGCCATGCACACGCGCCGCCTCGCGCAGCAGCGGCAGCACCGCCTTGACCTCGGGCGCAATCTCCAGCCAGGTGAGCAGGCCGCCGCTGCCGTCGGCCTTGCCGGGCACCCGCTGCGAGCGCGGCGGATTGGTGCCGAGCACCAGGCTGTAGCGCGAGTCGACCTGGTGCGACGCGAAATGCGCCACGCCCGCGGCGTCGACATACCCCCACAGCTCGGCGCGCGCCACGGCCGGCACGAGCGCGGCAAGCGCGGCGCAGCAGCTCAACACCAACGCGGCGGCCGCCTTCACACCACCTCTTCCAGCCCGAGCGCGCTGCGCGCCTGGTATTCGCGGTCGAGCATGCTCATCACGATCAGCGAGTCGTAGCCCGCCGCGGCGCCCTCGGGCGCCACGCCTTCGATGGTGACGCGCACACTTTCGCGCAGCCGCCCCTCCTCGACAAAACCTTCGCTGGCATAGAGCTTCAAGGCCCGTTCGTTGAGCGACTTGAGGTCGAGCCAGAAGCGGTGGGCACGCAGGTCGCGAAATGCCATGCGCTTGAGCAGGCGCACGCAGTGGCGGCCCAGGCCATGGCCCTTGTCCTGCAAAACGATGCGCTTGAGCTCGACGCTGCGGTGCGGGTTGCGGCAGCCTTGCAGGATGACGAAGCCGGTGCGCGCCCACTCACCTCCCGCCTCGACGACAAAGTGCCGGAAGTCCGGGAAGCGCACCGCGCCTTCATGCTGGGTGCGCTCCCAGGGCGTGATGAAGGGCAGGTTGCGCGAATCGGTCTCGACCGAGATCACGAAGTCCAGGTCGCTGAGCATGGTGGGGCGCAGGCGCACTCGGTTCACGCGATGACCCCTGGGACTTGGCGCAGCTTGCCGCACGACAAACGCGTCACGCTGTGTGCCGCGATCAAGTGGATGAGCTGGAGCATCAGATATCCACTTCCACCGCATCCCCGTGCAACTCCATCAGCTCGCGCCGCGCGGCGGCCTCGCCCTTGCCCATCAGCTTGGTCAACGAATCCGCCGTGCCCGCAAAGCCCAGGGCGGCGAACGAGACTTGCAGCAGGCGGCGTGTCTCGGGGTTGAGCGTGGTGTCCCACAACTGCTCGGCATTCATCTCGCCCAGGCCCTTGAAGCGGCTGATGGTCCAGCTGCCGTCGCGGGCACCTTCCTTGCGCAGCTTGTCCAAGGTGGCGTCGAGCTCACCCTCGTCGAGCGCGTAGATTTTCACCGCGGGCTTCTTGCCGCGGGCCGGCGCGTCGACACGGAACAGCGGCGGCTTGGCCACGTAAACATGGCCACGCTCGATGAGTTTCGGGAAGTGGCGGAAGAACAGCGTGAGCAGCAGCACCTGGATATGCGAGCCGTCGACATCGGCGTCGCTCAGGATGCAGACCTTGCCGTAGCGCAGGCCGCTGAAATCGGATTCGTCGTTCGCACCATGCGGGTCCACGCCCACCGCCACCGCGATGTCGTGGATTTCGTTGTTTGCGAACAGGCGGTCGCGCTCCACTTCCCAGGCGTTGAGCACCTTGCCGCGCAGCGGCAGGATCGCCTGCGTCTCCTTGTCGCGGCCCATCTTGGCGCTGCCGCCGGCGGAGTCGCCTTCGACGAGGAACACCTCGTTGAGGTTCAGGTCGCGGCTCTCACAATCGGTGAGCTTGCCGGGCAGCACCGCCACGCCGGAGCCCTTGCG
>JANNGZ010000331.1:0-54728 GCA_031404155.1 Burkholderiales bacterium
ATGGACAACATCCGCTACGGCCGCCCCGGGGCCAGCGACGGCGAGGTGGTTGCGGCAGCCAAGGCGGCCTTCGCGCACGACTTCATCGGCGCCCTGCCCGAGGGCTACAAGAGCTTTCTCGGCGAGCGCGGCGTGCGTCTGTCGGGTGGGCAGCGCCAGCGCATCTCGATCGCCCGCGCGATGCTCAAGAACCCGCCGCCGCTGCTGCTGCTCGACGAGGCCACCAGCGCGCTGGACGCCGAGAGCGAGCGCATGGTGCAGGCTGCACTCGAAGCCGCGATGCGCGACCGCACCACGCTCGTCATCGCGCACCGCCTGGCCACCGTGCAACGCGCCGACCGCATCGTGGTGATGGACCACGGCGAGGTCGTGGACATCGGCAGCCATGCCGAGCTGGTGGCGCGCGGGGGTTTGTACGCGCGGCTGGCGGCGATGCAGTTCGCCGAAGGAGGGCTGCACTCGGCCCATGGCGTGCAGGGGTAGCGCCTCGTCGCGGGCCGCTGGCGGGTTCTGCTGAAGCCGTCGCCGGCACAGGATAATCGCAGCCATGCATCCCCCCGTCCGCACCCAGTACGAAGACTTCATGCGCCTTGTGTTCACGCACGGCGTGGTCAAGGCCGACCGCACCGGCACCGGCACGCGCAGCGTGTTCGGGCACCAGATGCGCTTCGACCTCAGTGAGGGCTTTCCGCTGGTCACGACGAAGAAGGTGCACCTCAAGAGCATCGTGCTCGAGTTGCTCTGGTTCCTGCGCGGGGACGGCAATACACGTTGGCTCCAGGAACGCGGGGTGACGATTTGGGACGAATGGGCCAAGCCCGATGGCGACCTCGGGCCGGTGTACGGCGTGCAGTGGCGCAGCTGGCCCACAGCCGACGGTGGGCATATCGACCAGATCGCCGAAGTGGTGAAGCAGCTCAAGGCCAACCCCGACTCGCGCCGCATCATCGTGAGCGCGTGGAACGTGGCCGAGCTGTCGAAGATGGCCCTGATGCCCTGCCACGCGTTCTTCCAGTTCTACGTCGCCGACGGCAAGCTGAGCTGCCAGCTCTACCAGCGCAGCGCCGACATCTTCCTCGGCGTGCCCTTCAACATTGCGAGCTACGCGCTGCTGACGCACATGCTGGCGCAGCAATGTGATCTCAAGGTCGGCGACTTTGTCTGGACCGGGGGCGACTGCCATATCTACAGCAACCACCATGAGCAGGTGGCGCTGCAACTCTCACGCGCGCCGCGCCCATACGCGACGCTCACCATGCGGCGCCGGCCGGCGTCGATCTTCGACTACGAATTCGACGACTTCGTGGTCGAGGGCTACGACCCGCACCCTGCAATCAAGGCACCGGTGGCGGTTTGAAGCTCGTGCTCATCGCCGCGGTGGCGCGCAACCGCGCGATCGGGCGCGACAACGCCCTGCTCTTTCACGACAGCGCCGACCAGCGCCACTTGCGCGACGCGACCATGGGCTGCCCGGTGATCATGGGCCGCAAGACCTGGGACTCCTTGCCGCGCAAATTCCGGCCCCTTCCCGGGCGGCGCAACCTGGTGGTCACGCGCGACCCCGGCTGGTATGCCGATGGCGCGGAGCGAGCCGGCTCGCTGGACGAGGCGCTGGTGAAGGCTGCCGGAGCCCCGAAGGCGTTTGTGATCGGCGGCGCGCAGCTCTATGCGCAGGCATTGCCCCACGCCGACGAATTGATGCTCACCGAGATCGACGCCGAGCTCGAGGGCGACAGCTTCTTCCCGATCTGGGACCGAGCTGCGTTTGGGGAAATCTCTCGGGAGGCGCGCTTAAGCGCGTCCGGCCTGCACTATGCGTTCGTGAGCTATGCCCGGCGGGCGTCAATCGAATGAAACACCCGGCGTACGAGTCGACGCAATGACGGGACATCACTCATTTGCGAACGCCTTGGAACAGGGAAAGTGATTGCCAACGTGCACAATGCACGAATTGAGGCGTAGCCAGGCCACCGTCGTTGGGGTCTCCGCGGTGGCGCCCGGCCTAACACATCCGGTTACTTTCAATGCTTCCATTCTTTGCTGACCTCGTCACCCGAACCGACGAGTCCAGACGTGCTTTCGAAACGCACCCCAAGGTACTCGACGCTGTGGCGCATGGCATGGAGGTGCAGCGCTACCGCGCCCTGCTGCTCGAGCTGTACCACGTGGTCTGGCACTTCAATCCGGTCTGCGCTGCTGCGGCGAGCCGCGTCGACGATTCGCTGCGCCAGGTGCGCTACTTCCTCTACGAGCATATGCACGAAGAGAAGGGGCACGAGCAGTGGGTCATCAACGACCTCGAGGCCGTGGGGGTCGCACCCGCTCAAGCGCGGTCGCATGCGCCTGGCGTGAACACGTTGACGCTCAACGGCTACAACTACTGGGCCGCGGACCGCCGCCACGCCTGCTCGGTGCTCGGCATGCTGTACACGCTGGAAGTCATCTCCTCGGTGTACGGCGCCACCTTTGCACAGGCGATCCGCGAGTCGCTGTTGCTCGAAGGCGAGATCGGCGTCTCTTTCATCAGCTCCCACGCCACCCTGGACAGCAAGCACATGGCCGAATTGCGCAAGCTGCTCAACACGATCACCGACAACGACGCGCGCGCGGCGATCGTCGAGGCTGCACAGGTGAACTTCCACCACTTCACCCGCATCGTCGAGGCGATATGACTGCGGTAGCCCCGAACGGACTGCCCAAGCTGCTGGGCCGCCCCTACCGCTACATCCGCCTGGAGTGGCGTGCCGACCTGGCGATGCTGCGCGTGCGCACCTGCGTCAAGCCGATTCAGTGCTATAGCCTCGCGGCCATGTCCGAGTTTCAGCGGATCCTCGACGACATCGGCGCCAACCCGGGACTGGTACGGCACATCGTGTTGACCTCCGACGTGCCCGGCGTCTTCAACTTCGGCGGTGACCTCTCGCTCTTCGTGCTGCTGGTTCGTGCACGTGATGCCGATTCCCTGCGCCTGTACGGCCGCCGCTGCGTCGACCTGGTGTGGTGGCTGGAGAACGCCGCCGGACTCGGCATCCATACAACCGTGCTGGTTCAAGGCGACACGCTCGGCGGTGGCCTGGAGTCGGTGATGCCCTTTCACAAAGTCATCTTCGAGCGCAGTGCCCAGGGCGGTTTCCCGGAGGTGCTGTTCAACCTCTTCCCGGGCATGGGGGCATGGAACTTCACGATCCGCAAAGCCGGCTTCGCGGTCGCCAACGAGATGATCCTCTCCGGCCGCCTCTACAGCGCTGAGCAGCTGCAACGCCGTGGCTTGGTCGACTTCGTGGTCGACAACGGCGAAGGCGAAGCGGCGCTGGAGCAAGTGATCCAAACCGTCGACCCACGCCTGCGCGGCACGCTGGCCGCCTTGCAGGCCCGCCGCTCGGCGGCGCCGATCGACTACGCGTCGCTGGTCGAGGTGGTCGACCGCTGGGCCGATGCCGCGCTCGGGCTCACCGACCGCGACCTGCGCCTGATGGAGCGCCTGGCCCGGGCGCAGGCGCGCAAGGCCGGCGGTGCCGCCGACGGCGCCGTCGAGGAGATCAAACGGGTTGAACTCGACACCGCATGGGGTGAAGAGCGCACCGGCATCACCGAATGGGCGGCGTTCAACTGAGCGCCTTACCCTGGCGGTCCACCTGACTGAGCGCCTGACCGACCGCCAGGAACCCCGCCAGGGTGTCCGTCCGCCGCCCGCGGCTCAGCGCATCCAGGTGCCGATCAGGTCCCGCAGCTGGGCCCGGGTGTAGGGCTTGGCCATGTGGGCGTCCATACCCGAAGTCATCGCGCGCTGCGCGTCGTCGTCAAAGGCATCGGCGGTGAGCGCCACGATCGGCACCCGAGGCAAACCCTGGCGCCGCTCTCGCTCGCGAATTTGCGCGGTGGCCGCATACCCGTCCATCACCGGCATTTGGATGTCCATCAGCACCAGGTCCACTGCGTGCCGCGAGAGGATGTCCAGCGCCTGAGCACCGTCTTCGGCTTCGACCACGTCGACCCCGAGCGACTGCAACATCTGGGTCGCGATCATGCGGTTGACCGGGTTGTCTTCCACCAGCAAGGCGGTGCCGCTGCGCCGGCCAATGCCTTCTAGCGCGCCGAAGGCGGAGTCGGCCGGCGTGCCCGAGGTGTCGCCGAAATCGCGCTCCAGGGCCAGTTCAAAACTGAAGGTCGAGCCACGGCCCGGCTCGGTTTGCACGTCGATGCGGCCACCCATCGCTTCGACGATGCGCTGGCTGATCGCCAGGCCCAGGCCGGTGCCGCCGTGTTTTCGGTTGCGCCGCCCATCCACCTGATGAAACGGTTCGAAGAGGCGTTCCACCGCCTCGGCGTTCATGCCCACACCACTGTCACTGACCGCGAAGGCCACCACCGCGCGATTGCCGCGGTCGGGCCGCGGTGCGATGGTCAGGCGCACGCCGCCGCGTTCGGTGAACTTGATCGCGTTGCCGATGAGGTTGAGCAGCACCTGCTTCAGGCGTTGCGCGTCGCCGGTGACATGGTCGGCGGCGCTGGGGTCGATCTCGAGGTCGAGCGTCAAGTGTTTGGCTTCCGCATTCGGGCGGAACAAGGCCACCGCTGCTGACGCCAGGCCGTGCAGGGCCAGCGGCCCGTGGGTCAGTTGCAGCTTGCCGGCCTCGATCTTGGAATGATCGAGAACGTCGTTGAGGATCGCCATCAGCGACTCGCCGGAGGACGATGCGGTGCGCAGCAGCCGGCGCTGCGACGGGTCGAGCTGGGAGTGGCGAAGCAATTCCAAGGCGCCGAGCACGCCGTTCATCGGGGTGCGGATCTCGTGGCTCATCGTGGCGAGGAATTGCGACTTGGCCGAATTCGCGGCATCGGCCGCGTCTTTGGCGCGCAGCAGCGATGCGTTGGCTTGGTCGGACTCCAGACCGTGGCGATGCGCCAGCGTGGCATTTTCACGGAATGCGCGGGCCGCGCGATACATCGAGTAACCGAACACCAGAGTTAGCACCGCGAGCGAAAGCGAACGGACCTGCGGATTGACGAGGCTGATCACGAACAGAGTTCCAAGTTCGACCGATGCAAGCAGCACGAAGGCGCGCCCTACCAACGACATGAACGCGGCCGCCACCGCCACCGATCCACAGACAAGGACGATGTAGACGGTTTGCGACGCGCCGGTCAGGCCCGGATAGATGTAGAGGGAGCTGAAGGCGTAGGTCGCACCGGCGAGCAGCGCATTGACTTCAAGTTCGACTCGCACGCGATCGAGGGCGGAGGGCGCCAGAGCTGAAACGTCGGCGAAACGGTGCGTCGTAGACCAGCGCCATGCCGCGACCACGACGCCGAGTAGCCCGGTCAGGATCGCGGCCGCGGGTTGCCCCGAATCCCAGCCCAGGAAGACCACGAAGAGAACGGCGGCGAGCTGAACTGGTACGTTTCGCGCTGCGTTGGCAAGCGCCACCTCCAGCAACGCACGCCGCACAGCGACTTCGATCGGCGATTCGCGCGTAACCATGGGTGCGTAGGATATCGTGGCCCGAGACAGCGCCGCGTCGCGCTGCGCGTTCGCCATGCCATCGATGCGGCATGATTGCCGATTCCTCCCGCTAACTCGCCCCACCAAGCGGCCGCTTTGCTGTCATGAAACTCGCGACCTGGAACGTCAACTCGCTGGCGGTGCGCCTGCCGCAGCTCCTGGACTGGCTCGGCACTCAGCAGCCGGACGTGATGGTGCTCCAGGAAACCAAGCTGACCGACGACAAGTTCCCGCGCGAGGCGATCGAGGCTGCCGGCTGGCGCGTGGCGTTCCATGGCCAGAAGACCTACAACGGCGTGGCCATCGTGTCGCGCGGCGAGCCCACCGAGGTACTGAAGAACATTCCGGCCTTCGACGACCCACAAGCGCGGGTGATCGCGGCCACCCTGCCCGACACGGCGGCCGACGACAGCGGCATTCGTGTCATCGGCGCCTACTTTCCCAACGGGCAAGCACCGGGTACCGAGAAGTTCGAATACAAGATGCAGTGGCTGCGCGCCCTGCGCAGCTGGGTGGACAGCGAGCTCGCCGTGCATCCGAAGCTCGTGTTGATGGGCGACTACAACATCGCTCCCGAAGACCGTGACGTGTACGACCCGGTGGCCTGGGCCGGCCAGATCCACTGCACCCCAGAAGAGCGGGAGCACTTCCGCCAGCTCGTCGGCGCCGGCCTGGTGGACGCCTTCCGCCTCTTCGAGCAGCTGCCCAAGAGCTGGACCTGGTGGGACTACCGCATGCTCGCGTTCCGCAAGAACCAGGGCCTGCGCATCGACCACATCCTGGTCAGCGAGGCCCTGCGCTCTCGCGTGCTGTCTTGTTCTATCGACAAGCTGCCGCGCAAGAACGAACGGCCGAGCGACCACGCGCCGGTGATGGTCGAGATCGGCTGACCAGCTAGGTCGTCGTGGTGCGCGATCAGGCCGGGCCGCCCAGCGGCTCGTAAGTCAACTTGAGCCCGGCCGGCACCGCAGGCGCGTGGGCTACTCGTCCAGCCCGAACTCCTGGATCTTGCGCGTAATGGTGTTGCGGCCGATGCCCAGGCGTTGCGCGGCTTCGATGCGGCGCCCGCGCGTGACCTCCAGCGCGGTGTGGATCAACCGCCCTTCGAACAGCTTGGTGAGCTGGTCCCAGACTTCCGGCGAACCCGCTTCGAGCAGCTGGCGGGCTTCGCGTTCGAGGCCCGCAAGCCAGTCCGCAGCGCCGGGCACTGGGCCGGGCACTGGGCCGGCAGTCTGCGCGGCGGCAGCGCTGGGCATTGGTACCGGCTCGGCCATCTGCGGCGACGCCGCGCTCACGATGCCGGATGCGGTTGTCGCCACGACCACCGCCGGCCCCGGCTCGCCAAACTCGGGTGGCAGATCCTTCGGTTCGACCACCTGCGCCGGCGCCATCACGGTGAGCCAATGGCACAGGTTTTCGAGCTGGCGCACGTTGCCGGGGAAGTCGAAGTGCAGCATGTGCTCGAGCGCCGCGTCGGTGATGCGCTTGGCCTCGACACCGAGTTCGCGCGCGCTCTTCTGCAGGAAGAAGCGAGTCAGCGTCGGGATGTCCTCGCGCCGTTCGCGCAGCGCGGGCAGCCGCAGCCGGATCACGTTGAGGCGGTGGAACAAGTCTTCGCGGAACGCGCCCTCGCGCACCCGCTGCTCCAGGTTCTGGTGCGTGGCGGCGATGACGCGCACATTGCTCTTCAAGGGCTGGTGGCCACCGACACGGTAGAACTGGCCGTCGCTGAGCACCCGCAGCAGGCGCGTCTGCAGGTCGAAGGGCATGTCGCCAATTTCGTCGAGAAAGAGCGTGCCGCCGTCGGCCTGTTCGAAACGGCCGCGGCGCATCGTCTGCGCGCCGGTGAAGGCGCCACGCTCGTGGCCGAAGAGTTCGCTCTCGAGCAGGTCCTTCGGTATCGCCGCGGTGTTGATCGCGATGAACGGGCCCTTGTTGCCGAGGTCGCCACGTGGGCTGTGCTTGTGCAGCGCGCGCGCCACCAGCTCCTTGCCGCTGCCGCTTTCGCCGGTGATGAGCACGGTGACATGGCTCTGGCTCAGGCGGCCGATGGCGCGGAACACGTCCTGCATCGCCGGGGCCTGGCCGAGCATTTCGGGCACCTCGGCCGGCGCGGCGGTTTGTTCGGCCTCGCGCAGGCTTTCGTCGAGCGCGCGCTGGATCAGCTCCACCGCCTTGGGCACGTCGAAGGGTTTGGGCAGGTATTCGAACGCACCGCCCTGGAAGGCCGAGACCGCGCTGTCGAGGTCGGAGTACGCGGTCATCACGATCACCGGCAGGCCCGGCAGGCGCGCCTTCACCTTCGACAGCAGCTCCAGCCCCGAGCCGCCGGGCATGCGGATATCGCTCACCAGCACCTGCGGCTGCTCGTCGGCCTCCAGCGCCGCGAGCACGTCGCGCGCGTTGGCAAAGCTGCGCACCGCCAGTTGCTCACGCGCCAGTGCCTTTTCGAGCACGAAGCGGATCGATTGATCGTCGTCGACTACCCAGACAGGTTTCATGACTGCCTCTCGACCGCGGCGTACCGCGGTCGGCCTGTGGGGAAGGCGCCCAGCTTCGGGCGGCCGGGCGCTCGGGCGCGCGCAGTGTGCATCGGTATGTTGGTCATCAAGGCAATGGAATCAGCAGCGAGAACACGGTGCGCCCCGGCACGCTGTCGCACTCGATCGTGCCCTGGTGTTGCTGCACGAAGGTTTGCGCCAGCGTGAGCCCCAAGCCCGACCCGCCTTCGCGCCCCGACACCAGCGGGTAGAAGATGCGCTCACGGATCGACTCGGGCACGCCTGGGCCGTTGTCCTGCACATGCAATTCCAGTGCCAGTCGCCAACGGGTCTTGCCGATCGTCACCTGGCGCGCGATGCGGGTTTGCAGGCGCACACAGGCGTCCCCCGCGGCGATGCGCTCGGCCAGTGCCTGCGCCGCGTTCTGCACGATGTTCAACAGCGCCTGGATCAGCTGTTCGCGGTCGCCGCGAAACTCCGGGATCGAGACGTCGTAGTCGCGCTCCACCGCCAGACCCTTGGGGAATTCGGCGAGCACCAGCGAGCGCACCCGCTCGCAGACCTCGTGGATGTTCACGTCGCCGACCACATGCGCCTTGCGGTGCGGCGCGAGCAGGCGGTCCACCAGCGCCTGCAGGCGGTCGGCCTCGTGCACGATGACTTGCGTGTACTCGGTAAGCTCCTTGCTCTCCAGCTCCATGGCCAGGAGTTGCGCTGCGCCGCGAATGCCACCGAGCGGGTTCTTGATCTCGTGCGCCAGGTTTCGGATCAGCTCCTTGTTGGCCTGCACCTGCCCGAGCGCACGCTCCTCGCGGTCCTGGCGCGTCTGCTGCTCGATCTCCACCAGTTCCACCAAGACACGCTGCGCGTCGATGGTCTGGTTCACGATCACATGCACCGGCAACGCAAGCTCGTTGCTGCTGCTGTTGCTCAGGCCGCGCTTGAGCATCGCCTCGAAGCGGCGCGTGGCCACGTCGTTTCGCGACACCGCGTCGAGCGACTCGCGCAGCGCCTGGCCGTCGGCCAGCCAGTCGAGCAGGTTGCCGCGCAGCAGCGTGCGCCGCGACAGGCCGAGCAGGTTCTCGAAGCTGGCGTTGGCGAAGACGATCTCGCCGCCCGGCCGTACTACGGCCACCATGGTGGCAAGCAGGTCGAAGGCATCGAAGCCGCCGATCTCGGCCGCCAGGGCGGGGCGCGCTCGATCGGGCATCGCCGGCTCGTGGATCTTGGAAGAGATCAGGACGGCGGCAGCTTGGCGATTTCGCGCTTGAGCGCGGCGATATCGCCTTCCTTGCGCTGGATGCTTGACTTCATCTCGGCCACGCGCTCCTGGTACTTCGCGAAGTTGCGCTCGTCGCCCTTGCGCTCGGGCTCGCCATTGTTGAACTCGCGCTTGAGCGCCTCCAGGCGCTGCTCCTCCCGCTTGAGCTCGGCGTCCAGGATGCGGCGGGCGTCGCTGTCACGGGCCTTCTGGTCGGCCGGGTCCACCTTGCTGTCGGCACCACGGGCGGCGCTGGCGCCGTCCTTTGGCGGATTGCCGGCGACTGCGCCCGGGCGGGCGCGGATCGGGGCGATCACGGTGATCGGCGCACCCTCGATGGTGCGGCAACCCTTTTCCTTGGCCTCCGACGCGGTGATGGCGTCGGTGTAGAGCACCGGCGGCCCGGGGCAACGGTAGACGGTTGCGGCGGTGCTGCTCTGCGCCAGCGCCGCGCTGCCGCTCGCTGCCGCGGCGAGCAGCAGCGCCAGCGTAGCGGCCGCTCGGCCTTGAAAGCCCAGACTCTTCATCGATGCACCTCCGAAGCCTTGGATTGTGGCGCAGACACCCGAGTGACCCCGTGGCGCATGTCCACCCTCACGAACGCGCGGCCGTGACAAAAGGCGGACCCGCGGCCGCCACGAACTGCCGAGGCGCCGGTACAAATGCAAAGGGCGGCCCGCGGGCCGCCCTGCCTTGCCAGACACTTGCCCGCTCAGCCCGGCGCCGGGCCGCCCCAAGGCAGGCTGCGCCCCCCTCGGGGGCAGTGCAGGCACGACGCGACAAGCGTGGGGGTTGTCATGTCAGAGCGAGTAGTACATGTCGAACTCGATCGGGTGCGTGGTCATGCGGAAGCGGGTCACTTCCTGCATCTTCAGCTCGATGTAGGCGTCCAGGTAGGCATCGGTGAAGACACCGCCCTTGGTCAGGAAGGCGCGGTCCTTGTCCAGGTAGTCCAGCGCCTGGTCCAGGCTGTGGCACACGGTCGGGATCTTCGCGTCCTCTTCCGGCGGCAGGTGGTACAGGTCCTTGGTGGCGGCTTCACCCGGGTGGATCTTGTTCTCCACCCCGTCCAGGCCGGCCATCAGCAGCGCCGCGAAAGCCAGATACGGGTTGGCCTGCGGGTCCGGGAAACGCACTTCGATGCGGCGGCCCTTCGGGTTGGCGACATACGGAATGCGCACCGACGCCGAGCGGTTGCGCGACGAGTAAGCCAGCTTCACCGGCGCCTCGAAGCCGGGCACCAGGCGCTTGTAGCTGTTGGTGCCGGGGTTGGTGATCGCATTCAGCGCGCGCGCATGTTTGATCACGCCGCCGATGTAGTAGAGCGCAAAGTCCGAGAGGCCGGCATAACCGTCGCCCGCGAACAGGTTCTTGCCGTCCTTCCAGACGCTCTGGTGCACATGCATGCCGCTGCCGTTGTCGCCAACGATCGGCTTGGGCATGAAGGTGGCCGTCTTGCCGTAGCTGTGGGCCACGTTCTGGATCACGTACTTCTGCAGCTGCAGCCAGTCGGCGCGCTGCACCAGCGTGCTGAACTTGGTGCCGAGCTCCATCTGGCCGGCGGTGCCGACCTCGTGGTGGTGCACTTCGACCGGAATGCCGAGCTGCTCGAGGATCAGGCACATCTCGCTGCGCATGTCCTGGAAGCTGTCCACCGGCGGCACCGGGAAGTAGCCCCCCTTCACGCTCGGGCGGTAGCCGGTGTTGCCGTGTTCGTATTCCTTGTCGCTGTTCCAGGCGGCTTCTTCGGACTCGATCTTGCTGAACGAGCCGGACATGTCGGAGCCCCAGCGCACGCTGTCGAAGACGAAGAACTCGGGTTCGGGGCCGAAGAAGGCCGCGTCGCCGAGCCCGCTGGACTTGAGGTAGGCCTCGCCCCGTTTGGCCAGCGAACGCGGGTCGCGCTCGTAGGGCTTGCCGTCTCCGGGCTCGAGCACGTCGCAGGTGAGGATGACCGTCGGCTCTTCGAAAAAGGGGTCGATGTTGGCGGTGGCCGGGTCCGGCATCAGCAGCATGTCGCTGGCTTCAATGCCCTTCCAGCCGGCGATCGACGAGCCGTCGAAGGCATGGCCGGAGATGAACTTGTCTTCGTCGAAGTGCGACACCGGCACCGAAACGTGTTGCTCCTTGCCGCGGGTGTCGGTGAAGCGGAAGTCGACGAACTTGACTTCGTTGTCCTTCACCATCTTCATCACGTCGGCGACGGTCTTCGATGCCATCAGGCTCTCCTAGGGGCTATGTGCTGTGGGGTGGGGTTGGCGGGACGAGGGCTGAGAAAACCGCCCCCGAAAAAGCGCACGCGAATGTAGCAGAAGGCATGCCAGCGGCAGGCCCGCAACGGGCACCCGGCGCCCGCGAGTGAACGCAGCCCCAAGCCCTGGGCCTACGCCTGGATTGCCCCAGCTTCGTGCGCACGCCAGCACCGTCGCGGTGCCTGTTCGGCGAGTTCAGCGCACCATCTCAGGGCCGAGCTTTGCACCGAAGTCATGCAGCCCAGAAATGAGGCCCGCATAGGCCAACAACGAAGCCTCCGCCGAGCCTTTGACACCGAGCTCGATGTGGCGCCCGAAGGTCGGGTGGTCCACGCTCGGGAGGCTGAACACCCGAACGCCGGTGTGAGCGGCTTCGATCTGCTCCATCAGCGGTGTGAGCGAGGCCTCGATCGCGCCGAACACGATCACCGAGCGCTCGACCAGCCTGGAGCTGCCATGCAGGTGCGCATAGCGGGTGTCGAGCAGGTTTTCGATCATCGGATGCGCCATCACCGGGAAGCCGGGCACGAAGTGCACCTCACCGACGCTGAAGCCCGGGATCTTGTTGAACGGGTTCGCGATCAGGCTCGCACCTTGCGGGAACACACCCATGTTGAGCCGGTGCACCACGTCCGGCTTGTCGGGCTCGTAGGGCGTGCCCTGTTCGCGCGAGATATCGCGCAGGCGTTCCAGTATCAGCGCCTTGGCCTGCGGATGCAGCTCGAGCGACCGCTGCAACGCCGCCGCGGCGCACTGCCGGGTGTGGTCGTCCGGCGTGGCGCCGATGCCGCCGCAGCTGAACACGATGTCGCCGCCGGCGAAGGCATCACGAAGTGCCGCGGTGATCAGCTCGCGCTCGTCGCCCACGTAACGCGCCCAGGCCAGCGCCAGGCCGCGTGCGGCAAGCAGCGCGATCACCTTGGGCAGGTGTTTGTCCTCGCGCTTGCCGGAGAGGATTTCGTCGCCGACGATGATGAGTCCGAATCGATGAGTGCTCATCAGGAACCTTCGTGCTTCGCACTGCGGAATTCGCTCTTGGGGTTGCCCGTCGGGCTCATCAGAGGGGTATCGCGTGGAAATCAGGCGTTGGCTTCGGGCCGCCGGGCAACAGCTCCGGCATCGCTGCGGCGGGCGGTGGCGCGGGCGGCTCACGCGACGCGCGCAGGCGCTGCAATGCGGCCAGCGCGTAATGCGCGAACCAGAGCGCCGCAAACGCAAACACCAGGGTGTAGAGCCAGATCGACACCACCACCAAGAGCGGCGCAAAGATCAAGGTGGCCGCACCCACCGCCCACACCAGCGACGGTGCGGCGCCGAGGTAGCCGCAGACGATGCCGATGCCGAGCAGCGGCCAGCGGTGTTCGCGCAAGACCTGGCGCCGCTCGCCGGCGTCGGCGAATTCGGCGAGCACGTCGAAGCTCATCACGCGGTAGGTGAGCCAGCCCCAGATCAGCGGCGGCAGCACCAGCACCAGCGGCGGCACAAACCACAGCGGAATGCTCGCAACCAGCGCCACCAGCGCGAGCAGGGTACACAGGAGCGACCAGAACGCCGACTGCCACCAGCCCGCGCCGCGCCGGCGCTCTAGCGCGGCGAAGCGCCGCTGCGCCACCAGGGACGCAATCGCCGGTGTCATCAGCGTGGCCACGAACAGCAGCGACATCACCACGATCAGCGGCACCGCGAGCGCCACCACGATCAGCGGCGCGATCACCGTTCGAAAGCCCGCCCCGCCGATCGACTCGACCCAGCTCAAAAACGTGGCGACCAGATCCCAGCCCTCGAGCGTGCCGCGCACACCCGCCACCGCCAGCTCCCAGTACATCCAGCCCAGGCCAAGGGTGAGGCCACCGGCGAGCAGCAGCGGCAGGATCGACAGCGCAATCACCCGCGGATGCAGGCAGTACGCGGCGGCACGCCAGAAGGCGTCGAGCAGGTCTTTCATGGGGGCGCAGGATAACCGGCGGCGCCAGCCCCGGGCTGCGGCCTCAGGCGTTCACCTTGCGGGCATGAGCGCGCCCGCTGGCCGCGATGCGTTCGTGTCGGCGAGCTCATCCTGCAAAGCCTGCGCAGGCTCGGCCCAGGCCGCGTCGCCGAGCAGCCCCGCCTCACGCGCCGCATGTCGTGCACCCGCAGTGTCGCCGCTCGCGCGCAGCAACAGCGCCAGGTTGATCCACGCCGCGGCACTGCGATGCGCCATTGCGGTGTTGCGAAACACGGCCACCGCGGCCACCGAGTCGCCCGCGGCGTGAAGGCTGTTGCCCAGCCCCATCTGGAGCGTGAGTTGAGGGCCGGCCCGTTCGATCGCGCTGCGGTACGTGTCGACCGCGCGGGCCGGTGCCGCAACGCGCTCGAAGCCGAGTGCGGCTTCGATCACCGAGGCCGAAGGCGCGCTCACCGGCCAGCGCCCCGGCGGCAGTGCCGCGAAAGCCCAGGAGCCGCTGCGCGCCCAGGTGTGTTCGAAGGTGCGCATCGCCATCGCCGCGCGGAAGGTGGCACCCGAGCGCAGCAGCACCTCGCCAGCATCGAGGTCGTAGCCGACGAGCACCGCGTAGTGCCACGCCGGCAGCCACTTCAGGCCCAGGTTGAGCAGCACCACCACCACGTTGCCCGCGTGCACCTCGCGCAGCGCGGCCTCCAGCGTCGGCGCGATGCGGGTGGCCACGGCGCCCTGCCGGCGCGCACCAGCGATCATTTCGGTTTGCAGTGTGCCCTGGCGTGCGGGAAGGAACACCTGCTCGGCGATCCGCACCGGGTCGGCGGGGATGCCCACGGCAGCGAGCGCGGTGGCGAGTGCGGCCGGGCCGCAGTGGTACGCGGTCTGCGCGAAGAACGGCGTGGCGCTCAACTCATGGGCACGCGCCAGGCCGGATGGGGCCCCGGCACGAACTGCGCGGGTCTGGTGTGCGCAGGCAGCGAGCCCAGCGAGGCTGGCGCCCAGCGGTACCAACAAAACGGCGCGGCGCGTGGCGCCGATCACGGCGCCAGTGCGCTGGCGGCAGCGCGTGCTCAAGGGGGCACCCTAGACGCTCCGCGCCGCCCGGCCCGCGAAGCAGCCAACCGACCGGTCAGCGGATCGTGCGCGTGAACGGGAAAATTTTCGTGAAGCCGAGGATGTCGGTGATCAGCAGCAGCACGAAGATGAAGACGATGGTGCCGATCACGTCGTTGGCGCCGGCGGGCGCGGTGTCCAACGTGTGCGCCACATGCGCCACCTCGTCGTCGGTGAGCGCCGCCACACGCGTGCGCGCCTGCTCGACGCTCACCCCACGCTCGGCCAGGCCCGCGGCCACATCGCCCCGCGCCAGGGTGGCGTTCACATGCTCGCGCTGCGCGGTGGCGCTGCGAATACCTTGGCTTGCAGCCACCTGTTCGGTGGAGATCAGCGTGGTCTGCGCGCTCACCAGCATGCCTTGCGTGGCCAATGCGGCGGCGATCAGGGTGGCGATCCAACGGTTGCAGCGTTTCATCTTGTGCTCCTTCGTTCGAAGTTTGGGGCCGCGGCCGCGGCAAACATGCCGGCCACGGGTGCCGGCATCCTAACAACAGCGCGCCATCGGCTCTGTGCGATGGCGCTCATGAGCAAATGTGGCTCGGCCACTTTGCTCATACCCCCTCGGGGGGCGGACGACGTAGTCGGCCTGGGGGCGCTCTCAAGGAAACGCCGGGCCGTCCCAAGTTTCCTTGCTCCCCCTCGGGGGGCGGACGCCGCAAGGCGGCGGCCTTAGGGGCCGCAGTACGGCCGGTGGACGCGGAGTCTGTCTCAGCGCCTAGCGCAGGTTGCCGGTGTGCCCGAGCGAATAGCGCCCGGGCTGCGGCCACACCGTGAGGCCATGCGGTTCGGCACCGACCTTGATCTGCTTCACATCGCCCGAACCGGTGTCGAAGCGGTAGACCACGTCGTCATAACGCGCCGCGAGCCAGAGGTATTTGCCGTCGACGCTCACGTTGCCCATGTCCGGGCTGCCGCCGCCGGGCACGCCCCAGCGCGCCACGATCTTCTCGGTGGCGAAGTCGATCACCGCCACGCCGCCGTTGCCGAGCTTGGCGCCGTGGATCTTGTGCGAGCCGCGGTTGGCCACGTACAGGCGCTTGCCGTCGCGGCTCGGGTACAGGCCGTGCGCGCCGAGGCCGGTGGCGATGAAGCCGACCTGCTTGAACGCCTCGCCGTCGACGATATGCACCCCGTCGGCATGCATGTCGGCGATGTAGAAGCGCTTGCCGTCCGGCGAGCTGCGGATGTCCTGCGGCATGCCTTTGGTGACGGTACAGACCTCGCTCTCGCCCGGCTCCCACACCTGCCCCGGCTGCACCCGCGCGCTGCCCGGCTTTTCCTTGAAGCGCGTGGCCGGCATCTGCAGCTTGATGTAGCCGAGCACCTTGCGGTCGACCAGGTCGACCTTGGCCAGCGTGCCGGCAAACTCGCAGGTGAAGATCGCGAACTTGCCGTCGATCGAAAAATCGGCATGGTTCACGCCGGGGCAGCCCGGCACGTCGATCGAATACTGCGGCGCCATCGTCTTCGCGTCGAGGAAGTCAAGACGTTTGCGCGCTTCGGCGACCACGATCGCCGACTTGCCGTCGGGCGAGAAGTACATGTTGTACGGGTCGTCGACCATCACCGCCTTGCCCGGCTTGCCGGTCTTGGGGTCGATCGGGGTCAGGCTGCCGTCGGTGCGGCCCTCGGCATTGTTGGTCACCCACAGGGTGCGCAAATCCCACGCGGGCACGATGTGCTGCGGGCCGAAACCAACCTTGAAGCGGTCCACCACCTTCATCTGCGCCGGGTCGATCACGTAGACGTCGTTGCTGCGCAGGTTGGGCACGTAGATGCGGTCGAGGTCGCCCGCGATCGCCGGGCTCACCTTGCCGGCGGCCACCTCGCTGTAGAGATTCTTCGGGTCGACCACTGGCGGCATGCCGGGGATGGTGGTGATCGCCGGCACGCTCGGCGCGGCCGGTAGCGCGGGCGCGGTCGCGGCAGTCGCCGGCGCGGCAGATGCGGCAGCGGCCGGCGCCGAAGCCGGGGCGGCCGTCGTCGCTTGCGCCACCGCATTGCTGCGCACCGTCAAGGTGGCCACCGCAGCGGCGCCGAGCAGCATTACCCCACCCAGGCCCAACATGTTCTTGACCGACTTCTTCATCGTCATCACTCTCTCGTTCAAATTGCGACACCCGGCCGCCGACGCGGCCATTCGATAACTCAGCGCAGAGGGTGGACTGCGCGTTGGCCCGGATCCCATCAACAGCTCAGCGGCGACCGGTGCGTTCGCGAATCGCGGCGACCGAAGCCTCCACGATGCGCTCGACCCCCGCCTGCCCCGCCTCGGCCGTGGCGCGCCGCGGGTCGCCGAGCACACCTTCATCGGGCCCTGCCTTGCGCCCGCCCGCGAGAAGTTCCTGCCGCACCAGGCCCGGGTCCACCGCCAGGGCCAACGCGGTGTCGGCCAGGCCAGCGTGGCTGCCGATTTCCTCGGCCTTGAAGCCGCGCGATTTCAGGCCTTCCACCACCTCGGTCTGGGTCACCCGATAGTACTCGGCGAGAGCGTGCGCCCTTGCCGCCCACCTCTCCGCGGATACCGCGGTTGCATTCCATTCACGATTGAGTTTGGCGGCCACCCGCTCCAGGCTCTTCTGGTAACCGCCGTGGTCGCCGAGGAAAACCACGTCGCGAAAACCATGGCGGCGAAAGCTGCGCGCCGCGGACTCGAGCAGCGCCTCGAAAGTGGCCTCGGAAATCGAGATGGTGCCGGCCCAGCGCATATGCGCCGCCGGCGGTTCGATCGAACCTTCGGGCACGTACGCGAGCACCGGCGCCACCACCGCATGGCCCAGCTTCTGCGCAATGCGCGCGGCGAGCACACGCACCCGCACGTTGTGTTTGCCCAGCACCATGTGCGGCCCGTTCTGCTCGGTGCCGCCGATCGGCACCAGCACCGTGGTGGCCCCCGCGGCGATGCGCTCGCGCAGTTCGGGCGAGGTCATCTCTTCGAGGTGCGGGCTTGCAGGCGGCGCGGCGAATGCGGGCGCTGCCAGGGTGAGCGCCACCAGCAGCCGCGGCAGAACCGCGAGCCCTCCACCCACGCGGAGGCACCCCTGTCGGCGGGGCATCGGCATGCGGCCTACTCGTCGTCCCCGCCGAAGATGCCGCCGAGCACACCCGCGCCGGCGATGCCCGGCAGGATCGAGCCTTCGTCGCGCGAGCCGCCACGCTGCGGCGCCGCCGCGAACACGCGCGAGGCCAGGCGCGAGAAGGGCAGGCTTTGCAGCCACACCGTGCCGGGGCCGGTGACCTTGGCGAAGAACAGGCCCTCGCCGCCGAACAGCGCGGTCTTGATCTTGCCCACGTACTGGATCTCGAAGTTGGCGTTGGGCGTCAGCGCCACCACGCAGCCGGTGTCGATAAACAGCGTCTGCCCCGGCTGCAACTCGCGCTTGAGCACGGTGCCGCCGGCATGCACAAACGCCAGGCCGTCGCCCTCGAGCTTTTGCATGATGAAGCCCTCGCCGCCGAAGAAGCCGACGCCGAGTTTTTGCTGCAGGAAGATGCCCAGCGAGACACCGCGCGCGGCACAGAGGAAGGCGTCCTTCTGGCAGATCAGCATGCCGCCGAGCTGGCGCAAATCCATCGGCATGATCTTGCCCGGGTAGGGCGCGGCAAAGGCCACGCGCTGCTTCTGGCTCGCGTTGTTGGTGTAGACCGTGGTGAAGAGCGACTCGCCGGTGATCAGCCGCTTGCCCGCGCCGAGCAGCTTGCCGAAGAGGCCGCCACCGCCACCGCCGGAGCCGTCGCCGAACACGGTGTCCATGCCGATGCCGGCGTCCATGAACATCATGCTGCCGGCCTCGCCGACCGCGGCTTCGCCGGGGTCGAGCTCGATCTCGACGAACTGCATTTCCGAACCTTTGATCTCGTAGTCGACGACGTCCATCGCCATGGCGGTAGCTCCTGCGGGTGGCTGCAAAGGCCGCGATGGTATCGAATCGACTTGACAGGCCGGTACGGCACGCCGGCGTGACCGGCCGTCGCGGCAGGCCCGCCCGACCGGCTCGTGACCCAAGCCGGTGAAGCCGCCTTGCGTCCGCCGGCACAAGTCCGTATCATTCGCCGACCGAGCGGTCGAAGAATCGGCGCCTGCATCCCACCGCTCCCCAAGGACCCGCCCATGCCCGTGAAACACCCCCAGCCCGGCGAGCTCGAGCCGATCGAAACCGCGAGCCGTGACGAGATCGCCGCGCTGCAGTTGCAGCGCCTGCAATGGAGCCTGCGTCACGCCTACCAAAACGTGCCGCACTACCGCGCCAGTTTCGAGTCGGCAGGCGTGCACCCGGACGACCTGATGTCGCTCGCCGACCTGGCCAGGTTCCCCTTGATGGCGAAGAAGGAACTGCGCGACAACTATCCCTTCGGCATGTTCGCGGTGCCGCGCGAGAAGGTGGTGCGGGTGCATGCGTCCTCGGGCACCACCGGAAAACCGACCGTGGTCGGCTACACCCAAGATGACATCAACACCTGGGCCGACCTGGTCGCGCGCTCGATCCGCGCCAGCGGCGGGCGTGCCGGCGACATCGTGCAGGTGGCCTACGGCTACGGCCTGTTCACCGGCGGCCTCGGCGCGCACTACGGCGCCGAAAGGCTCGGCTGCACCGTGATCCCGATGAGCGGCGGGCAGACCGAAAAGCAGGTGCAGCTGATCGTCGACTTCAAGCCCGACATCATCATGGTGACGCCGAGCTACATGCAGGTGATCGTGGAAGAAATGCAGCGCCAGGGGCTGGACCCACGCGCCTCGTCGCTCAAGGTCGGCATCTTCGGCGCCGAGCCGTGGACCGAAGCGATGCGCCACGACATCGAGGTGCGTGCCGGCATCGACGCGGTGGACATCTACGGCCTGAGCGAAGTGATGGGCCCGGGGGTGGCCAACGAGTGCATCGAAAGCAAGGACGGCCCGGTGATCTGGGAGGACCATTTCTACCCCGAGATCATCGACCCCGAAACCGGCGCGGTGCTGCCCGACGGGCAGGAAGGCGAACTGGTGTTCACCACGCTGACCAAGCAGGCGCTGCCGGTGATCCGCTACCGCACCCGCGACCTGACCCGGCTGCTGCCGCCGACCTCGCGCAGCATGCGGCGCATGGGCAAGATCGTCGGCCGCAGCGACGACATGCTGATCATCCGCGGCGTCAACGTGTTCCCGACCCAGATCGAGGAGCTGGTGCTGCAGCAGGGCCAGCTCTCAGGGCAGTACCAACTCGTGATCACACGCGACGGCAAGCTCGACGAGATGCAGGTGCTGTGCGAGCTGCTGCCGCAACACGCGGGCGCCGACCGCCACGCGGTGTCCGGCGCACTGGTGCAGCGCATCAAGACGCTGATCGGCGTGAGCACCACGGTGAGCGTGGGCGCGCCGGATTCGATCGAACGCACACTCGTCGGCAAAGCACGCAGGGTGATCGACAAGCGCCCGAAATGACGACCCAACCCATTTGACTTAGGCACCCGACATGTACACCCAAGCCATGGACACGATGGGCAAGGACGACGCCCGCAAGCCGGTGCGCAGCGCCGAGGACGCAGTGGCCGAAGAGAAGTTCGAAGCGCGCATCGACGCCGGCGACTTCATCGAGGCCAAGGACTGGATGCCCGAGCATTACCGCAAGACGCTCACCCGCCAGATCAGCCAGCACGCCCATTCCGAGATCGTCGGCATGCTGCCCGAGGGCAACTGGATCTCGCGCGCGCCGACGCTCAAGCGCAAGGCCATCCTGCTGGCCAAGGTGCAGGACGAAGGCGGCCACGGCCTGTACCTCTACGCCGCCGGCGAAACGCTGGGCACCAGCCGCGACCAGATGATCGACGCGCTGCACTCGGGCCGCGCCAAATCCAGCTCGATCTTCAACTACCCCACGCTGAGCTGGGCCGACGTGGGCGCGATCGGCTGGCTGGTGGACGGCGCGGCGATCATGAACCAGGTGCCGATCTGCCGCTGCTCCTACGCGCCCTATGCCCGCGCGATGATCCGCATCTGCCGCGAAGAGAGTTTCCATCAGCGCCAGGGCTTCGAGTCGCTGCTGACGATGATGACCCAGGGCACCGACGCGCAGCGCGCGATGGTGCAGGACGCGGTGAACCGCTGGTGGTGGCCGTCGATCATGATGTTCGGCCCGCCCGACGACCAGAGCCCGAACACCGCGCAGAGCATGCGCTGGGGCATCAAGCGGGTGAGCAACGACGAGTTGCGCCAGAAGTTCGTCGATGCCGGGGTCGACCAGGCCAAGGTGCTCGGCGTCACCCTGCCCGACCCCGACCTGAAATGGAACGAAGAACGCCAGCACTGGGACTTCGGCGTCATCGACTGGAGCGAGTTCTGGAACGTGGTCAACGGCCACGGCCCCTGCAACAAGGAGCGCCTGGCCGCACGGGTGAAGGCCTGGGGCGACGGCGCCTGGGTGCGCGAGGCGGCGATGGCGCATGCCGCGAAACAAACCCCGCGCACAGCACAAGCGGCTTGATCGGAGCACACCATGGCGACAGAAAACGAATGGCTCTTGTGGGAAGTTTTTGTGCGCAGCCGCGCCGGCCTCGACCACAAACATTGCGGCAGCCTGCATGCGGCCGACCCGAAAATGGCGGTACAGATGGCGCGTGATGTCTACACCCGCCGCCAGGAAGGGTCGAGCATCTGGGTGGTGCGCTCCGACCAGATCGTGGCCAGCGACCCCGGCGACAAGGCGATGTACTTCGACCCGGCGGAAGACAAGGTCTACCGCCACCCCACCTTCTACAAGCTGCCGGGTTCGGTAGACCACATGTGATGAACATGACGACCCCCACGCTCACTTCGTTCGCTGCCCCCGGGGCGCCGCAGGGGCCCCTTCTTGGCCCTGGGGGCGCGCAGGGCCCTTCGGGCGGCCGGGCAGGCCACTCATGACGACCCCCACGCTCACTTCGTTCGCTGCCCCCCAAGGGGGCGCGCAGGGCCCTTCGGGCGGCCGGGCAGGCCCTGCGTCCGCTTCGATCGTCGTCCAGCGCACGCCGCAGCTGCAGTACCTGCTGCGCATCGCCGACACCTGCCTCATCCTCGGCCAGCGCCTGGGCGAATGGGCCGGCCATGCGCCGGTGCTCGAAGAGGACATCGCGCTGTCCAACATCGGGCTGGACCTGATCGGCCAGGCGCGTGCGCTGCTCACGCACGCCGGCAAGACCGAAAGCCGCAGCTTCGACGAGGACCAGCTAGCCTTCCTGCGCGACGAGCGCGACTACTTCAACCTCACGCTGGTGGAGTTGCCCAACGGCGACGCGCGCCCCGGCGACTTTGCGCTCACCGTGTTGCGCAACACGATGGTCGCGACGCTGTTGAAGCTGCTGTGGGCAAAGCTCGCCGCATCGACCGACAGCGAGCTCGCCGCGATCGCCGGCAAGGCGGTGAAGGAGGCGCGCTACCACCAGCAGCATTCGGCCGACTGGGTGGTGCGCCTGGGCGACGGCACCGAGGCCTCGGCGCAGCGCATGCACGCGGCGCTCGCCAGGCTGTGGCCCTACACCGCCGAGTTCTTTGTCGACGACGCGGTGGACGCCGCAGCCGAAGCCAGCGGCCTCGGCCCGCGGGCGTCCGCGCTGCGTGAGGCCTGGCAGGCCGAGATGCTCGCGGTCCTCGGTGAAGCGAAACTCCAGGCGCCGGCCGAAAGCGCCTTCCGCAGCAGCGGCAAGTTCGGCGTGCACAGCGAGCACATGGGCTTCGTGCTCGCCGAGATGCAGCATCTTCAGCGCGCATTCCCCGGGGGCGTGTGGTGAGCAAGCTCGCCGTGCTCGTTGACAACGGTGCAGCGGCTGCCGTCGCCGTCGACGCCCTGGTCGGCGCCGCCATCGGTACCGCAGCCGACACAGCGGCCGACACCACAGCGGGTTCCCGCGTGGCCCGCGCCTGGGCGGTGCTGGCCACCGTGCTCGACCCCGAAGTGCCGGCGCTCTCGGTGCGCGACCTCGGCATCGTGCGCGATGTGCTCAAGCACGCGGGCGACCCCGCGCTCGAAATCGTGCTCACCCCCACCTACTCCGGCTGCCCGGCCACCGAAGTGATCGAGGCCGATGTGCTCGCCGCGCTCAAGCTCGCGGGCCTGGGCCCGGCACGGGTGACGCTGCGCCGCGCGCCGGCCTGGACCACCGACTGGATCAGCGACGAAGGCCGAACCAAGCTGCGCGAGTACGGCATTGCGCCACCGGGGCATGTCGACCTGTCGGTCGGCGTCCCGATGCGTTTTGTCGGCCGCCGCACGGCCAAGGCCGCGGTGCCCTGCCCACGCTGCGGCAGCGCCTCGACGGAGCGCCTCTCGGCCTTCGGCTCCACCGCCTGCAAGGCGCTCTACCGCTGCCTGAGCTGCCGCGAGCCCTTCGAACATTTCAAGCCGATCTGAGTGCCGATGAGCCCCCTGTTCCACCCCTTGCGCGTGCGCCGCATCGACCCCGACACCGCCGAGGCGGTGATCGTCACCTTCGAGGTGCCGCAAGCACTGCGCGAAACCTTCGGCTTCACCCAGGGCCAGTACCTCACGCTGCGCAAGGACATCAACGGCGAGGACCTGCGCCGCTCGTACTCCATCTGCGCCGGGGTCGACGACGGCGAGTTGCGTGTGGGCGTGCGCAAGGTCAAGGGCGGCACCTTCAGCAACTGGATCAACGAACAACTTCAAGCCGGCGACAGCATCAGCGTGATGGCGCCGCAGGGCCGCTTCTTCGTGCCGCTGGATGCGCAGGCGCGGCGGCACCATGTGGGCATTGCCGGCGGCAGCGGCATCACCCCGATCCTGTCGATCATGAAGACGGTGCTGGCGCGCGAACCGCATTCACGCTTCAGCTTGATCTACGGCAACCGCTTGCTCAGGTCCACGATGTTCAAGGAAGAACTCGAGGACCTGAAGAACCGCTACCTGTCGCGTCTTGCCTTGCACCATGTGTTCAGCGACGAGCAGACCGACGCGCCACTCAACATGGGCGTGATGAACCGCGACAAGATCGGCGCGTTCCTGGCCAGCGTGGTGCCGGCGGCGAGCATCGACCATGTCTTCATCTGCGGCCCGTACCAGATGAACGACGAGGCCGAGGCGGCATTGCTCGCGGCGGGTGTCGCCGAAGACCGCATCCATATCGAGCGCTTCGGCCTCGCGCCGCAGGCCGATGCTGCGGGCACTGCGGGCACTGCGGGCGGCGCGGTGGGCGCGGTGGTCCACGCCGCGCAGCCGGGGGACGCCGAGGTCGCGCGCATCGTGATCATCCGCGACGGCCTGCAGCGTGAAATCGAGTTTCGGCGCGACCAGCCGAGCATCCTCGACTGCGCCTCCGCCGCCGGGCTTGAGGTGCCCTTCTCCTGCACCTCGGGCGTCTGCGGCACCTGCCGCGCCAAGCTGGTCGAAGGCCGGGTGCGCATGGAGCGCAACTTCGCGCTCGACAAGGCCGAGGTGGCGGCCGGCTTCGTGCTCACCTGCCAGGCGCACCCGCTGACCGAACGCGTGGTCATCTCCTTCGACGAGCGCTGAGCACGGCTCTCACGATGGCCCGCACCCGCGACCCCGGCTACGACGACCAGCGCAGCTCGATCCTGGCCAGCGCCGCGCACCTGTTCGCACAGCGCGGTTTTGCCGGCACCTCGATGAACGAGGTGGCCGACGCCTGCGGTGTCTCCAAGGCCACGCTCTACCACTATGTGCGCGACAAGAACGAGCTGCTGCTGCGCATCGCTGAAGGGCATGTGCTGGAACTGCAAGCGCTGGTGGCCGAGGTGGAAGCCGAGGTCGCGGAGCCGCGGGCTCGGCTGCGCGAACTGATCCGCCGCTTCGTGGCCGAATACGCCGGCGCGCAGGACGCCCACCGGGTGCTCACCGAAGACGTGCGCTACCTCGACGCCGACGACCGCGAGCGTGTGCTCGGCCGCGAGCGCGCGGTGGTGGCCGGCTTCACGCGGGCGGTCACCGCATTGCGGCCGGACCTGGGTGCCGCCGCGCTCGCCACCCCGGTGACGATGCTGCTGTTCGGCATGATCAACTGGATGTTCACCTGGATGAAGGCCGACGGCCCGGTGGGCCACGACCGCATGGCGCCGCTGGTGGCCGACCTGTTTCTCGGTGGTTTGCCCGCGGTGTCAGGCCAAGCCCAGGCCCCGGCTCGAGCCCTGGCTCAAGTCCTGGCGTCGGCCGCGCCCGCAAGCAAACCCAAGTCAAAGGCCAACGCATGACCACCACCCTGCTCCAGAGTTTCATCGCCGGCCGCTGGCTCGGCAGCCAAGCCGCACAAACTTTGTCGAGCGCGGTCAACGGCCGCGCCGTGGCGGCCACGCATGCCGACCCGATCGACTTCGCCGAAGCGCTGCACCACGCACGCCAGGTCGGCCTGCCCGCCTTGCTGAAGCTGGATTTCCAGCAGCGCGCCGTCACCCTGAAAGCGCTCGCGAAGTTCCTCACCGAACACAAGGAGCGGCTCTACGCGGTCTCGGCGCACACCGGTGCCACGCGCGCCGACGGCTGGATCGACATCGAAGGCGGCTCGGGCACGCTGTTCGCCTACGCCAGCATGGGCAGCAACGAGCTGCCCTCGGGCAACCTGGTTCACGAAGGCCCGGCGATCGCGCTGGGCAAGAAGGGCGGCTTTTCGGGAACGCACATCCTGGTGCCGCGGCGCGGCGTGGCGGTGCATATCAACGCTTTCAACTTTCCGGTCTGGGGTCTGCTCGAAAAGTTCGCACCGAGTTTTCTCGCCGGCATGCCGTGCATCGCCAAGCCGGCCACGGCGACGAGCTATCTCACCGAGGCCTGCGTGCGCCTGATGCACGAAAGCGGGTTGCTGCCCGACGGCGCCTTGCAGCTCGTGATCGGCGCCACCGGCGATCTGCTCGACCGCTTGGGCGAGAGCGACGTGGTCACCTTCACCGGTTCGGCCGACACCGCGGCCAAGCTGCGTACCAACAAAAACCTGATCGCGCGCTCGGTGCCGTTCAACGCCGAGGCGGATTCGCTCAACTGCGCGATCCTGGCGCCCGACGTGACCCCCGACGACGAGGAGTTCGACCTCTTCGTCAAGGAAGTGGCGCGCGAGATGACGGTCAAGGCGGGGCAGAAATGCACCGCGATCCGGCGCGCGATCGTGCCGGCTCAACAGGTGGACGCGGTGGCTTCGCGCCTGCGCGAGCGCTTGTCAAAGCTGGTCGTCGGCGACCCCGCGCTCGACGGTGTGCGCATGGGTGCGCTCGCGTCCCAGGCGCAAGTGGCCGACGTGGGCGAGCGGCTCAGGCTGCTGGCGCAAGGCAGCGAGGTGGTGTTCGGCGCGGGCGACGGCTTCAAGCCGCTGGGCGACGGCGTGGCCGAAGGCGCGTTTTTTGCGCCGACCTTGCTGCTCTCGCGCAAAGGCAGGAACGATGCAGTGCATGAGGTCGAAGCCTTCGGGCCGGTGAGCACGCTGGTGCCCTATGGTGATTTCGACGAAGCCCTGTTCCTGGCGGCGAAGGGCCGCGGCAGCCTCGTCGGCACGCTGGTCACGCGCGACTCCCAACTCGCCGCACGCGCGATACCGATTGCCGCGGCACACCACGGCCGCCTGCTGGTGCTCGACCGTGAAGCGGCGGTCGAATCCACCGGCCACGGCTCGCCCTTGCCGATGCTCAAACACGGCGGCCCGGGGCGCGCCGGTGGTGGTGAAGAGCTCGGCGGCATCCGCGCGGTGAAGCACTACCTGCAACGCACCGCGGTGCAAGGCTCGCCGACGATGCTCGCGGCGATCACCGGCGAACATGTGCGCGGCGCGCGGGTGCAGGAAGAACCGCAGCACCCCTTCCGCAAACACTTCGAGGAACTGCGGATCGGCGATTCGCTGCTGACCCACCGGCGCACCGTGAGCGAGGCCGACATCGTCAACTTCGGCGGCATCTCGGGCGACTTCTTTTATATGCACTTCGACGAGATCGCGGCCAAGGATACGCAGTTCGGCAAGCGCATCGCGCATGGCTACTTCGTGCTCTCGGCCGCCGCCGGTTTGTTTGTCTACCCGGGTGAAGGCCCGGTGCTCGCGAACTACGGCCTGGACACGCTGCGCTTCATCAAGCCGGTGGCCATCGGCGACACGATCCGCGCGCGGCTGACCTGCAAACGCAAGATCGACCGCCAGCGCAGCGACGCCAAGGGCGTCGGCCAGGGCGTCGTGGCCTGGGACGTGGAAGTCACGAACCAGGACGGCGAACTGGTGGCCAGCTACGACATCCTGACGCTGGTGAGCAAGCAGGCGTGACGCTGAAGGCGTGAAGAAGCGGCGCCGCGTTCAGCAAGACCACGGCGGCTGTGGCGGCGCGGCGATGTCGTAGCGCTCGATCGCCTGGGCACACAGCGCGGCGTCGACCCGCCCCTGCTCGCGCAATGCGGTCAGCGCCGCCAGCACGATCTGGAAGCGGTCCACCTCGAAGAAGCTGCGCAGCGCGGCGCGGGTGTCGCTGCGGCCGAAGCCGTCGGTGCCGAGTGCGACGAAGGGCGCGCTGAGGTAGGCGGCTACAAGCTGCGGCCATGCGCGCAGGTAGTCGGTGGCGGCAACGATCGCGGTATCGCCTGGCAGGCAATGCTGCACGTGGCTCACCCGCCCTGCTTCCCGCGGGTGCAACCGGTTCCAGCGTTCCACCTCGCGCGCCTCGCGCGCGAGTTCGCTGAAGCTGGTCGCGCTCCAGACCTCGGCCTGCACCTGCCAGTCCTGCGCCAGCAGCCCGGCCGCGGCGATCGCCTCGCGCAGGATGGTGCCCGATCCGAGCAGGCGCACCCGGCCGCGCGCCTCGGGCAACTCGTGCACGGCGTAGCGGTACAGGCCCTTGATCACGTCCGCGGCCACACCCTCAGGCAGCGAGGGCTGCGCGTAGTTCTCGTTCATCAGCGTGACGTAGTAAAAAACGTCCTGCTGCTGCTCGAGCATCTGGCGCATGCCGTGGTCGAGAATCAGCGCGAACTCGCCCGCGAAGCAGGGGTCGTAGGCGCGGCAGTTGGGCACCGCGGCGGCTTGCAGCAGGCTGCTGCCGTCCTGGTGCTGCAGGCCCTCGCCGCCGAGCGTGGTGCGGCCGGCGGTGGCACCGAGCAGGAAGCCGCGCGAGCGCTGGTCGGCCGCGGCCCAGATCAGGTCGCCCACGCGCTGGAAGCCGAACATCGAGTAGTAGATGTAGAACGGCAGCATCGCCAGGCCGTGCACCGAGTAGCTGGTGGCCGCCACGGTCCAGCTGCTCACCGCGCCGGCTTCGCTGATGCCTTCTTCGAGGATCTGGCCATCGGTGGCTTCGCGGTAGCTGAGCACCGAGCCGATGTCCTCGGGCTCGTAGGTCTGGCCGGCGCTCGAATAGATGCCGACCTGCTTGAACAGATTCGCCATGCCGAAGGTGCGCGCCTCGTCGGCCACGATCGGCACCACACGCGGGCCGAGCGCCTTGTCCTTGAGCAGGTTGGTGAGCATGCGCACGAAGGCCATCGTCGTGCTCATCTCCTTGCCGTCGGCATTGATTGCGAAGCCGGCATAGCCGGCCAGCGGAGGCACCGGCACCGCGGCCGCCTGGCTGCGCCGGCTCGGCACATAACCGCCGAGCGCCGCGCGGCGCGCGTGCAGGTAGCGCATCTCTGCGCTGCTCTCGTCGGGCTTGAAGAATTCGAGCGACGCGGCCTGCTCGTCGGTGAGCGGCAGGTTGAAGCGGTTGCGGAAGGTGAGCAACTCGTCGCGTTCGAGCTTCTTGTGCTGGTGCGTCGTCATGCGCCCTTGGCCGGCCGCGCCCATGCCGTAACCCTTCTTGGTTTGCGCCAGGATCACGCAAGGGCGGCCGCGGGTACCGGCAGCCTCGTCGTACGCGGCATGGATCTTCACCAGGTCGTGGCCGCCGCGCTTCAAGCGGTCGATCTGCTCGTCGGTGAGCCCCTGCGCGAGTGCGGCGAGCTGCGGGTTCTGGCCGAAGAAGTGGTCGCGGTTGTAGCGGCCGTCCTTGGCGGCAAAGGTCTGGAACTGGCCGTCCACGGTTTGTGAAAAGGCGCGGGCCAGCGCACCCTCGGTGTCGCGTGCGAACAGGCCGTCCCAGTCAGAGCCCCAGACCAGCTTGATCACACGCCAGCCCGCACCCGCGAACAGCGCTTCAAGCTCGTCGATGATGCGGCCGTTGCCGCGCACCGGGCCGTCCAGCCGCTGCAGGTTGCAGTTCACCACCCAGATCAGGTTGTCGAGTTTTTCGCGCGCGGCCAGAGTGAGCGCGCTCATGCTTTCCGGCTCGTCCATCTCGCCGTCGCCGAACACGCCCCAGACCTTGCGCGCACGGGTGTCCAGCAAGCCGCGGTGTTGCAGGTAGCGCATGAATCGCGCGTGGTAGATCGAGCTGATCGGCCCCAGGCCCATCGAGCCGGTGGGGAACTGCCAGAAGTCGGGCATCAACCACGGGTGCGGGTAGCTGCTCAGGCCGCGAGCGCCGCTCTTGGCCGCGCCGAGTTCCTGCCGGTAATGCGCGAGGTCGGCTTCGCTCAGGCGGCCTTCGAGGAAGGCACGGGCATAGACACCGGGCGCCGAATGCGGCTGGTAGAACACCAGGTCGCCGCCCTCGAGGTCGTTGGCGGCGCGGAAGAAGTGATTGAAGCCGACCTCGAACAGATCTGCCGCGCTGGCATAGCTTGCGATATGGCCGCCCAGCTCGCCATAGGCGCGGTTGGCGCGCACCACCATCGCCAGCGCGTTCCAGCGCATGATCGACGCAAGGCGCTCCTCGAGTGCCAGGTCGCCGGCGAACGCGGGCTGGCGCTCCACCGTAATCGTGTTCACATAGGGCGTGCCGAGTTCGGGCTGCCAGCCGATCGACGGGTGCCGCGCGGCGGCCGCGAGCTGGTCCATGATTTCGCACACTCGCTGCGGGCCGGCGCTTTGCAGCAAGGACTTCAGCGCTTCCTGCCATTCCGCGTTCTCCAGCAGCTCGCCCTCGGCGACAGCTTGCGGGCCCGGGGGGTTCGGCTTCGAAGGCTCACTCATCGGCATCTCCTCGGCCGCCACTATACGGATTGCGCCTCGCAGGCGGCCCGCGCCTGGTGCATCGGCAGGCACTAACATCCACCGCAGACCGATGTTCACGCTCACCCGCCGCCACTGGCTCGGCGCCTGCCTCGGCGCGCCGCTGGCCGCCTGCACGCTGGCGCCGGACAGCGACCACACCGGCAGCGACGCGCCGCGCAGCGTGCTGCTGCGCCAGCCGGTGCGCATGGCCTGGGTGCTCGGCTCGGGTGGGCCGCGCGGCTTCGTGCATGTGGGCGTGCTCAAGGCGCTGGACGAACTCGGTCTGGCTCCCGACCTGATCGTCGGCGCCTCGGTCGGGGCCATGGTCGGCACCTTGCGTGCGGCCGGCCTGTCGGCCCAGCGCATCGAGACCCTGGCGCTGGAATTGCAGCCGCTGCTGATGGCCCGTGTGGCCTGGGGCGCGAGCGAGCGTCTGAGCGGCGAGCCGGTGGCCGAGTTGGTGCGCGAGCAGGTGGGTGAGCGGGCGCTGGAGCAGTTGCCTATTCCGATGGCCTGCGTGGCGGTGCGCCGGGCGGATGGCGCGCTGGTCTACTTCAACGCCGGCGATGCGGGGCTTGCGGTGCAAGCCTCGGCCGCGATCGAAGGCCAGTTCACGCCGGTGCGCATCCGCGGCCAGCTCTATGTGGACCCGGACGCGCACGCCCCATTGCCGGTGCGGCTGGCGCGCTCGCTCGGCGCGCAGCGGGTGCTGGCGGTGGACGCGTCGGCGCACATCGACCGCGCCCCGGCCGAGGCGGTACGCTTCCGCGAAAGCGACCGGCGCAAGCACGCCTTGGTCGAGGCCGACGCGGTGCACGCGGACCTGGTGCTCAAGCCCGACTTCGGCTACTGGGTCAGCCTCTCGCGTGAGTTCCGCGAGCGGGCGATCGCTGCGGGCTACCGCGACACGCTTGCGGCCGCCGCGCGGCTGCGCGAATTGCATCGCGGCGCATGAGCCGAAACGCCGATTGCCTTTCAGCCTCAGTCCAGGTCCCGCGCGAGGCGCAGACCGCTGAACTGCCAGCGCGCGTCGGCGTCCTGCAGCTCGGCCTGGGACCGCAGCCGATCCAACAACAGCATCCTGAAGCAGGCCAGTCTCAAGGCCCCGTTCCAGCTCCTTCAAGTCAAGTTGAGTACGTCGCAGCGGCGTGGTCGAGCAGGCACAACGCGTGACGCCCAATCGGGTAGCCGGGGTTTCTAGCCCCCAGCCCCCACACCACCCCCGTACGGGTCCGCAGTGGGCGGTTCAACAAGTCGGCTCGCTCGACGAAGGTTTCTCTCACGTGGTCGACACGCCGCAACTGCGCCCCGTCAGCTCCTTGATCTGGCGCTTGACGTTGGTCACCGACTGGGGCCGAAGTCGCGCGCCGTGGCCTGCCCGGGTGCGGCCTTGCCGCGCGCCTCGACAGGCTCAGCCCGCACGAAGATCGGGCCGAGCGCATGAAGGTGCCGCTCAGCCGCGCAACTTCCGATTGAACAAAGCCAGCGTCCGCCCCCAGGCCACCTTCGCCTGCGCTTCGTCGAAGCGCGGCGTGGTGTCGTTGTTGAAGCCGTGCTGGGTGCCGGGGTACTTGTGCGCTTCGTACTTCACGCCGGCGGCTTTGAGCGCGGCTTCGTACGCCGGCCACATGCCGTTGATGCGCTCGTCGGTCTCGGCCATCACCACCAGCAGCTCGGCCTTGATGCTCGGCACCTTGTCCACCGGCGCGGCCACACCGTAGAAGGGCGCGCCGGCCACAAGTTCGGGCACGCGGGTGGCGACGAGGTTGACGATGCCGCCGCCGTAGCAAAAGCCCACCGCGCCGAGCTTGCCGTTGCCGCCCGGGATGCTCTTGGCGACGTTGGCCGCAGCGACAAAGTCCTCGGCCGTCTTGGGCTGGTCGAGCTTGCCGAAGAGGTCGCGGGCCTTGTCTTCGTCGCCGGGGTAGCCGCCGACGGTAAACAGCGCGTCGGGCGCCACCGCGATGAAGTTGTCCACCGCGAGGCGGCGTGCGATGTCTTCGATATGCGGGTTCAGGCCGCGGTTCTCGTGCACCACCAGCACCACCGGCAGCGGGCCGGCGGCCTGGGCGGGGCGCGCCACCAGGGCACGCGCCTTGCCGTTGCCGGCGGGCGAGGGGAACTCCAGGAACTCGGTCTTGATGCGGGCGTCGTTCGGCGCCACCTTCTGCGCCTGCGCGAAGTTCGGGCTCAACGCCGCGAGCAGGCCGGCCGCGGTGGTGCCACCCGCCGCCGCATAACGCGCGGCATGGTCGAGGAAGCCGCGGCGGTCGAGCTGGCCGTGCACATACTGGTCGAACAGGCGCAGCACTTCGGGGTGGAAGTCGGCTACGGTCTTGAGCTGCGGTGTCTGTGGCATGTCGGTCTCCGGTGGATGGCAAAGAACCGCGGTTGTACCGATGCCACCAGGGCGACACGGCATCAGGGCGAATTGGCCAGGCTCGGCCGATCGCGGCCTCACCCGGTCTCACCCGGTCTCACCCAGCCTCACGCCACCCCACCCAGCCGCTGCGTCAGGAAGTCGAGGAAGGCCCGGTTGCGCGAGAAGCGCATGCGGTCGGGTGCGGCCATCGCGGTGATGCGGGTGCCGAACTTGGTGTCGGGCGTCCACTGCGGCAACACACGCACCAGCCGACCGGCCGCCAGCGCGTCTTCACAGACATACAGCGGCAGCAGCGCCAGCCCGAGGCCGGCCAGCGCCGCGTCGGCCACCGCCTCGGGGTTGTTGGCGCGGTAGCGGCTGTGCACCCGCACATGCAACTGCTGCTCGCCACAGCGCAAGTGCCAGGCGTCGTCGGAACTCTCGCGCCAGTACGCCATGCAGGGGTGTTGCGCCAGCTCGTGCGGCTCACTCGGCGTGCCGGCCTGTTCGAGGTACGAGGGCGCGGCGCAGATCAGCCACTCCACACGCGCCACCGGCAGCGCCACCAGGTCCTGCGCGGGTGCGGCGGTCCAGCGCAGCGCAATGTCCACGCGCTCATGCGCCAGGTCCATCATGCGGTCGCCGAGCAGCAGCTCGATCTCGATCGCGGGGTGCAGCGCCAGGAACTGCGGGATCAGCTTGGAGAGCACCCGCTGGCCCCAGGAGATCGGCGCGGTGAGTCGGATCTGGCCGGTGAGCTCGGTGCGCAGGTTGCGCAATCGCTCGTCAGCCGCGGCCATCTCGAACAGCGTGCGGCGCGCGAAGTCCAGGTACGCCTCACCGGCCGAGGTCAGCGCCACCTTGCGCGTGCTGCGGCTGAACAGCGTGGCCTTCACCGCCGCTTCCAGCTGCGCCACCCGCTTGCTCACCAGGCTCTTGCCGATGCCCAGGTCAGCCGCGGCCGCGCTCACGCTCAGGTGGTCGGCCACTTTCACAAACGCCTGCAGCATGTCGGTGGACAGGGCCATTGTTTCCGGATCGAGGACAAAGCGTTCGCATTCGAGCAGATGCATTGTCCGGGGTCAATTCATAGACTCACCGGCCAGGAAAGTTCTCGCGAGTGCACAAGCCTTCACGCGCCCTCGCTTCAATCGTTCACCCACAGGAGACAAACCGATGAAGATCTACGCGGACCCGATCACCGTCAACTGCCGCAAGGTGCTCGCCGGCCTGGACTTTCTCGGCGCACCGTTCGAGCTGGTGCATGTCGACTACTTCACCGGCAAGCACAAGGAAGCGGACTACCTGGCGATCAACCCGAATGCGTCGCTGCCTTCGTTGGTGGACGACGGCCTGGTGCTGTGGGAGTCGAACGCGATCCTGCAATACGCGGCCGACAAGGTGGGCAACGAGGCGGCCTACCCACGCGACCTGAAGCGCCGTGCCGACATCAACCGCTGGCTGCTCTGGGAGTCGTCGAGTTGGTTCCCCACCTGCTACGCCTTCCTGGTCGAGAACTGCGTCAAGCCGCTGCTCGGCTCGAGCGCCGACCAAGCGGTGCTCGACGCGCAGGCGGTGCAGTTCCACAAGCTGGCCAACATCCTCGACGAGCGCCTGGCCAACTCACCCTGGGTCTGCGGCAACACGCCCACGATTGCCGACATCGCGCTGGCCGCGCCGCTGCACCTGCACCCGTTCCAGAAGCTGCCGCTGGGCGACCACCCGGTGCTCAAGCGCTGGATGGTCGAGCGGGTGGAGAAGCTGCCGAGCTGGGACAAGACCTGGGTCGGCGAAGGCTTCACGCTGCAGCGCCCCGCCGCCCAATAAGCACCCGCCCCGCGATGAGCCAAACAACCAGCCCAGTGCGTGCGACGCTGAACTACAGCGTCGACAACGGCATCCCGCCCGACTATTACTTCTACGAGCCGGGGCCGGAGGTCAAGCTCAACCCGCCGGGGACCGACGCGCACGAGGTCGAGATCCACGACGCCTGGCCGCTGGTCGACCGCCTCTCGGCCGACCGCGAGGGCTTCGAGCTGAAGCCGTTTCTTGCAGACGCGGGAGCCGGCGCGGCTGGCCACACGAGCGCCGGCCGCGCGTCGCGCTTCGACCAGTTCGACGACGACGAGGCGGTGCGCCGCAGCTTCTACCCGCAGGTGGTCGACTTCGTGAAGCGGCACACCGGCGCGCAGCGGGTGGTGGTGTTCGACCACACCATCCGCAAGCGCCTGCCGGCCGACCTGAAGCAGCAGACCACGGTGCAGCGCCCCGCGGTGCTGCTGGTGCACAGCGACTACACCGTCGCCTCGGGCCCGCAGCGGGTGCGCGACATCGTGCCCGCCGACGCCGAGGCGCTGCTGCAACGCCGCGTGGCCTTCTACAACGTGTGGAAGCCGCTCTACCGCCGCGTGGAAGAGCTGCCGCTGGCGATGTGCGACGCCAGCACCCATGCCGAGGGCGACATGCTGCGCATGGACCTGAAGTACCGCGAGCGCACCGGCGAGATCTACGTCATGCGCCATTCGCCCGCACACCGCTGGTACTACTTCCCCCTGATGGAAGCCGACCAGGCGCTGCTGCTCAAGACCTACGAGTCCGAACTCGATGGCCGTGCCCGCTTCATGGGGCACACCGCCTTCGAAGACCCCAGCACGCCGCCCGACGCGCCCCGCCGCGAAAGCATCGAAGTGCGGACGATGGCGTTCTTCTGACCCCCGCAAGCCAGGGGGTCCCCCCGCGGCGCAGGCCCGCTCGCTAAGGTAAACGCCGAAGCGGCGGCGCCTGGCTTGCGCCCAGAATCGGTCAGGCCAAATGCCCTGACCGACCTGCGCGCCGCGCCGCATGAAAATCACCTCCGCCAAAGTCATCGTCTGCTCGCCGGGCCGCAACTTCGTCACCCTGAAGATCGAGACCGACGAGGGTTTAATCGGCCTCGGCGACGCCACGCTCAACGGCCGCGAGCTCGCGGTGGCGAGCTACCTCGGCGACCATGTTGTGCCCTGCCTGATTGGCCGCGACCCGCACCAGATCGAGGACATCTGGCAGTACCTCTACCGCGGTGCCTATTGGCGGCGCGGGCCGGTGACGATGAGCGCGATCGCGGCGGTGGACACCGCTCTGTGGGACATCAAGGCCAAGGCCGCGAAGCTGCCGCTGTACCAGTTGCTCGGCGGCGCCAGCCGCACCGGCGTGATGGTGTACGGCCACGCCAACGGCCGCGACATCGCCGAGACGGTGGAGCAGGTGCAGCGCCATGTCGATCTGGGCTACCGGGCGATCCGCGCGCAGAGCGGCGTGCCGGGGCTGGACAAGGTGTATGGCGTCGCTGTCGGTGGCAAAAGCGGCGGTTCGCACTCTTATGAACCCGCCGACGGCAGCCTGCCGAGCGAGCACGACTGGAGCACCGAGAAGTATTTGCGCCACACGCCGCAGCTGTTCGAGGCGATACGCGGGGCCATCGGCTGGGAGCACCACCTGCTGCACGACGTGCACCACCGCCTCACCCCGATAGAAGCCGCACGGCTGGGCAAGGACCTCGAGCCCCACCGCCTGTTCTGGATGGAAGACGCCACGCCGGCCGAGAACCAGGAGGCGTTCAAGCTGATCCGCCGGCACACCACCACGCCGCTGGCGGTGGGCGAAATTTTCAACACGCTGTGGGACTGCAAGGAGCTGATCTCGCAGCAACTCATCGACTACATCCGCGCCACCGTCACGCACGCGGGCGGCATCACCCACCTGCGCCGCATTGCCGACTTTGCTTCGATCTACCAGGTGCGCACCGGCTGCCATGGCGCCACCGATTTGTCGCCGGTGTGCATGGGCGCGGCGCTGCATTTCGACCTCTGGGTGCCCAACTTCGGCATCCAGGAGCTGATGCCGCACAGCGAAGAAACCAACGCGGTGTTCCCGCATGCCTACAGCTTCAACAGCGGCTTCATGCACCCGGGCGAGGTGCCCGGGCATGGCGTCACCATCGACGAAACGCTCGCCGCCAAGTACCCGTACCAGCGTGCCTACCTGCCGGTGAACCGGCAGCAGCATGACGGCACGCTCTGGCACTGGTAGCCCGATGCGGCGCCTGCACCCCGAAGCCCTGCGCACGCTGCCGCTGGACGTGGCGCAGCCCACCTACGCGCGCGCCGCGCTGCGCTGCGGCATCGTGCACCTGGGCATCGGCGCGTTTGCGCGTGCGCACCTGGCGGTGGCCACCGAGGCCGCGCTGCATGCCAGCGGCGACCTGGCCTGGGGCATCAGCGGCGTGTCGCTGCGCGGTACCGCCACCCGCGACGCGCTCGGGCCTCAGGGGGCCCTGTACACCGTGGCCGAACGCGACGCGGCGCGCGACGGCACGCCGCGCCAATCGCTCAGCGTGATCGGCGCGCTGCGCGAGCTGCTGGTGGCGCCGCAAAACCCGCGCGCCGTGCTCGAACGCATTGCCGACCCCGACACCCGCATCGTCAGCCTCACCGTCACCGAAAAGGGCTACCTGCTCGACGGCGCCGGCGGCCTGATGTTCGAACATGCCGATGTGCGGCACGACCAGAGCCACCCCGACGCGCCGCGCAGCGCCGTCGGCTTCATCGTGCATGGGCTGGCGCTGCGGCGTGCACGGGCATTGGGCGGCATCAGCCTGATGTCGCTGGACAACCTGCCCAACAACGGCCACCTGTTGCGCTCGCAGGTGCTGGCCTTTGCCGCCAACGTGAACACCGGCCTGCGTGAATGGATCGAGACCCGCTGCAGCTTCCCCTGCTCGATGGTCGACCGCATCGTGCCGCGCACCACCGAGCTGGACCGCGCCCGCGTGGCCGCGGCGCTCGGTGCGGACGACGCCTGGCCGGTGGTGGCGGAGCCGTATTTCGAATGGACGCTGGAGAACAACTTCGTCGCCGGCCGGCCCGACTGGGGCCCCGCGGGCGTGCGCCTGGTGAGCCACGCGGCGCCGTGGGAGCGCCTCAAGCTGCGCATGGTCAACGGCGCGCATTCCAGCATCGCCTACCTGGGCGCAATGGCCGGCTGGCAGACGGTGGACGCGGCAATTGCCCAGCCCGCGCTGCGGCAATACGTGCTCGACCTGCTCCGCGACGAGGTCGAGCCGACGCTCCCCGCGCTGCCGGGTTTGAACCTCGCGCAATACCGCAGCCAGCTGATCGCACGCGTCAGCAACCCCGCGCTCGCCCACCGCACCCAGCAGATTGCGATGGACGGGTCGCAGAAGCTGCCCCAGCGCCTGCTGGGCACGGTGCGCGACCGCCTGGCGGTGGGCGCGTCGATCCACCATCTGGCGCTCGGCATCGCCGCCTGGCTGCACTACCTGCGCGGCTACGACGAACACGGCCGCGAGTACCCGATCGACGACCCGCTGGCCGACGCGCTGCTCGCGCTGACCCGCGAGGCGCATGGCCTGGACGACGACGAACAACGTGCCCGTTTTCTGATCGGCTTCGTGCCGGTGTTCGGCGACCTCGCGCACAACACCCGGCTCGCGCACGAACTTGCGGGCCACCTGCGCAGCCTGCGCGAGCGCGGGGTGCGGGCGACCCTCGGGGATTGAGTTGCTCCTTCCCCCTTGATGGGGGAAGGTAGGACACCGCACCGCCACCGCACCCTCCCCGCCGTAGGATGATCGGACCATGAGCGAAGCGGCTTCCCCTCGCGACACGCTGGCGCCTGTCGCCCGCACGGCAGCGCAGTGGCTCGTCGGCTGGTGGCGCATCGTGCACCTGGCCGCGCTGCTGCTCGCGATGGCGTTGTCGCCTTCCTTGTATGCGCCGCAGAGCCGGCGCACCCTGGCGCGCCAGATTTACATCGACACCGCGCCGGTGCTGCTCTGGTTCGGCGTGCTCACCACCTTGATCAGCGTGGTGGTGATCCGCATCGTGCTCGTCACCGCACTGAGCTACGGCCTGTCGCAGTACGCGCTGGAGATGGTGGTACGGGTGCTGGTGCTGGAGCTGATCCCGCTCACCGCCGCGCTCTTCGCCGCGCTGCGCTGCACGCTACCCAACGCCGCCGAGATCGGCGAGCTGCGGGCCCAAGGCGCCTGGGAGGCCGCCTTGCGCGAGGGCAGCGACCCGCTGCGCAACGAGGTGCTGCCGCGGGTGGCCGCGGGTGTGTTCTGCGCTCTGCTGCTGGCCGCGGTGAGCTGCGTGGTCACGCTGCTGGTGGCCTATGTTTCCGTTTACGGCATCACCACCTCGGGCTTTGCGGCGTACACCCACACGGTGGGCCAGGTGTTCAACCCCGCGGTCTCGCTGATCCTGAGCCTGAAGATCCTGTTCTTCGGCATCACGGTGGCGCTGACCCCGATTGCCGCGGTGCTCGACGAGACGCCGCGGCCGAACGCCCGAACCAGCGCCGAGCTGCACGGCCTGGTGCGCATGTCGCTGCTGATCCTGATCATCGAAGCCGCCTCGCTGGTGGGCAACTATTACTGAGCACCCCCAGGAAATGACTTCGTCATTCCCGCCCCCAGGGGTCAAGCAAAGTGGCGAAGCCACATTTGCTTGAGATCCCGTTCACTGATCGCGCATGAAGGACGACAACAAACTCCCGCCAGGTCCGCCAGGTCCGCCAAGCCCGACCAACCCGCCAGGCCCACCCAGCCCGGCGCGCCCGGGCCCGTCGGCCGCGCTCGAATTCAGGGCCTACCTGCTGTTGGCGCTGTTCGTGCTGCTCGTCGGCGCCACAGCGCTGTACCTGATGTACGCCCGCGGCGCCTTCGAGAGCACGCAGCGCCTGGTGCTGGTGGCCGAGGACGCCGAAGGGGTGCGGGTGGGCATGGACCTCACCTTCGCCGGCTTCCCGATCGGCCGTGTGCGCCGCACCGAACTGGCTGCCGACGGCAATGCACGCATCCTGATCGACGTGCCGAGCAAGGACGCCAAGTGGCTGCGCACCTCCAGCGTGTTCACGCTGGTTCGCAGCGTGGTCGGCAGCGCCACCTTGCGCGCCTACAGCGGCGTGCTCAGCGACCCGCCGCTGCCCGACGGCGCCGAGCGCAAGGTGCTCGCCGGGGACACCAGCGCCGAGCTGCCGCGCCTGGTGTCCGCGGCGCGCGAGGTGATGCAGAACCTGGCCCAACTCTCGGCCCCCGACGCACCGCTGGCCAAGAGCCTCGCGAATGTCCAGACGATCACCGAACAAGCCACCGGCCCGCGCGGCGCGGCGGGCGCGCTCTTCGGCGACACGGTGGATGCGAAGAAGCTCAACGACTCGGTGAACGCGGCGCTGGCGCGCACCAACACCCTGCTCGCGCGCCTGGACGGCATCGCCGCCAAGGCCGACGCGCAGGTGCTGGGCCCGGACGGCGTGGTGAACGAAAGCAAGGCCGCGGTGATGCAGCTCAACGCGGTGCTCGGCGACGCGCGCAGCACGCTCAAGAAAGTGGACGTTGTGCTGGCCGAGGTGCAAGGCGTGGCCGCCAATGCCCGCACCGCCACCACCGACCTCGGTGCGCTGCGCAGCGAGGTCGACGCCACGGTGCGCAAGGTGGAGCAACTGGTGGACGAGGTGAACCGCAAATGGCCGTTTGCGCGCGACACGGAGTTGAAGCTGAAGTGAACCACCCCCGTTGCGCCTTCGGCGCTCCCCCTCAAGGGGGCACCGCCAGCGGCCTGGCAGAGCCAGTTCCGCGGCGGTCGCTTGGCATCAGCTCGAGTTTCATGCGCGCGCAGCGCAATGGACCACCGTAATGAGCGCGAACCGAAACGCAGCCCTCCGGTATCTCCGCGTCTTGTTTGCAGCGGTGTTCGTCTCTGGATTGATCTCTTCGCTCGCCGCCTGCGCCAGCGGTCCGCCGCCGCCCGACTGGCAGGCCGACGCCAAGAGCGCGCTCGACCGCGCGGTAGCGGCGCACCTCAAGGGCGACAGCCGCGTCGAGGCGGCTGAGTTCGAGCGCGCCCGTGGCCATATCGCGCGCACCGGCCGGCCCGAGCTGCTGGCGCGTGCCGAGCTGATGCGCTGCGCGGCGCATGTGGCGAGCCTGGTCTTCGAGCCCTGTGAAGGTTTCGACCGCCTGCAAGCCGACGCGGCCGCGCCGGAGCGCGCCTACGCGCAGCACCTGGCCGCGCGCGTGTTGCCACGTGCGGACATCGACCAACTGCCGCCCGAGCAACGTGGCGCCGCGGCGGCGCTGGCCGGCCCGCAAGCAACCCTGGGCAGCGTTCAATCCATCGCCGACCCGCTGTCGCGACTGATCGCGGTAGCGGTGTTGTTCCGCGCCGGCAAGGCCAGCCCGGCATTGATCGCCCAGGCGGCCGACACCGCGTCAGCGCAGGGCTGGCGCCGCCCGCTGCTGGCCTGGCTCGAAGTGCAAGCCTTGCTCGCCGACAAGGCCGGCGATGCGAACGAAGCGCAGCGTTTGCGCCGGCGGATCGCGCTGGTGCAGTTGACCAAGTAGCCGAGCCTGGCTCCTTCCCCCTTGACGGGGGAAGGTTGGGATGGGGGTGGTCGCGCTACAGCGGCCAACTCAAAACGCACCCCACCCCAACCCTCCCCCGTCAAGGGGGAGGGAGCAAACAAGATGCTTGTCGCGCCGTTGCATTCCCGCTCGCCTTCGGTTTGAATCCCGCCACCCACAACACCCAAGCCGAGGAGACCCGATGCACAACACCCAACGTCGTGACCTGCTGAAAGCCGGCGGCGCGCTGGCCCTTGCCAGTGCTGCCCCCACCGCGGCGCTCGCCGCGATGGGCCCGAACGACAAGTTCGACCTGCTGATCCGCAACGCCAACGTGCTCGACCCGAGCCAGAACCTCAAGGGCCAGCGCGACATCGGCATCCGCTACGGGCTCATCGAGGCGATGGACGCGAGCATCGCGCCCGAGCGTGCCAACCGGGTGATGGACGCCGGCGGCAAGCTGGTCACGCCGGGGCTGATCGACCTGCATGCGCACACTTATCCCTACGGTTCTGCGATCGGCATCCCCGCCGACGAACTGGTGGCGCACCAGGCCACGACCACCGTCGTTTCGGCCGGTGACGCGGGTGCCAACAACATGGCCGCGTTCCGCCGCTTTGTGGTGCCGGCCTCGCGCACCCGGCAGTTTGCGTTTGTGCATATCGCGGTGGCGGGCCTGGCCGGCTTCCCGGTGCCCGAACTGTTCAACATCGACTACGCGCAGCCCGAAGCCGCCGCGCGCACCGTGGCCGAAAACGCCGACCTGGTGCTCGGCGTGAAAGTGCGCATGAGCGAAAACGTGATCGCGCGCCATGGCCTGGAGCCGCTGAAACGCGCCATCGCCGCCTGCGAAAAATCCGGCGTGCCGGCCAAGGTGATGTGCCACATCGGCGGCGTGGCCGACACCGCGCTGATGAGCCAGATCCTGGACCTGCTGCGCCCCGGCGACGTGCTCACCCATTGCTACTCGGGCGCGCCGAACAATGCCGGCCAGTTCACCAACATCGTGCAGGACGGCAAGCTCTTGCCCGCCGCGCTCGCCGCCAAGAAGCGCGGCGTCATCTTCGACATCGGCCACGGCGGCGGCAGCTTCGACTACACGGTGGCCGAAGCCGCCATCGCCCAGGGCTGCCCGCCCGACACCATCTCCTCGGACATCCACGTCTTCTCCGGCAACAGCCCCGGCATGCCGTATCTACCGTGGGTGATGAGCAAGATGATCGGCCTGGGATTCACGCTGGAGCAGGTGGTCACCATGACCACCGCCACGCCCGCGCGCGTGATCGCGCGGGTGCCGAAACACGGCACGCTCGCGCTCGGTGCACCGGCCGATTTGTCGATGTTCGATGTGGTCGAAGGCGCGGTGTCGTTTGTGGACACGCGCAACAACAAGCGCGAGGGGAAGATGTACTTGCGGCCGGCGGGCACCGTGGTCGCGGGTGTGGCGTTCGGGAGGCCCTATCAGGCGCCGTTTACGGTGAGGTAGGCGTAGATTTCACCGTCGCCAGCCGCTGCGCCTGGCCCGATCGAACCGGGTGGGTCAGCTGGTGCTCGGGGCTTTTGCGTGCGGCGATTGCAGCGCTGGGTATGGACGCCAGCGCCGCAGGCACCTATCGTTCGTCTCACGTCGACGTCTTGGCACCACGGCGACGAGCGAAGGGTTCCGCTGCCTCCGAACGTTTCAAGGCCAAAAGGAAAAGCACCATGAAGCTCTACTACCACCCGATCTCGACCACCAGCCGCCCGATCATGCTGTTTGCCGCCGAAAGCCGCATTCCGCTGGAGATGCAGGTGGTGGACCTGTTCACCGGCGAGCATGTGCAGCCGCCCTACGCGGCGATCAACCCGAACAAGCTGATTCCCACGTTGGAGGACGGCGACTTCATCCTCACCGAGAACTCGGCGATCCTGAAGTACCTGGCCGACAAGATCGACTCGCCGGCCTACCCGAAGGACTTGCAGAAGCGGGCCCGGGTCAACGAGCGCATGGACTGGACCAGCACGCAGCTGTGCAGCGACCTGGTCTATGCCCTGGTGTACCCGCAGATCTTCGACACCCACAAGCGCCGCAGCGACGAAGCCCAGACCGCCACGCTGGAGCGCGGCAAAGAGCGCGCACAGGCTTGGCTGGGGGTGCTCGACGAGCATGTGCTCGGCCCGGGCAACCCCTACCTGTGCGGCGACGCGATCACCATCGCCGACTACCACGCCGCGTCCTACGTGGCGCTGGCCGAGGTGATCGGCAGCGACCTCGCGGCCTACCCCAACGTGAAGCGCTGGCTCGGCCGCATGAAGGCGCTCAAGAGCTGGCCGCAGGTGTACCAGGTGATCGACGGCTACGCCGCGTCGCTCAAGGGCAAGACGATGGTTGCTGTCTGACGGGGCCCGCGATGATCCGCAAACTGCACCACAACGCCTACCGCTGCCGCGACTCCGAAGAGACCCGGGCGTTCTACGAAGATTTCCTCTGCCTGCCGCTGGTGGGCACGCTGGAGATCGGCGAGAGCAAGACCGGGCGCGCCACCAACACGCTGCACACCTTCTACCGGCTGGACGACGGCTCGCACCTGGCCTTCTTCGAGACCGACGACTTCCCGTTCGAGTTCAAGAAGCAACACGACTTCGACCTGCACATCGCGCTGGAAGTCGGCGCTGAAGTCCTGCAGCCCATGCTGCTCAAGGGCCGTGAACAAGGCATCGAAGTCCGCGGCCCCTCCGACCACGGCATGATCGATTCGATCTATTTCCGCGACCCCAACGGCTACGTCATCGAGCTGTGCGCCAAGCGCGCCGACCACGACACGCTGATGGACCCGGCCCGCAATGGCGCACGGGACAAGCTGCAGCGCTGGACGGCGGCCAAGGCGGGTGCTTCGAACTGAGCCGCAGCCGCCGTGCGCCGCTGAGCCAGCTGCTCGACCTTTCTCGAGGCGTGCTCACCTTGCGCTGATCAGCAGCAGCACATTGCGCTTGAGCCCGCTCGACCCGATCCGCGCCGAGTGACGCTACCGGCTCGCGATGGCGCAGTTGTGGCCGGCCGCGACGAGCCGGCCTGCGACTGGAGCCAGACCGCCGCCGCGACCAACCGGGCTGCGTTGGCGGCCGGTGCATGCCGCGGCCTTGCAGTCACTCGGGCAGCACGCCGCGGCGCAGCAAGCCTTCGACGAACACATCGCACGCCACCCGCACTTCGAGGCCGGCCACATCGCGCAGCGCTTGCCGGGCGGCAACCCCGCGGTGGTGGCGGCACGCGAGCGGCTTGCGGCGAGCCTGAAGCCGTTGGGAATGCGCTAGTGGCTGGGGCTTGCTGTCGCGCTTGCGGGTGCGAACCGCTGCGCGCCCGGGTCAATGGTCCGCGGTGTCGGCGAGTTGCCCGCGGATTGCGCCCGCCGGGTACTCGGCGTTGTGGATATTGATGTAGAACTTCTTCGGGTTGTTCAGGATGCGCTGGACGATGCCGAGCTCACCGGTGGGGAACTTGCCCGGCTCGCCCTCGGTCAGGCAGTCCCCGGCCTGACCACCCTGCGGCCAGGCCAGGTTGGCCACCACCGGACCGTTGCTGCCGCGCGCGCCTTCGTGGATATGCGCGGCGCGCCCCCCGCCCGGGGCTAGCGGCAGTTCGGCGATTTTCTTCACGTCCACCAGCAGGTAGCACAGCGTGAGCGCGTCGCCATCGATGCCGAACACATAAGCTTCGGCGCGCCCATCGGGGTCGCCGACGATGGCGTTGGAGGGCGCGTCGGTGCGCACTTCTTCGCGGCCGTCGAGTTCGGCCTTCAGCACGATGTTCAGGTGCCCTGCCGACGCCTGGGGCGCCCAGACAGCCAGCGCCAAAACAGCGGCGGCGATCGAGTGAATTCTGCGGATTTTGTTCATGGTCGCTTCCTCATCAGGGGTTGAGCTCCGCAGCGCCGCGCATCGCGACGGCTGGGAACGGGTGGTGATCCCGCGGCCTCACGCCCGCGGTGGCGGCAAGTACGCAGCCGGGGGCTTTGTGGATGCAGACGATCAATCGTCGTCGCCCTTGTCGCCCTTGTCGCCCTTGTCGCCCTTGCCCCCCTTGCGCAGCTTGAGCCCGATCACCGTGCCCTCCCGCCGAAGGTCGGCGCCGCCGTACTGGCGGCCGCTGCGCAGGTCGATCACCACGCCCTGCACCGAGCCTATCGCGGCGGTGCAGCCGTTGCTGCCCACGGCACCGGACACCAGGTGGCCGAGGCCGCGCAGGGTGTCCTGCGTCGCGATGCTGAACTTGGGTTGCTGGAAGGCCTCCACGCCCTCGCAGGAGACCGTGCCCAACGCGCTCGTCACCGACCAGCGCGGCGCGTTGATCGCCTGCTGGATCGACATGCCGTGGTCGATCAGGTTCAGCGTCAGGTTCAACACCGAGTTGATGATCGTCGAGCCGCCGGGTGAGCCGTAGGCGGCCACCGGCTCGCGGCCCTTGAAGACGAGGGCCGGGGCCATCGAGCTGCGCGGGCGTTTGTTGGCGGCCACGTCGTTGGCACCGGGGTTGCCGGTGGCCGGGTTCAGGGTCGGGTCGAAGTTGAAGTCGGTGAGCTCGTTGTTGAGCAGGAAGCCGTAGCCCGGCACGGTGATGCCGGTGCCCCAGGTGGCCTCGATGGTGGTGGTGTAGCTGACCACGTTGCCCCACTTGTCCACCACCGAAAAATGTGTGGTGTGCGACGGCCGGTGCTCGTCCTCGTCATGCTTGGGCGAAAAGCGCGTGTTCTTGTTGCCGGTGGCCGCACTGTCGTAGGGCAGCGGGTTGCCGGCGGCGGCGGGTGTGGCCATGCGCGACGTCGGGTTGATCAGGTCGGCGCGTGTTTTCACATAGTCCGCGTTGAGCAGGCCGAGCTTGGGCACCGGCACGAAGTCTTCGTCGCCCATCCACACCGCGCGGTCGGCAAAGGCCAGGCGCATCGCCTCGGCCATCACATGCAGTGTGTTCGGGTTGCCGAAGCCGTAGCCCTGCGATCCGTCGCCGATCGGGAAGCGCTGCAGCATCAGCAGCATCTGGCCCACGGTGAGCCCGCCGGACGAGGGCGGCGACATCGCCGCCACCGTCCAGCCGCGGTAGTTCACCGCCACCGGCTCGCGGATCACCACGCGGTAGTCGGCCAGGTCCTGCATCGTCATGCGCCCCACGCCTTCGGCCGGCACCGGGGTGCGGCTGCGCAGTTGCGCACTCACGATCGCCTGCGCAATCTCGCCTTTGTAGAACACATCCGGGCCGTGCTGGGCGATCAGGCGCAGCGTCTTGCCCAGGTCGCTCTGCACCAGCAGCGCGCCCTCGGCAAGCGGCACGCCGCCGGGACGGAACAGCGCCGCGGTTTCCGGCTGGAAAGTGGTGCGCCCGCCGTCGCCGGCGATGTTGGCGGCGAGGAAACGGTTGATGCGAAAACCCTGCTCGGCCACCGCGATCGCGGGCTCGACGGCTTCGCTGAGCTTGATCGTGCCGAAGCGCTTCAACGCGGTGTCCAGCGCCGCCAGCGTGCCCGGCACACCGACCGAGAGGCCGCTGGTGGACGCGATGGTGAAGCGCTGTGCCGCGGGAACGCTCGGCATCACAAACTGCGTGGGCGTGGCCGCGGCGGGCGCCTTCTCGCGCGCGTCGACGGCGAAGGTGCGGTGGTGGCGCGCCAGGTGCACCAGCATGAATCCGCCGCCGCCGATGCCGGAGAACTGCGGCTCGACCACGTTCAACATGAACTGGATCGCAGCGGCGGCATCCACCGCATTGCCGCCACGCGCCAGCACATCCGCACCGGCCTGCGCCGCCAGCGGGTGCGACACCGAGACCACGCCGCCCTTGTACGCAGCACCGTCCCAGGCAGGCGCCGGTGGCACCAACTCGGTGGTGGGCGGCAGCACGATGCCCGGCGGCGTGCCGGGCGTCTTGAGGCGGTGTTCGTCGTCGTGCGCAAACGCGCTCAGCGCGGCGGCTGTGGCCAGCGCCAACAGCGTTTGCTGCAGGCCGCGGCGCAGCATCGGGACGGTCGAAGGATTCATGAGTTCGGTCTCCGGTCGGGTTGTTGTTCGGCACGTGCGCTTCGGCACCGAAGCAGCTCGGCGCCGGCCCGCCCGCGCAAGGCGACTTTGCACCGCGCCGCGCAGGGGTGCGTCAAAGCCCGCGTCGGCGCCTCGGGCTTGGGCGCAGGCACGTGTGCATGAAGCCGATTGAGCGTAAAGCCCGGCCGCATGCCGCCTGCGCCACCGCGCTCAGAGCAGCGCCGCGTCGGTCGGCAAACCGAGCAGCAGCCGCCCGGTGAGTTCGAAGGTGGCCTCGGCGACCATCATGTGCTGCGTGGCCACATGCACGTTGCGCAGGCAGCGTTGCAAGGGAGAGTCGGTGAACACCGCACTGCCGCCGGCCAGCGTGTAGAGCCGGTCGACCACCTGCGCACAGGCATGGGTGGCATGCGTCGCGGCCAGGCGGATGTCGCGCCGCTGTTCGAGCGGGATTTCGTTTCCGGCGTCGGCATTGGCCCAGGCAGCATGGATCGCCTCCAGCAGGAAGGCGCGGGCGCCGCGCAGCGTGGCCTCGGCGCGCGCCACCGCCTCCTGCGCGGCCGGGCGCTGCGCCAAGGTTCTGCTGCTGGCCTGCGGCACCTTCTCGGTGGCCAGCGTGATGAAGGCGCCGATGGCTTCACGCGCGATGCCCGCGGCCACCGCCGCGATGCCGATCGCGAGCATGCCGAAGACCGGGAAGCGGTACAGCGGGCCCGGCAGCAGCGCGCCACCGGCCAACTGCGCGCAGCGCGCAGCGGGCACGAACACGCCCTGCACTTCGAACTCACCCGAGCCGGTGCCGCACAAGCCCATGCTGTCCCAGTTGTTGAGCGGCAGCACCTGCGCGCGCTCGAACACCGCGGTGAGCAGCGTCGGCGTGGTGCTTCCGTCCGCGATCTCCAGCCGGCCGTCGGCACCGAACACGAGGCAGCCGCCGATGACGATGTCGGCGTTGTGGGCGCCCGAGCCCCAGAACCAGCGCCCGCTGATTCGATATCCCGCGACGCCGTCCTGCGTCTCCCGCACCGCCTTGCCACGCGGCGCGAGCACGCCGGCGGCCTTGAGCTTCGTTGGCGCAAAAAGCGGCGCGGCCACCTCGGCCGGCAGGTAGGCCGCGACCAGGCAAGCGGTGTTCGAGATGAAGCTGCACCAGGCCGAAGCCGCCTCGTGCCGCGCCAGGGTTTCGACCACTTCGAAAAAGGTGACCACATGCGCCTCGTGGCCGCCATAGCAGCGCGGCGTGAGCATGCGGTACAGGCCGGCCTGCGCCAACTGCTCGGCAATGTCCTGCGGCAGGCAACGGTTCAACTCGATTTCGCGCACGCGAGGTTTGATGCTCTGCGCCGCCTGCAGCGCGGCTTGCATCAGCTCATGGTGCAGTGCGGATTCGGCGTGGCTTGGGGGCATGCGGCGCTCTGCTTGATGGTTTGGTGCGGCCTAGCATTCAAACATTCAATCGTTCAAACGATGTGCGCCCGACGCGGATCGCGGGAGCGAAGCCGCGGTGAGTGAGCCCAAGTTCCTGTCAGGGGCCGAGCATCAGCGCGCCCGGGCGTTGCATGACCGCGCTGCCGAACGACAGCGTGAATCCGCCTACAAAGCTGAAGTCCTTGGTTGCCTCGTTGCCATCGGGCAGGGTGACAAAGTAGCGCACGATGCCGCTCTGGACATAGCCCAGTTCGTGCACCGTCTGGCCCTGGTCGCAGAAGCTTGCGCCGGGTTCCAGCACGCGCATCTTCGCGGCTGCCGCAAAGTCTGCGATGGCGGCGTCGCGCAGGTCGGCGAGTTGCCGCAGAAAGGCCGTGACTCCACGCAGCACTTCGGCGTCGCCTCGGACGATGGAGATGGGCATCAGATGCGGTTAAAGCGAGCAGTGTCCTGAGACGCCGCAACATTCGAAATAGTCGGCCTGCCGGAGGCTGGTCCGCTTGGCATGCGAAGGGGCTTCCCACCTTCGGGCAGCGGCGTCGATGCGCCAAGATTGGTGGTGTTCAAAGTCATCAACCTGAAGCCATTGAAAGGGGAAGTCCGTGGAGCAGATTGACCACCCGCCCCGCGCTCACACCTCGGCGGCCGACGCCGGCCAGCGCAGTTGGTGCCCGGTGCGCTCGGTGAAGCGCTGCATGTCCTCGGGCGTGTCGATGTCGACGCGGTAGCGCGTGTTGTCGCTGTCGAACCAGTGCACCCGCTCGGGGTGCTCCTGGCGCCAGCGGCGGCAGGCGGCGTTGATGTCGCCGGCGAGCCACTCGTCGCGCAGCGTGGCTTCCATCATCACCGGGTTGCCGGGCTCGCCCGCCACCCGCGGCACCACCATCGAGGTGTTGCCGCGTTTCTTGAACGCGCCGATCAACGCGGTGATGTCGTCGCCGTTGATCAGCGGCTGGTCGGCCAGCGCGATGATCACCGCGTCGAGCTTGCCGTGCAGCGCCTCCAGGCCGATGCGCACCGACGAGGGCTGGCCGTCGTCGGGCCGCGGGTTGCGCGCGAGGGTGACCGGGAAGTCGCGCACCGCGGCCTCCACCGCGTCGGCATGGTCGCCGAGCACCACCACCACCTCGTCGACCCCGGCGCCCGAGAGCGCGATCAACTGGCGGCGGATCAGCGGCACGCCGCCGAGTTCGAGCAGTGGTTTGGGTTTGTTGCCGAGCCGCTTGCCGGAACCCGCGGCGAGCAGTACCGCGCCCACCACCAGCCGCGCGTAGAGGCCGCCGCCGCCTTTGAGGATGCAGCCCATGTTATCGAGCCTTCCCAAATGCACGACGCACGCCGATGCGTTCGGGCTGAGCTTGTTTTCCAGATCGTCCTGAGCTTGTCGAACGAAGCTCCTGTGCGACCCGTGGTATGCCCTTCGGCCCTTCGATCACGAATCTGGCGTCCAGCGCGATCGATATCGCGGGGTCGCCGAGCGGCTTGATCGCCTCAGCCACGGAGCTTGGCGAGTGGTAGTCGAGTTCCGGTGGAATCATGAGCCTGGCCTCCTTGCCGCGTTGAAGCACGCCGAGCCCGATTAGCCGCTACGAACGGCGCCGGCGCAACCGGGGCGACGATAGAGGGCGCGTCCGGCTGGGCTCGATCGCCTTCGCGCCGGCGCGGCCAAGACACCGTTGGAACGAGTTGGTGTGATCGTGACCGCTGCACCCCCGCTTGCCGCCGAGCGCGCGACAGCGTCGGGCGCCGCCAGGTGCAACCGCCGTGCGTGGCGGACGGTGGCGGCACGGCGCAGCGCGCGAACACCACCCGCCCGCCGAAGCCTCAGGGCTGCTTGGCGTAGCAAGGCCGCTTGTAGAGAAGCCGCCGGCTCCTCGTTCAGGCACCCTGCAGTGGGCCAGGCTTCGCCGGGCTCAGCCCGGGATTTCGGGTTCGACGAGCTTGGCGAGTTGCTCGAGTGACTCTTGCCAGCCGAGGTAGCACATCTCGACCGGAATGACCTCCGGCAGCCCCTCTTGAACTATGGTGAGCTCCGTGCCGCACGACACCTGCCGCAGCGAAATGGTGGTGCGCATTTCGCCGGGCAGGTTGGGATCGTCAAAGCTGTCCGTGTACTGAATCCGTTCGTTCGGCACCAGTTCGCGGTACTCGCCGCCGAACGAGTGGCGGTTGCCGCTTCCGAAGTTCGTGAACGACATCTTGTAGGTTCCGCCGACCCGCGCGTCCATGTGGTGCACCGTGCAGGTGAAGCCATACGGCGGCAGCCACTTGGCCATGGCGCCCGCGTCCAGGAACGCGCGGTAGAGCCGCTCGGGCTTGCAACGAAGAACACGGTGGAAACGAACGGTGCCTGTAGCCATGGTGGGGTTCCCTTCGAGTCAATGGCCGACTTTGCCGAGGGCTGAAGACATGTTCGCCGCCACGGCGGCCCGAATGAGCGCCTTCAGAGCCCCTTCGTCAACCCGGGCGCCTTCGGGGACGTCGATGGCGCGCCTGACATTCCCATCGAGACTGGAATTGAAGAGGCGTGAGGGGTCGGCGAGGGAGGCCCCCTTGGCGAAGGTCATTTTCACCACTTTCTTGTAGGTCTCGCCGGTGCAGACGATCCCGTGGTGCCACCAGACCGGCGTGTTCCACTTCCACTCCTCGGTCATTTCGGGGTCAGCCTGCTTGATCAGGGCGCGAAGCCGGGAGAGCATTTCACTCCTCCAGTCGTCCAGCTCCTTGATTCTGGCGTCTATCAGCGCCGAGGCAGACTCGGTTCCCGTCGTCCGGCCCGTCTTCGTGTTCACGGCGGCGCCTCGGGTCCTCGTGCTTTGGGAGCCAGACGTCCTGGCTTTCGCCGCGGGCTGCTTCTTTGTTGATGCCGGCACGGGGGGGTCCTTGGAAGTTGGGTCGCTTTCGCGGCGGTTCAGTCCAACCCGGTTTACCCGACGCGAGCCAACGCGGTACCTTCGATCAGCCGCGGCATTGCGTCGGATAAACGCTATTCGTTAGCCAGCAATTTGAACGTTGAGGTCATGGCGAGCACATGCCCAGGCGAGGGACTGAGTTTCGCCGAGAGGCTTTGCGGCGGGGGTGCGGAAGCGGTCAGCCGCGGCCGCTTGCTCCCGCAGCCGCAGCCGGGCGCGACGAGATCGCCGCCAGGCACTCCGCCAGGACGCCGGCGCTGATGCGGTGGTTGAACTGCTCGGCCACCTTCCGGCGCGAGCACCGGGCCATGCGCAACGCCCAGTCCGGGTCGGCCAGCACCGACGCCAGCGCATCGGCCATCGCGCCGCCGTGGCCGGCGGGCACCATGACTGCGTCGACGCCCGATTCGATCAGCTCGGAGTTGCCGCCGACGTCGGTCACCACCACCGGCATCTCCATCGCCATGGCCTCCATGATGGCCACCGAGATGCCTTCGTTCAGGCTCGCTAGCGCGAACACATGTGCCTGCTCCATGCACTGGCGGTGCCTCGCCTCGGACACCGCGCCGAGCAGTTCCACGCGGGCGCCGAGCCCACGCTCGACGATCGCGCGCTCGAGCTGGCCGCGATAACCGTGGCCCCCGAGTTCGTCTTCCCCGGCGATCTGAAGCTGCACGTCCAGGCCCCGCTGGCGAAGCAGCTCGACGGCTTCGATCAGGTGCAGATGCCCCTTCACCGGGTTGAGGCGCCCGCAACTGTAGATGCGGCAAAGCTCGCCGCGCCGCCACGGCTGGTACGGGGCATGGCGCCGGATTTCGTCGAGGTCCACGCCCACCGGCGCGATGCGCACCAGGGCGGGCAGCGACCCCGCCAGGCGTTCGGTGGCGGCGCGGTACAGCAGCCGGGACATCACCAGCACAAAGGACGCATGGCGCCACTTTTGCGGCTGGTTCGGGCCATACCCTTCCAGCGTGGGCCCGAGCAGCGACAAGCTGTAGCGGGCGCCGCCGAGCAGGCGCGCGAACATTGCAACATTGGCCGCGTCCGCGCACGAAGCCACATGCACATGCCGCCAGCCGCGCCGGCGAGCGAGCGCGGCCAGCGCGGCGCCGGCCACCACCAGGGCCAGCAGGCGCGGGCGTTGCCGCAAGGGCACATCCTGCGCCTGGGCGACGGCTTTGAGGCAGCGCCACCAGGCCCGCGGCCCGGCGCGCAGAAACTCAACTAGCGACGCAGCGAGCGACGACATCCGCAGCGGCGCCAGGTAGGTGGTGTTGCCCTGCGCTTCCAGGGCCCAGCTGTGCGACACGATCCCTTGTGGCGGCCGCCGTGTCGAGACCAGCTCGCAGTGGATGCCCAGCTCGGCCAAGGCCCTGATCTCGCGCCACAAGAAGACGTGGGTCTGGCCGGGGAACTCCGGAGCGAGGTAAGCGATGCTCGTATTCATGGGCTGGACGCGCCGCGCCGGGGTGCGATGGGGTGAGGATGCATCCGAGTATGGGTGGGCTGCGGCCCGGGCTCTGCGCGGCAGCACCCCGGGTTCATGGGATCGCTTTGGCGATTCGTCGCCGCAACCCGCATCCACGCAGCGCTCCGTCCCCCGCGTTTGAGCGTCACCCCTTCGTTCGGGCGTGAGCGTCGGCGCCAGCCGCGTCGATGATCGCGGCAGCGGCGTCGGCAAAGTCTGTCGAGCCATGACTTACGAGGAGTTTGGCTTCAATGGCGATCGGTTCCGAAACGGCGCAAGCGCAGTCCGCGGCACGGCTGCGCGGGGATGGCGAGGCGGTCGAGCGCATGCGGGCGCCAGCGCCGAGCGTGCCCTTCAACCGGCCGTTCGCGGCGCCGCAGGCCCTGCAGTACACGCGCCTGGCGCTGGAGAGTGGGCACCTGTGCGGCGACGGGCCGTTCTCCAAGCGTTGCCACGCGCTTCTCGAAGCCACCTTGGGCGCGCCGAAGGTGCTGCTGACCACCTCGTGCACCCACGCGCTCGAGATGAGCGGGCTGCTGCTGGAGCTGGGGCCCGGCGACGAGGTGATCATCCCGTCGTTCACCTTCCCGTCGACCGTCAACGCCTATGTGCTGCGCGGCGTGAAGCCGGTTTTCTGCGACATCCGGCCCGACACCCTCAACATAGACGAGCAGCGCATCGAGCGCTTGATCACACCCCGCACCAAGGCGCTGGTGGTGGTGCACTACGCGGGTGTGGCCTGCGAAATGGACGCCATTGCGGCGATCGCGGCGCGCCATGGCCTCGCGGTGGTGGAGGACAACGCGCACGGCCTGCTCGGCACGTACAAGGGGCGGCCGCTGGGCACCTTCGGCGCGCTGGCCACGCAGAGTTTTCACGAGACCAAGAACTTCAGCTGCGGTGAGGGCGGCGCGCTGGTGATCAACGACCCGCGGTTCATCGAGCGGGCGGAAATCCTGCGCGAAAAGGGCACCAACCGAAACCGTTTTCATCGCGGCCAGGTGGACAAGTACACCTGGGTCGATGTCGGGTCGAGCTACCTGCCGTCGGACCTGCTCGCCGCGCTGCTACTTGCGCAATTGGAGTCCAGGCACCTGATCCAGGCGCAGCGCCGCGCCCTCTGGCAAACCTATTCAACCCAACTTGCCGAATGGGCTGCCATGCGCGGGGTGCAATTGCCCATCGTGCCGGCGCATTGCGAACAGGCCTATCACATGTTCTACCTGCTGATGCCGTCGGCGCGGCAACGGCAGGCCCTGATCTCGCACCTGAAGGCACAGAACATCGCGGCCACCTTCCACTACCTGCCGCTGCACCTGTCGGAGATGGGCCGGCGCTTCGGCGCAAGGCCAGGCGATTGCCCGGTCACCGAAGACCTGAGCCATCGGCAACTGCGCCTGCCCTACTTTGCCGACCTTCGGCGCGAAGAGCAGGAGCGCGTCATCGACGCGGTGCTCGAGTTCGTGTGAGTCGACTTTGCCGGGCCCGCCGACGCATGACTCAGGTTCGTGGGGGTCGAGCGAGCCTCGCGCTAGCAGCGGCGGGCGCCGATCAGTAGGTGCCGCGCCCGCCCGAAATGTCGAACACGCCGCCGGTGGAGAAGGAACAATCCTCGCTCGCCAGCCAGGACACCAGCGACGCGATTTCGTTGACCTCGACAAAGCGCGCCATCGGAATCTTGCTCAGCATGAAGTCGATGTGCTGTTGGGTCATGCTGGCGAACATCGCGGTGCGGGCCGCGGCCGGGGTGATGCAGTTGACCAGCACGCCCTTGGTGGCCAGCTCCTTGCCGAGCGACTTGGTGAGCGCGATCAAACCCGCCTTGCTGGCGCTGTAGTGCGACGCGTTCGGGTTGCCTTCCTTGCCGGCGATCGACGCGATGTTGACGATGCGGCCGTAACCCTGGCTCAGCATCTGCGGCACCACCGCGCGGCAGACCAGGTAGGGCGCGATCAGGTTCACCTCGACGACGCGCCGCCAGACCTCCGGCGCCAGCTCCCAGGTGGGCGCGTTGCCGCCGGTGATGCCGGCGTTGTTGACCAGGATGTCGATGCGGCCCTGCTCGGCCAGCGTGGCGGCGGTGGCCTGGGCCACGCCGGCTTCGTCGGTGAGCTCCACTTTGACCGTGCTCACCCGCCCGAGCGCCGAGAGCTCCTTGCGCGCCGCGTCGAGCAGGGCCGAGTCCATGTCCCACAGCGCCACGCTGGCACCGGAGTTGAGCATGCGCTGCGCGGTGGCGAAGCCAATGCCCTGCGCGCGCCACGGTCGTTCCACCGCTGTAACTGCTGAAACCGGAAAGCGTCAGCGCGCCAGCGCCCTGCTTGTTGAGGGCAATGGTGCCGGATCCATTCTGGATAACTCCAGCGTAGGTGCTGTTATTGGCACTTTGGGTCGTCAGCGTGCTGGTGGCGGTCGAACTGGTTGTAATCACACCGACGCTGCTACCGCCTAGCAGGCCGACTGTGGGGCTATAACCGTTCAGATCCAGGCTGCCGCCGTTGATCGCCAAGTCCGACGAAGTTCCAAGCGCGCCTGTGTTACCTAACACCATAACGCCAGCGGATACAGTCGTCGCGCCCGTATAGCTATTGCTGGCGGAT